>JBLRXD010000204.1:0-8107 GCA_047920935.1 Pseudomonadales bacterium | reverse complement strand
CTCGTCGCGCTGACCATTTTCGCGGTGCTCGGCTTCACCGTCACCGCCCGGGTGGGCGACGTGGTCAATCAGACCTTCAGCCTCGAGCGCCGGGCGGTCGCCCACTGGGTGGCGGAGAACCACGTCAACCGCATGCGTCTGGCCACCCTCGACGCCGAGCAGGAACTGCCCAGCGGCCGCGACCGCGAGCGGGTGGTGATGGGCGGCCGCGAGTGGGAGGTGGAGACGGAATTTCAGGATACCGCTTCGCCGCTGTTGCGGCGGGTCGAAGTGAGAGTGCTGGCGATCGAGGAAGACGGCACCCAGGTGGGCCCGGTGGATACGGTCATCGCCTTTCTGGGGCGCCACTGATGCGCCGCGCCGAGGGCTTCACGCTGGTCGAGATGCTGGTGGTGTTCGGCGTGTTCGCGCTCATCGGGGTGATCTCCAGTCAGATCGTCAGCCGGGTCATCGACAATCAGCACATCATGCGCGAGCGCGGCGATCGGCTGATCGAGGTGCAGCGCGCCATGCAGATCGTCCAGCGCGACATCATGCAGATGGTGGCGCGGCCGGTGCGCGACCAGTTGGGCGATCCCCTCGAGCCGGTCATCATCGGCGCCAGCGGGCTGATCGAATTCACCCGGCTGGGCTACCGCAACCCGCTGGATCTGCCGCGGGCGGAGGTGCAGCGCGTCGGCTACGTCACCCAGGATGGCGATCTGTACCGCGCCTACTGGCGTGCCCTCGACCGCACGCCGGATTCCGAACCGGTGCTGCAGGCGCTGCTGTCCGACGTCGAACAGGTGGAATTCTTCGCCATCGACGCCAGCGGCAACGAGCACAGCTTCTGGCCGAGGGAAATCGCCGGAGCCCCTGCGGACCCCAGCGCCCGGCTGGCCGGCATCATCATGCGCATCGACATGGCGCCGTTCGGCGCGGTGGAGCGGCTATGGCCGGTACCGCTGCAGTGAGGCGCCAGCAAGGGGTCGTGCTGCTCAGCGTGCTGCTGGTGCTGGCGCTGCTTTCGGCGCTGGCGTGGCAACTGATGGGCAAGCACACCCTGGTGATCGCTCAGGCGCGCTTCAGCTTCACCGCGGATCAAACCGCAGCCTATGCGCTGGGCGCCGAGGCATTCGCCCGGCAGATTCTGTTCGAAGAGTGGCAAGAGGGCGGAGCCGACAAAGACACGCTGCTCGAGGCGTGGGCGCAGCCCGCGGCGCCGTTCGAGATCGAAGAAGGTTTCCTCGAGATCCAGATACGCGACCTGCATCGCTGCTTCAACCTCAACAGCCTTGCCGGCAGCGCCTGGGAGGCGAATCTGGCGCGCCTGAAGACCCTGTTGCGCAATCGCGGTGTGCCGGAGGGCCTGGCCGACGCCTGGAAGGACTGGGTAGATGCCGACCAGGAAGTGCACGGCTTCGGCGCCGAGGATGGCGCTTATCTGCTCGAACCCGTACCGTACCGCACCGCGGACGTGCCGGCGGCCCATGTTTCCGAGCTTCGGCTGGTGCGCGGCATGGAAGCGGAGTACATGGAGGTACTCGCGCCGGTGCTGTGCACGCTGCCGAATACCGACCTGCGGGTCAACGTCAACACCGCCGCCGCCGCCGTCCTGGCCGCCATGGCCCCTGGGCTCAGCGAGCCGCAGATGGAGGCCTTTACCAGCGCGGTACGCGATTACGACGATACGGGCACGGTGGTGACCGAGTTCCCCGATCTGGCCGCCGCCGTTGACGCGCTGACGGTGACCAGTGAGTATTTCCAGGTTGACGTACGTGCCCAGGTAGACGACGGGCAGACCGAGCTATCATCCGTGCTCAGGCGCGATCCAACCACTGGCAAAATCGAGCTCATCAGCCGAAACTTCGGTCCGAACTTCCAGACGCTGTTCCGCGCTGAACCCGAAGCTGCCAGCTGACCTGCGGGAAAACCCAATGCCGAAACTATTCATCAGACTGCTGTCTCCCGCCTCGCCCGCGGATGAACGTTCCGCAGACGAAGGGTTCAACGTGCAAAGCGCGTGGATGATCCGGGAATCCGACGGCCGCATCCGCGCCCGGGGCGAAACCGATTTTCGCGGCCTTTCCGAGCTCATCGATCCCGGCACCGCCTGGATTCAGGATCCCGACAACATCGTCGTCACGGTGCCCAGCGAGTACGTGCTCAGCCTCACCTGCCAGGTGCCCGGCCGCAACATCGGCCAGATCCGCCGAGCGCTGCCGTTCGTGGTGGAGGAGTACGTCACCACCGATATCGAATCCATGCATCTGGCCAGCGGCCCGCTGCGCCGCGGCGCGCCCGCCCGGGTCGATCTGGTCGAGCGCGACCTGCTGCGCGGCTGGCTCGACTGCCTCGCGGCGTTGTCCGTCCGCCCCGGCTACATGTTCTCTGAAGCGCAACTGCTGCCCGCGGCGGCCCGCGAGGCAAGCCTGCTCATCGACGGCGAGCGGGTGCTGATCCGCACCACGGATCAAGCGGCGGCACTGGATCGCGACAATCTGATTCTGGCGGTGAGCGCGCTGGACGTGGATCGTCTGCGGGTCGTCTACGGATCGCTCAGCGACATCGAGCGCGCCCAACTCATTGCCGCCGGCGAGCTCGAGATCGAAACCAGCGAGACCGCTGACGCGGAAACCCCGTTGGAATACATTGCCACCCAATGGCTCGGCGCCGACGCCATCAACCTGCTGCAGGGCGAGTTCCGGCCGACGCAGCAGAGCAACCCCGTTTGGGACAACTGGCGCTCCGTGGCCGCGCTGGCCGCGGTCTGGATCGGCGTAGCGCTGCTGGCGATGACCACGCAAGCCATCTACGCGGGCTACCGCGCCAACGACCTGAAGGCGCAGAGCGAGCAGATCTATCGCGACATCTATCCCGAGGAACGCCGGGTGACCAACGTGCGACGGCAACTGCAGGCGAAGCTGGGCGAGCGCCCGGACGACGGCAGCGCCGGGCTGCTCGAGTTGCTGGCGGCCCTGGCCACGGTCAGCGATCCCCGCACCAGGGTGCAGAGTTTGAATTACACCGGCGAGCGCAGCGAGCTGGCCGTGGATCTCATGACCGGCGGATTCGAATCGCTCGACCAGGTCAAGGAGCGCCTGGCGGGGCAGGGCGTCAACGTCGACATCACCTCGGCCGAACAGGCAGACCAGGGGGTGCGCGCCCGCATCCGCTTACGCGGCACGGGGGCAGGCGCATGAGAATGAGAGTGGAGATGCTGCAACAACGGTTCTTCGCCACCAGCGCCGGTCGCTGGTACCTCGGCCGCGAGCACAACGAGCAGCGGGTCATTGCCGGCCTGGCCGCGGTGATCGCCGTAGCCGTGCTCTGGCTCGGGGTCTGGAAGCCCATCAGCGACTGGCGCGCCGTCGCCCACAACCAGTATCAGAACGCCCAGATGGAACTCGACTGGGTGCGCGCCAACGAGGCCCGCGCCAGGGCGATGGCCCGCAGCACCGCCGCGGCGGGCGGCGAGCGCTCGCTGCTGCCGATCATCACCCGTTCGGCCGAATCCCAGGGCATCCAGGTGAACCGCCTGCAGCCGGAAGCCAACGGCGTGGTGAGCGTGGTCATTCAGGGCCAGCCGTTCAATCAACTGCTGCGCTGGCTGCATCAGCTCGAAGAGAACAACAACGTCACGGTGCTGCGCCTGGCCATCGACGCCGAAGGCCAACCCGGCATCATCAACGCCCAGATCCGCCTGCAGTAGCCGCGCCTACCACGTCACATTCCCGCCCCCAGCGGCACGCTGATGTGCCGCACCTCGGCATAACGAGAACCACGTCACAGCGAATACGTCCATCAGGTCACCGCCCGGCGTCGCAGATCTCCCATACACTCACTTACATAGTCAGGTGGCCCCGGAGGCGAGATGGATTGGCAGTTCGATGCGACCCAGGTGTTTGCAGGCATGCATCATCGCGTCACCGGAGAGCTGCTGCACCTGATGGACGGACTGTTCTCGAACATCGAAGACGGCCTGTTCGAGCTGGCGTTCCGCACCGACAACGACGACCAGAAGCGCCGCTGCTTCGACCTGATGCGCGAAATGCGTTTTCAGCGCTCGCGGGTGGTGCAATCGTTCGCCAAGCGCACCCAGACGGCCTTCGACGGCTGGCTCCGCTCTCCCGGTGAGGATGCGGCCACCGCGGCGTTCAATCCGCGAGCGACGCGCATGGCGCAGAAGTGCACCTCACACTTTGGCGGCCTGCTGCAGAGCCTGGCCGAGCGTACCGCCCATGCGCTCGGCCAACCCGTCGACCGCACCGCACTGCCCATCAGCCCGAATCAGATCGCCGGCAACTTCATCGAATCCATGCGCGCGCTCAGCTTCGACGAGCACTCCATAGAGATCGTCGAAGACCTGTTCGGGCGCTTCGTGCTCGAGCGGCTGGGATCCATCTACGGCGAGTGCAACCAGCACCTTCAGCAGGCGGGGTTCCTCACCGCCGCCGAATCGACGGCGGCCCGGGAAAGGGATCTGCAGTTGGCCATGTAGGCTTGAAGGGCTAGCGCGCGCCTTCGCCCACCAGCACCACTTCCACCGTCTGCAGCAGGATGATCATGTCCAGCAGCAGGCTGTGGTTCTTCAGGTAGTACAGGTCGTACTGCAGCTTCTCTTTGGCGTCGTCCACCGACGCGCCGTAGGGGTAGCGCAACTGTGCCCAGCCGGTGATGCCCGGCTTCACCCGGTGACGCTGGGCGTAGTAGGGGATCGCCTCGTTGAGTTCGTCGACGAACACCGGACGCTCGGGCCGCGGGCCGACGAAGCTCATGTTGCCGCGCAGCACGTTGAACAGTTGGGGCAACTCGTCGATGCGCGTCTTGCGAATGGCGGCGCCGATGCGGGTGACCCGGGGGTCGTTCTGCTGCGCCCAGATGGCCTGACCTTCCTTTTCCGCGTCGGTGGCCATGCTGCGGAACTTGAGTACCTGAAACGGCTTGCCGTCCAGGCCCACCCGTTCCTGTCGATACAGGATCGGGTCGCGGAAGCGGCTCTCGATCCAGATGGCCAGCGCGGTGATCAACATGATCGGCCAGACGAAAAACAGCAGCAGCGCGCTTGCCAGCAGGTCGAAAGATCGCTTGGTGGACGAGCGCCAGGCGCTGACGACGAAGCCGTCGGAGAACACCATCCACGAGGGCCGCAGCAGGTCGACGTCTACCTTGCCGGCCTCGCGCTCGATGAACTCCTGAATGTCGCAGACCTCGACGCCCTGAAGGCGACATTCCATCAGTTCGTCCAGCGGCAGACCGCTGCCGCCGTTGCGACGGCGTTCGTCCATGGCGACAACGATCTCGTCCACCTCATTCTGCCGGCAGTAGTCGGCCAGCGGCTCATTGATGCGGATCACCTTCGCCCCGCGATCACTGATCGCGTCGGTATCCGCGGCGGCGTTGGGTTCGATGAAGCCGAGCAGCACGAACCCGCGCTGATCCACCCGGCGGCGCATGCGCGCCGCGATCTTCAGGGCACGCTCACCGGTGCCCAGCACCACCACCCGCCGCTTGAAGACCTCCTCATTGAGAAAGTGCCCGGTGAGCCAGCGCCACACGGCGAGCAGGATGAACGCCGAAACGCACGTCAGCAACAGCACGCCCCGGCCGATGGCAAGATCCGGCAGAACGTAGGAAAGAATGGCGGTGGCCATGGCGCCGAGCAGAAAGATGGCGACCGCGGTGCGCAGCATCATGCCCGCCACACCTTCGCGAATCTTCGCTTCGTAGACGCCCATGGAGAGCATGGCGACCACCAGCACGGTGGCGAACGTCAGCGACGGGAACAGCAGATCGAGGCCGCCAGGAATCTCACCGGTGCGCAGATAGCTGCCTATGTAGGGCGCCAGCGTCAGCAGCACGCCTTCCGCCAGTGCAGTGAGCAGAATCGGCGTGTGCACGTAGTGCCTGGCTATGCGTAGATGCGCCAATGCTCGATGAGACCTTGTTTTGCGACGACCCGGGGATTCTGTCGGATTAGTTTTCGGCTGTACGCCCAGGGTTGTAAGCGTTAGGTGTGACCGCCGTGTGACTGGTAGGCGCGGGACTGATTCGAACAGCCGACCTCTACCGTGTATTTAGTAGCGCTCTACCAACTGAGCTACGCGCCTGTTGGACATTCTGTACCGTTTGCTCTCGCCGGAGCAATCGCGCGTGTAACATCGGTAGCGGAATGTGACCGGGTTCGAGCGATGCGCTATTGGTTGTTCACATGGCTGGCGCTCACCGCCGCGGCCGAGGGGGCATTGGGGGAGCAATCCCAAGTGTTGTGGGAGCGATCTTCAGATCGCGAATCCTTGTGGGAGCGATCTTCAGATCGCGATCTGGAGATCGCTCCTACAAGCCAGGTGCTCGAAATCGGCCCCGACGACGACGTCCGTGCCGTCATCGCTGCGCTGCACCCCGGCGACGAACTGCTGCTCCGCGGCGGCACCTACCGTCTCGATCGCGGCTTTCGCATCAGCGTCAACGGCACCGCCGCACAGCCGGTGGTGATCCGCGCCAGCGGCCCCGACGCTGCGACCTTCTACCAGACCAACCCGCGCCACAACGTCATCGAGATCAAAGACTCGAGCCACCTGCAGATTCGCGGCCTGACGTTCACCGGTGGCTCTCACGGCATCCGCCTGATGGCCTCCGACCACATCACCATCGCCGACTCGGAGATCTTCGAGACCGGCGACGTGGCCTTGAGCGCCAACGCCGGCGGCACCTACCGGGGCCTGCGGCTGCTGCGCAACCACATCCATCACACCAACGGCTCGGGGGAGGGCATGTACCTGGGCTGCAACCGCGACGCCTGCCGGGTCGTCGACAGCCTCATCGAAGGCAACTACATCCACCACACCGACGGCCCGACGGTGACCCAGGGCGACGGCATCGAGGTGAAGGAGGGCAGCTACGGCAACGTCATCCGTAACAACGTCATCCACGACACCCACTATCCGGGCATCCTGGTCTACGGCACCGTGGGCAACGGCCCGGCCAATCTCATCGAGAGCAACTTCGTCTGCCGCAGCCGCGACAACGGCCTGCAGGCGGCCGCCGACGCCATCATCCGCAACAACGTCATCATCGGCGCGCCGGTGGCGTTTCAGCCCCATCAGCGCGGCCGGCCGTCGAACATCGAGTTCAGCCGCAACACCGTCGTCACCGCCGGCCACGCGCTCACCGTCCGCAACGCCACCGGCCCGGTGACCCTGGCGCACAACGCGCTGTACTCGCAGCAGGGCCGGGCGATCCGGCTGGTGGGCAGCGCCTCGAACCTGGTCGCGCTCACCGGCAACGTGGGCGCGGGGGGTGTGTCCACCTCGACCCGCGGCTATCGGGAGCAGGGCGGTATCGACGCGGCCCATGGGCAGGAAGATGGAGGATCCGGGACAACGGATGTGGCGGCGCCAGGGAGCACGCTGCTGAGCCTGGCGGAACTGACCGCGGCCCGTGACAGCGACGGTGGCTATGACTGCGCGCGGCTGGCGGAGGTTCTGCTGCGTCGGCAGGCCCGCGATGGGCAAAAAGGGCGAATTGCCCATTTTCCCCAATAAGCCTATAATCGCCGACTGTTGTTAGCCGCGGTGGACGCTCATGGCGACCAGACTCAACCAAGCCGAAGAACTCTCGGATCTCACCAAGGCCACAGCCTCGGACGTGAAGAAAAAGGGCTGGCGGCAGATCATGCGAATTCTGCAGACCGAAAGCGGCGGCAAACTGCTGGTCACCAACCACGACGAGCCCCAGGCGGTGATCGTGTCCGCCGAAGAGTACCTGAACATGCAACGCATCATCGGTCAGCATCAGACCCAGATCGACGATGCCCTGGCCGGCCTGCGCGAGCGATTCGATGAACGTCTGGCCACGTTGCGGGCGGAGGAGGCGGGCGACCGGCTGCGCTCGGTCATGCGCGAACCCGCCAGGCTCAACGGCGAAGTGAGGGCCGGAGAGACCCATTGAGCCGCCGCCGCCCGGTGCTGTTGGTGCTGGCCGGCGTCAACGGCGCCGGGAAAAGGTCCATCGGCGGTCATCTGCTGACCCGTGCCGGGCTGAGCTGGTTCAACCCCGACGACTTCGCCCGGCAACTCATGGCCCACACCCACTGCGACCAGGTGCAGGCCAACGCGCAAGCCTGGCA
>JBLRXD010000203.1:0-8123 GCA_047920935.1 Pseudomonadales bacterium | reverse complement strand
GGAGCGATCTCCCGATCGCGATCAGGAGATCGTTCCTACGATCGCGATCGGGAGATCGCTTTCATGGAAACTCCGCTTTTCCTCAAGCGACCGCGGCGGCCGCAGGCCGCTTGGTCGCTCCTACACCTCACCGGGACCAGTCGTATGAATGACCCAAGCGCGCGCATCGAGGCCCTCGAGTCCCAACTGACGTTCCAGGAGGATGCTTTGCAGCAGCTGAGCGAAGCGTTGATCGCGCAGCAGTCGCGCATCGATCATCTCGAAGCCATGTTGAAGATGCTGGGTGAGCAGTTGGGCGGCGGCGACGACGACTCGCCGGCTGCGCCGGAACCGCCGCCGCCGCACTACTGACAACAACCGTAGTAGACTGCGCGGGTCTTGGTTGCGTGAGTCTTTTGCCCCATGTCCGAGCCGACTGCCGAGATCGCCGAACTCGACCCAGCGCGGCCTGAAGCCTCGACCCCGAACGCTGTGACGGCGCACCCGGCGACGCTCGGCGTGCGCCGTCACATCCCCGAACTTGCCATCGACTGGGCGCTCGATGCGCCGGAGCGCAACTGGCGGATTCTCGAAGGTACCCTGTGCTTTGCCGACGTGTCCGGCTTCACCGCCCTGGCCGAGCGGCTGGCGCAGCGCGGCCGCCAGGGCGGCGAGGAACTGGTCGGCCGGCTGGGCGGGGTATTCGGCACCATGCTCGACCTGGCCGCAGAGCGCGGCGGCATGCTGCTGAAGTTCGGCGGCGATGCGCTGCTGCTGTTTTTCCAGGGTCCCGATCACGCGCTGCAGGCCGCATCGGCTGCGGTGGCCATGCGCCAGGCGCTGCGGGCAGCCGCTGGGACACCCACTTCCGTGGGCCCGCTGAAGCTGTCCATGTCGGTGGGTCTGCATTCCGGCGCCGCGCATTTCTATCTGGTGGGCTCCAGCCATCGGGAGCTGGTGTTGCTCGGCCCGGCGGCCGACGCGGTGGTGGCCACGGAGACCGCGGCCAACGCAGGGGAGATCGCACTCAGCCCAACCACGGTGGCGCAGTTGCCGCGAACGGCGATGAAGCTGCGTGACGATGGCTTGCCGTTGCTGCGCTGGCGCCGACCGCCGGTGGCGGCGTGCGGTCCCCACCCGCAACGCGAGGTGTCCGAGGAGCTGCTGCGCGGCCTGTTTCCGCGGGTGCTCGGCGAGTTTCTCGCAGCCGGCGCGCCGGAGCCGGAGCATCGGGTGGCGTGCATGGCGTTCATCCGCTTCTCCGGCACCGATGCGCTGCTCACCCGGGGCGGCCCCGACGCAGTGGCCGCCGCGCTCGACGCCACGGTGAGCGCGGTGCAGCAGTGCCTCGCCGACGAGGCGGTGTCGCTGCTGGCCATCGACGTGGATCACGACGGCGGCAAGCTGTTTCTCGGCTCCGGCGTGCCCTACGCCCAGGAGGATGACGAGGGCAGCATGCTGCGTGCGCTGCGGCGCATCAATGATCTCGACCTGCCGCTGACGCTGCAGATGGGCGTCAACCGTGGCCACGTGTTCGCGGCCGAAGTGGGCTCGCGCACTCGCGCGGCTTATTCGGCCATGGGCGACACCACCAACACTGCCGCGCGCATCACCGGCAAGGCGCCGCCGGGCGTGATCTACGCTCACCCCGCCGTGCTCGATGAATCGCTGGCAGTGTTCGAGGTGAAACCGGCGCCGCCGCTGACGCTGAAGGGCAAGAAGGCGCCGCTGGTGGTGTATCAGATTGGCGCCGCCGCCGGCACGCGGCGGCGCGAGGGCCTGGCGGTAGCCGAGTTCTTCGGCCGCCAGGCAGAACTCGGCGCGCTCACTGGTGCTGTGGCGCAGGTACGCGACGGCGGCGGGAGCGTCTGGAGCATCACGGCCGACGCCGGCATGGGTAAGAGCCGGCTGATTCAGGAGGCGCTGACCGGGTCGGAAGATCTGCCGACCCTGGCGATGCGCGGCGAGCCTCATGGGGCGAGCGGGGCGTACGGCATGTTCCGGGAGCCGCTGAGCCGGTTGCTGGGCGTGTCCGAGGGCGAAGCCACCGATCGGGCCACGCGGTTGCTGGATATCGTCGAGAACGCCGTTCCCGACCTGCTGCCCATGGCTGCCCTGCTCGGGGAAGTGGTGGGCGTTCAACTTGAGCCGTCTCCGGAGGCGGCAGCCATCGAGCCCCAGTTCCGTGCTGCCCGTACCGCTGACCTATTGGTTCGCCTGCTCGCCGCCCGGCATCCGGGCCCCCTGGTGTGTGTGGCCGATGATGCCCAATGGAGCGATGAATCTTCCGCGGTGTTGTTGAAGCGGTTGGTACGCGCTGCGGCAGAGCATCCATGGTTGGTGCTCGTCGCCCGGCGTCAGGGAAGCAGCGGTTTCGCACCGGAAGCGACGGCCACCGAACTCACGCTGGGGCCCATGGCCCCCGAGGCGGTCAAGGCCCTGGTGCGTCTGGCCACGGAAGCTGCACCGCTGAGGCCCCATGAGCTCGATCTGGTGGTGGAGCGTTCCGGTGGCAATCCCATGTTCGCCTTAGAGATCCTGCGGGCTGCACGGGAAATGGGTTCGTTCGACGCCGTGCCGCAATCCCTGGAGGCTGCCATGGCGGCCCAGGTCGACGCCTTGGATACGTCGGCGCGACGACTCCTGCGTTACGCATCCGTGCTGGGGCGCAGCTTCTCCAGGGAGGTGCTGGACGAGGCCTTGCGCTCCGAAGGGCAATCGGTGGAAGCCTCGACCCTGGCGCGTCTCGACGCCTTCCTCGAACCGGATGGGTCTAGCCGGCTGCGGTTTCGCAGCGGCATCGTGTGCGATACCACCTATGAGAGCGTGTCGTATCAGTTGCGGCGGCGGCTGCACCGGAACGTGGCGGAGACCCTCGAGCGGCTGGCTGAGGACCCTGCCGCGCAGGCCGAGGCCCTGGCGCTGCACTTTTCCCGCGCTGAACATCATCCCCAGGCATGGCGCTATGCCAATCTGGCGGCCGAGCGCGCTCGCGGGCGCTACGCCAATGCGGAAGCCGCGCGTTTTTACGAGTTGGCGCTGGAGGCGGCTCGGCGGTTGCCGGAGTTGGGAGCCGAGGCGCAGATCGCAGTGCTGAGCCGGCTTGGCAACGTTCGCGAACTGGCCGGCTTGCTCGAGGGTTCCCTCGATGCATTCAGTCGGGCTATCCGCCTGGCTGGGGGCGATGCGGTCGCACAGGCTCGTCTCCTCTCCGATCGGGCTGTAACCAAAGAGCGCACCCGCAATTTTGCTGGAGTCGTTCGAGACCTTCGGGCCGGCATTCGACTGCTCGAGCAGGATCGATCAGTCGCCGCCGCGAAGCAGCGGGCGCTGCTCGAGAAGAGTCTGGCGTGGGCCTTCTTCGGTCAGGAGCGCTGGATAAAGGCGCTCACGCAGGCCCATCTGGCCGCTGATCGGGCGCGGGCGGTGGATGAAGCGCGCGCTTTGGCAGGCGCTCTGATCGTCATAGATATGGCGGGCATGATGTTGGAAGGGCCGAGCTCAGGGCAACATCTGCAGGAAGCGCTGGAGATCTTCGAAGAGCTAGGCGATTTACCCATGTTGTCGATTGCGCAGAGCAATCTTGGCGTGTTGTGCGCTGTAGCGGGCCGCTGGAACGAGGCGGTTGGCTGGTTCGATGCGGCGCGGGATCTGTACAGTCGAATCGGCGACGTCACCCGCGGCACCGATCCCGCGTTGAACCTGGGGGAAATGCTGGTGAAGCAGCGGCGCTTCGACGAGGCGGAGCCCGTGCTGCGCGATGCCATCGAGGTGCTTCGTGCTGCTCACGCTTTCGACGGTGTAAACCGAGGTGAAATCCAATTGGCGCGCATCCTGATCGAGCGCGACGCCTTCGCCGAAGCGGATGCAATGCTGGTGCGTGTGGAGCGGGAATTTCGCGAGGCCGGCCAGCACCTGGCTGCTCTGGAGGCGGCGGCGATGCGGGCCCTCGGGGCCCTGCGGTCTGGTGACCCCCGCACCGCGCTGGAGCAACTCGACCAGGCGCGACAGGCGACCGGGCCCGATGCCGATCTGCTGCTGCACGTGGTGGCCTGCGAGCGGGCGCCCATCCTTGCAGCCCTTGGAAACTACAAAGGGGCTTGGGATGAGGTGCTGAGGGGGCTCGAAGCGGCCTTAGCACAAGGGCTCCCCTATGAGGAGGCCGTGCTCTTGCAGATAAAAGCGGAAGTAGCCGTGGGGTTGGGTCGCTCTCTGGATCCGAAAGAAGCCGAGGCCGCTCAGCGCATACTGAGCCGCCTCGGCGTCCGCTAGCTATGTCGAATCACAACCGCGAGGAAACCCTCCAGTCGCCACGAACGTAGATGCGCTCGGTCTTCTGTACGCAGATCTCTTCTCCCGTTCCGGTCGTACAGGATTCCGATTCGACGACTTCTACCGTGCGCTCGAGGAAGCAGCCGTACTGGATGCCCTTCAGCGAAGACATATCGTAGCGGGCGTAAGGTTCGTCGGCGTTTTCGTCATCAGGGAACAACGTCAGCGCCAAGCCATCAATCGGAAAACCCTGATCATCGATTACGTTTTCTACAGGGGTGAGTTCGCCAATACACGTGTCGACGTTGTACCACGGATCGGTGTCGAGGAATCGCTGCTCGCTGAGCGGCACGCGGTTAGCGAGTTCAGCAAGCTGGGCAGTGTACGAAACTGTTCCGTTCGTGGAAGCCGCGTTCGGAAAATCCCCGCCCTCGACGGGAATCGCTCCTGCATCCCACGCGATCGTCCACTCGAATGCCGGCTCTTCCGTAACGTTCTGTCCTTCGTCGGTGGTGCAGGTTTCCAACAAGCTGTAATCCGCAAAGAAATCCAAGGTTGCGCCATCGAACGAGATCGCATAAGGAATCTTGACCGGACACACGTTAGAAGGAGCGTTGCCGCACATATTCGGCAATCGAGTGAGGCTCACGGCGCCATCATCGATCTCAACGGTCTCACCGCAAGCCAGATCCCCCTGGGTAAGGTTCAGGCGAGCCGCGCCCAGCGACCACTCGCCTGCCGCGCCGGTGATGCCGTCGTCAGCAGAGAAGGTCATGGTCGTCCAGGAGGTGTCGCCGATCTCGACGATGCAGTCGCCAGAGTCGACGCAGACCCATGTGTCGCCATCCATCGACAATGGGCTGGTGTGCTGCGCGCTGCCAATATGACTGCCCGCTTTCACGAACAGCGTGCGAGCGCTGTCGGTACCGGCGTCCAGGACGATTTGCATCGCCAGATCGCCGCTTCGGATGATGATCGGGATCGTGGCCCCATAGATCCTATTGAAGCCTGCTGCTTTGGTGTCTGCGCCAAGTTCGACCGTGATCTTCTGGCCTGGTGCGTCGACGCGACCACAGGTGGTGCCGCCGCTTTCGTTGATCATGCCGATCAGAAACTGGCTGGTGTTGAAGCCGATCGTGCCGCCAGTTGGAATGAAGTTGATCAGCGTGCCTGGAAGCGGCCGCAGCCCGCAATAGTTGTTGTTCTGTTGCTTTGATGTTCCGCCCAAGAGAACTTGCGGGGTAGCCCGTGCATCGCTGCAATCGCCCAGACAAACCCGATTCGTGGCGCCGAACTCGATATACACGTCTACGGCCAGAGCCGGCGCCGCCGCGAACCCCATCGCCCCCGCCACGAGCGCCACCAACCCGTTACGCCGCCAAGTGATCGTCGATCTCATGCTTTCTCCTCCCCTCGCTCTGCCGAGTCTCCTCGTCGACTGGCTTCAGCCTGTCCTGGCTGCGGCCGGATGTCGGGGGAGTTCGAGGGTCATTAAGATCGGTGACGGCCCGCTGATCCTGGGGCTCCGGTTCCGATCGGTTGAACCTTCTATCTGGTTGTACGGATTCGTTGATACTTCTGATTTCCAGGCTTTGGGCGCTTTTCTGGCGTTGCCCTCGGTGCGCTCTTTTGTCAAGCTTCTGGAGCAGCGACGATAGCACCATTGAAAATGTGCTGCAACGCACAGATCTGGTGGGACGCGCGGTGGTATAGGCGTTCCGCTGGCGGGCAGCAGCGCCTGAAGTCTGGAAAAGATCTTATATACAAGAGGTTAAGATAACCTCCTCAATAACTTTCCCACTATCTCGCGGCGGCTGGTCTGGTCGGCCATACATTTCTCCGACAATTCTCCCGAAGCGAAACGCCCATGTGCACCGCACCGCTCCTTATGTGACAATGCGAACCATTATCATTACGATTTCGTAAGGAGCGCTGCTGATGGCGTGGTTCTCTTCCGGCAGGCTGCTTGCCGGGCTGCTGGTCACCCTGCCGTTGTGGCTCGCCGGTTGCGGTGGCGAGCAGGGCCGGGCGGGGGCGGACGATTCAGCGATCGCTCCGGTGGTGGTCTACTCTGCCCGAGCGGAGCACCTGATTCGGCCCATCTTCGACGCCTACACCGCCGAGACCGGGGTGCCCGTTCGCTACACCACCGACAGCGAGCAGCCACTGATCCAGAAGCTGCTGGCCGAAGGTCCGACGACGCCTGCCGACCTGCTGTTGACCGTGGACGCCGGCAACCTCTGGTACGCGGCGGAGCAGGGCGCGCTGCAGCCGACGGATTCCGCCGAGTTGCGGGCCAACGTGCCGGAGCATCTGCGGGATCCCGGCGACATGTGGTTCGCGCTGTCGGTGCGGGCGCGCACCGTCGTCTACGACACCCGCCGGGTGGACGCGGGCGAACTGACCGACTACGCCGGGCTGGCGGATGCGCAGTGGCAGGGGCGGCTGTGCCTGAGAACGTCGGACAAGGTCTACAACCAGTCGCTGGTGGCCATGCTCATCGCCGATCTGGGTGAGCAGCGCACCGAGCAGATCGTTCGTGGCTGGGTAGATAACCTCGCGACGGGCGTGTTCGCCAACGACACCCAACTGCTTCAGGCGATGGCCGCCGGGCGCTGTGAGGTGGGTATCGTCAACACCTACTACTTCGCGCGCGTGCAGCGCGACGATCCCGACATCCCGATAGGCGTGTTCTGGCCGGCGGCGGAAACCGGCGGAGTTCACGTCAACGTTTCCGGCGCCGGTATCACCCGCCACGCCAGCAACCCCGAAGGTGCTCGGGCGTTGCTGGAGTGGTTGTCCTCTCCGGCAGCCCAGGGGATGTTCGCGGGCGAGAATCTGGAGTATCCGGCGAACCCGAACGTCGAACCCCATCCGCTGGTGGCGGGTTGGGGAGCTTTCACGGCGAACTCCATGAACGTGGCGCAGGCGGGCGTACATCAAGCTGCCGCGGTCAGGCTCATGGATCGCGCCGGCTACCGCTGAGCCAGCCGGTCGAGCCGCCGATGCAGACTGCCGATTCAACGCACGCCGCGTGGGCATCCGGGTTCGGTAAGTCGCTGCGGATCTCTGCGTCCGGGCGCGGGCTCAGCGTGGTGGTGCTGCTGGTGGCCGCGGTTGCGGCGCTGCCGTTGCTGGTGGCGCTGCTGTCGCTGTTCGCGCAATCCGACGATGTCTGGCCCCATCTGTTGCGCTACGTACTGCCCCAGGCGCTGGTCAACACTCTGTGGCTGGCGGCGGGGGTGGCGGTGCTCACCGCCCTGGTGGGCGTGTCGCTGGCGTGGTTCGTCGCCTGCTGCGAATTTCCCGGCCGGCGGTTTTTCTCCTGGGCGCTGCTGCTGCCCATGGCCATGCCGGGCTACGTGCTCGGGTTCGCCCTGGCGGCGCTGTTCGAATATCCGGGGCCGATACAGAGCGGCTGGCGGGAACTGTTCGGCTCACCGTGGCCGCTCGAACTCGGCGCTCGGGGCGCAGCCATCGGCACCTTGAGTCTGGTGCTGTATCCCTACGTGTATCTGATCGTGCGCGAGGCCTTTGCTTCCCAGGGCGTGCGTGGCCTCGAAGTTGCGCGCAGCCTCGGCTACTCGCCGCTGCAGGGCTTCTTCCGGGTCACTCTGCCCATGGGGCGGCCGTGGATCGTCGCCGGTGTGAGCCTCGCGGTGATGGAGTCCCTGGCCGATTTCGGTACCGTCAAATTATTTAATTATCAAACCTTTACGACGGCTATCTACCGGGCTTGGTACGGTCTTTTTTCGCTGCAGTCGGCGCTGCAGCTGTCGCTGGTGCTGGTGGCGCTGGTGCTGGTGGCGCTGGCTCTCGAGCGGCGCTTCCGGGGCCGGTCGAGATACGCGCCGGCGGGCACCACGGCGCAG
>JBLRXD010000202.1:0-8125 GCA_047920935.1 Pseudomonadales bacterium | reverse complement strand
CCTGCGCACTTGCGGGATAACCGCCAGCACGCTTATCGTCCAGCGCACTGACGCAAAGGATGCTTCATGGCCTGGCTCACCCATCGTCCCATCGGACTGACCCACTCCTCCGCCGGCGCGTTCCCGGGCTATACCCTGTTCTGCTCCGTGCGTGGTCACCACGCAACGCTCATCGACATGGCGGGCCAGGTGGTGCACCAGTGGCATCATGACGAGGGTATCCAGCACCTCAAGCTGCTCGACAACGGCAATCTGTTGATTCAGACGCTGCCACCCCGCGACGCCGGCGGCGCCGAAGTCATCGGCGGATCCGCAGGCGCGCTGATCGAGCTCGACTGGCACGGCAACCCGGTCTGGGAGCACCGCGACGTGATGCAGCATCACGACTACGTGCGCCTGGAGAACGGCAATACGCTCTACCTCGCCTGGGGAAAGATGCCGAAGGGCGTGTGCCGGCAGATCAGAGGCGGCCACCCCCACGAGGAGGACCCTGAGCACATGTGGGGCGATCTCGTCCGCGAGATCACGCCCGCGGGCGAGCTGGTGCGCGAGTGGCGCTCGTGGGAGCACCTGCGGTTCGACGAGGATGTCATCTGCCCGCTCGAGAGCCACAAGGAGTGGACGCACGCCAACTCCCTCGAAGTGCTGGACAACGGCGACTGGCTCATCAGCTTCCGCCTGACCAGTACCGTCTGCATCGTCGACGGCACGACCGGCGAGATCAAATGGAAGTGGGGGCCGGAGCATCTGTCGCACCAGCACAACGCCCAGCAACTGCCGAACGGCAACATCCTCATCTTCGACAACGGCTGCCATCGCCGGCGTGGCCCGTCGTTTTCGAGAATCGTCGAAGTGGATCCGCAAACCAGGGAGATCGTCTGGAGCTATGCCAACCCCACGCTGCTCGCGTTCTACAGCTTCATGGTGAGCGGCTGCGAGCGCCTGCCGAACGGCAACACGCTGGTGACGGAAGGCGCAAGCGGGCGGCTGTTCGAGGTGACGCCCGACCAGGAGGTCGTCTGGGAGTACATCAGCCCCTGGACCCTGCCGAGCGGATTCGGCCCCACCCCGGCGGTGTTCCGCTCGTTTCGGATCGCCGCGGATGACCCGCGCCTCCAGGGCAGAGCGCTGACCAGCCTGCGCTATGCGGCGCTCAACGCAGCGATCGCCGCGGGCGACGTGCAGCGAGAGCCGGATTTCGAGCACTACATCCCCGCGCCCTGATTTCAACCTGCGGTAGGTTTCGGCACACTGTCCGTCCACCGGGGAAAGGGGAAATCACATGACGCTGGCATTCGACTCGGCCATCGAGCTGGCCCGCAAGATCCGTGAGCGCGAGATCAGCTCGCGCGAGCTCACCGACTACTACATCGACCGTATCGAACGCTACGACGGCGCGCTCAACGCGGTGGTGGTGCGCGACTTCGACCGCGCCCGCCAGGCGGCGGACGCCGCCGACCGGGCGCTCGCCGAAGGCCGTGCGGCAGGCCCGCTGCACGGGCTGCCCATGACCATCAAGGAGTCCTACAACATCGCCGGGCTGCCCACCAACTGGGGTGACCCGACGTTCAAGGACAACATCGCCGACCACGATTCGGAAACGGTACGGCGCTTCAAAGGGGCAGGCGCGCTGTTCCTCGGCAAGACCAACGTGCCGCTGCAGCTGGCGGACTTCCAGAGCTTCAACGACCTCTACGGCACCACCAACAATCCGTGGGACACCGCCCGCGGCCCCGGGGGTTCCTCCGGCGGCTCGGCCGCCGCCCTGGCTGCCGGCCTCACCGGCCTCGAGAGCGGCTCGGACATCGGCGGCTCGATTCGCAACCCCGCCCACTTCTGCGGCGTCTACGGCCACAAGCCCACCTGGGGCGTGGTGGCTCCCCAGGGGCACGCGCTGCCCGGCATGCTGGCGGCCCCGGATATCGCGGTGGTGGGCCCGCTGGCGCGCTCGGCCGCCGATCTGGCCTTATCGATGGACATCGTGGCGGGGCCGGATCCGCTCAACGCCCACGGCTGGAAGCTGGATCTGCCGCGACCGCACAAGCAGTCGCTGAAGCAGTACCGGGTGGCGCTATGGCCGACTGCCGAGCGTTCCCCGGTGAGCACCGAGATCGCCGATCGCGTGCAGGCGGTGGGCGAGCGGTTGGCCGCACTCGGCGCCGTGGTCTCGGATACGGCGCGGCCGGCGGTGGATCTCGACGTCAGCCATCGCACCTACATTTACATGCTCAACGGCGTCATGGCCGCTGGCACGCCGGACGAGCAGTTCGCGGCGATGCAGGCGCAGGTCGCCGCCCTCGACCGCGACGACATGAGCGACGCCGCGGTGATGGCGCGCTCCGCCGTGCAGCATCACCGCGATTGGCTGCGCGCCAGCAACATGCGCGAGCGCCTGCGCATGGCCTGGCGGGCGTTCTTCGACGAGTGGGACATCCTCATCTGCCCGCAGATGGCGACCACCGCCTTCGAGCACGACCACAGGCAGTTCGAGCAGCGTACGTTGGTGGTGGACAACGAAGAGCAGCCGTACTTTCAGCAACTGTTCTGGTCGGGGTTGATCACCGTGGGCTACATGCCGAGCACCGTGTTCCCCACCGGCCCCTCCCGGGATGGCCTGCCCATCGGCCTGCAGGCGGTGAGCGCCGAGTACAACGACTACGTCTGCATCGACTTCGCCCGCCTGCTGGGTGAAGAGATGGGCGGTTTCCTCCCCCCGCCCAACTTTCCGTAGTTCGAGAAATCGCACCCATTGACCCCGGCTTCACGCCGGGGCACCTACCCTGACCTACCGATGAAATGGCAGGACGGCGGATGGAGTTTGCGGCACAGGCGCGGGAAGAGTTGATGCCACTGATCCTCAAGGTGCTCGATCTCGCCGGCGGCACCCTGGACGGCAACACAACGCAATCCGCCGCTCTGCTGTCGGATGACACCGACCTGCCACTACGGGCTTTCTTTACCAGCGTGCTGCTTCAAGCGCAGTCGATGCAGGCCGAAGAGGACGTGCTGGCGTTGTTCTTCGAGCTATCCACGACCGCCTTTCTCGGTTTCGAGTACTCCCCGCCGGTGGCGCGGGCGATCGACGATCTGCTGGCCGTCGCCGAGCGGATGGCGTTCACCATGACGGCGCCGGACCAGCATCGACACTGACGCCACGGCGTTGGCCCGAATCTTGGTTGCGGGGACGACCCGAACAACACGACGGGAGATCGGAACTGTCGAGCTACCTGCACGTTTTGATCGCGCGGCACGCGCAGGGCACGTCCGTGCCGGAAGTGCTGCGCCGCACGTTCGGTGCCGCCCTGCTGGCGCTATCGTTGGCAGGGGCAGCGCTCGCTCAGGATGAAGGCCGTGCCGAACCCTATGCCTTCGAGGTGGAGGCGATCAATGAAGGGCTGCCGCGGGTCGATCCTCCACCGCGACTGGATACCCCGCGGGCGGCCCTTGAATCTTTTCTGGATGCGATCTACGCCGACGATCTGATGAAAGCGGCGCAGATCCTCAACTTGAGCGCTGTCCCCGCCGACGAACAGGCCGAGCGAGGGCCAGACCTGGCCCTGATGCTTGCCTTTCTTCTGCTGCATCACAATCTGATCGATTGGAATGAGGTACCGGACCAGCCCGACGCCCGCGTCTTACCTGGTCGTCAGGATGCTCCGAGCCCATATAGCCGGCGGTCGATCGAGCTCGGCGAATTGCAACTCGACGGACGGCCTGTGCCGATCAGCATCCAACGCTTCAGCACGGAAGACACCCGGCCTGTCTGGTTGTTCTCGCCCTTCACCGTCGAGCGCATCGGTCGCCTCTACGCGGCCACCCGCCCTGGGCTGCTGAGCGAATGGGTGCCGCTCAGGCAGCGCCTCGACACTCTCGGCAAGCCCTCGGCCAGGGAGTGGTCCATCGTTGCCTTGACGGTCATCGTCTGCCTGCTGCTCTGGCTGACCATCAATGGGCTGATGAGACTGGTAGCGCGGCGCATTCAGCAGCGGCGTTGGGCTCAATGGCTGCGAAGCGCCTCTCTGCCGCTGGCAACCCTGTTGGCGGCCCTGACGTTCCGGCTCAGCATCGAGCGACTGATCCTGCTGACCGGGCCTGTCGCCTCGAACGTCGACATCGCATCCGAGGTCATAGCGTTGCTTGCCGGGGCATGGCTGCTGACCCGTACGGTCGCCGCTGTCACCTTGGCGCTCAGCGAGCGGTACGTGGTGCCATTGCCGTCGGAAGATCCCGAGAACCGCCGCATCAAGACCAGCGTCTACGTCGTCCGGCGAATGACCGTGGTGGTGATCGCGGTGCTGAGCGTCGGTTACATCCTGTTGCGGCTGGGTCTGTTCCAGACTTTCGGCATCTCGGTGCTGGCTTCGGCAGGCGCCCTCGGCGTGGTGGTGGCGATCGCGGCACAGCCGTTGCTGGGCAACATGGTCGCGGGGCTTCAGATCGCCCTGTCCGACCCGGTGCGCATTGGCGATGTGATCATGTACAAAGAGCACTGGGCCACCGTGGAGGACATCGCCTTCGCCCACACCGTGCTGCGTACCGACAGGGACACCCGGCTCGTCGTGCCGCATGCGGAATTCCTGGCGCATGCAGTGGAAAACTGGTCCAAGGAAGGCGAAGCAGTAAAGCGGGTCGTAAAACTGCCCGTGGACTACCGCATCGACGTCGACCGGATCCGCTGCGAGGTGAGCGACCTGGTCGACGGCGATCCGCGCCTGACCGAGCCGCCAAAGGTCGAAATGGTCGAACTCACCGGCGATACCGCGGTGCTGTGGATCTGGCTTCCGGCAATCTCACCGCTTGCATCGTGGAATCTGCAGAACGAGGTCAGAGAGAAACTCGTAGGCTTTCTCAAGGAATTCGAGGGCGGCATTTATTTGCCGAGGCAACGGCACCTGGTGGTGAGCGAACGGGTGAACGAGCCCCGCGCGCCATGAGCCTGACCATCCGACGGGCGGCGTGCGCCGCGCGAAATTCAGGAGCCTGTGCCGGGCGGCATCCGCACCAGACGCTCACGCAACGCCTGTTTGGCAACTTTCTCTAAGGTGGATCGCGGCAGATCATCGACGACGTGCACCTCACGCACGACCTTGAAATCTGCCAGATTCCTGCGGCAGTGCTCGATGATGGCATCCTGCAACGCCTCCGGCGCCCCGGCTGCGGGTATCACGAACACGACCGGCACCTCTTCCAGCATCGGGTGGCTGCGACCGACCACGGCACATTCCTGCACGAACCCGGTCTGCAGGATCACGCTTTCGATCTCGGAAGCCGCCACGTTCTCTGCGCCCACCCGCAGCATGTCTTTTTCGCGATCGCTGAAGAACAACCAACCTTGCTCGTCCATGCGCACCACGTCACCGGTATCGAACCAGCCATCGGCATCGAAAGAACGCGCGGTGGCCTCCGGATCGCCGTAATACTCGAGGAACAATGTGACGCCGCGCACCCCACGGATGAACAGCGCCCCCTTCTCGCCGCGCCCGGCAAGCTCACCGCCCGGCTTGCGCAACTGAATTTCGTACTCCGGCGCGCAGCGGCCGATGGTGCCTTCCGGCCCCGGATGATCCACGTCAGTGACGATCCCATGGGTCAGTGTCTCGGTCATGCCCCACCAGCCGATGAAATCCACGCCGAACTGCCTCCCCAACTCCTGTAGATACAAGCCGGTGCCCCAGAAGCGGTAATGGTGCGGCGGCACCTCGCGACCCGCGAGCGCCTTGAAGGCGAAGGGGATCGTGGAACACCAGGTAACGCGGTGCCGGTTGGAGACCTCCCAGAAGCGAGATGCCGAGAACTTCGGCTGCAGTACCAGCGTTCCGCCGCTCCAGTGGGTGGCCAGCATCGAGTAAGCTTGGGCGTTGGTGTGGAACATCGGCAGAAACGCCAGCGTCACGTCTTCCCGGCGCAAACGCATGTGTGCCGCCGAGACTTTACCGGCCCAAAGTGCGTTGGCGTGCGTCCAGAGCACGGCTTTGGGACGTGAGGTCGTTCCGGACGTGAACTGAATGCTCAGTGGGCGCATGGGATCGCGACTCAGCGGCGGCGGTGCCGCTGCGGGCTCGAACAACTCTGCATACGGGCGTGCGCGCACGCCATCTGGGATGGCCGCCACCTCGCCAGCATTGTTATCCGTGACCCAGCGCAGACGGACCGCCGGGCAAGCATCTTCGATCAACCGGGCAAAGGCGGGCTGGGTGATCACGCAGCACGCGCCCGTGTGCTCGGCGAAGTAGCTCAGGTCCCGGGCGACCGAGCGGGTATTGGTGGATACCGCCACGGCTCCAAGCATGGCGCAGGCATACCAGGCGATAACGAATTCCGGCGAATTCTCCAGGTGCAGGATGACGAAATCGCCGGCGCGTATGCCATGGTGAGACAGCCCAGCGGCGGCCTGGCGGGATTGCTCAGCGAGCTCCCCGTAGCTGAAGCTTTGCGCTGGCCCGCTGAACGGCTCCCAAACGAGGCAAGGCTTATCAGGGCTGCGTGCAGCCCACTGCTCCAGCATCCAGGGAACGTCCAAGCCGGCCATCGACCCGATGGCGCTGGCGTCGAGCTGGGCCCTGAGATTCATGACGCGACCTTGTGATCGGTAGCATCGGCAGGTTCAAAGCCGTGACGCAGAATCCTGATGAACTCCTCGGCCACCTGTTCCGCCGACAGCGTGCCGCCGTTCTGATACCAGTATGCGACCCAGTTGCATGCGCCAAACACCAGAAACGTCGCCATCTTGACGTCTACCGGCGCGATGGATCCGTCGGCGATTCCTTCAGTGATGATGTCGCGCAAAAGGCTATCCGCATAGCGGGCCTTCTCATCGATCTTGGCCTGGCTCTCCGGCGCGAGACCACCCCGCCCCACCTTGATGACAAGACGCCCGAAGGGACTGCAGTTCTCTTGAGTATAACGGCTGATAAATGCTTCGAGCTTGTCGAGGCCTTTGCCACCCTGCTCGTTGGTCGCGTGCAGTGCGGCTTCGATCTGCGCCTGGCCGCTGCCCTGGATCTCCATGAGGATCTGATCCTTGCTCTCGAAGTAGTGGTAGAGCGTGGGCTTGGTGATGTTGAGCGCTTTGGCCAACTGCGAAAGCGAGGTGGTTTCGTAGCCATTCTCGTTGAAAAGCCGAGCAGCTGTCTCGAGAATGGCCTGACGCTTTGCCCCGAATTCTTTTTGCCGACGCCGCGGCTTCGCCCACGGCGCAGGTGGTTTATCAGTCATGTTGCTTCACTCGATCAGGTTCGCGACTCAAAGCCGTCGATACATGGTGACCACGCAAGCGGTTCCCAACCCAAGGTTGTGCTGAAGCGCCACCCGCGCTTCAGGCACTTGCCGCTTGCCCGCCTGGCCGCGCAGATGCCAGACGAGCTCCGCGCATTGGGCGAGCCCGGTCGCCCCCAGCGGATGGCCCTTCGACAGCAGACCGCCGGAGGGGTTGGTGACGTGGCGACCGCCGTAGGTGTTGTCGCCGTCGAGAACGTAACGCTCCGCGGTACCCTCGGCCGTGAGGCCGAGAGCCTCATAGGTAATCAACTCGTTGGTGGTGAAACAGTCGTGAAGCTCCACTACATCCACCGCGTCCGGGCCGATCCCGGCCTGCTCGTAGACCCGATGGGCAGCCTCCGCTGTCACCCGGTAGCCGATCACGTCGATCATACTGGCGTGTTCGAAGCTGGCAGCGGTATCGGTGGTCATAGCCTGACCTAAGATTTCCACGGCGCCATCCAACCCATGACGACGGGCGAAAGCCTGAGAACAGACCACGGCCGCAGCCGCCCCACACGTCGGCGGGCAACATTGCAGCCGCGTCAGCGGGCCGTAGATCTGCTTCGACGCCAGGACCTCATCCACCGTCAGCGGATCGCGGAAGATGGCGAAGGGATTGTTGCCGGCGTGGCGCCGTGCCTTTACCGCGATGCGCGCGAAGGTGTCCGGTGCCGTGCCGTACTTCTCCGCGTACTCGCGCCCGGCGCCGCCGAAGTAGCGGGCCGCCAGCGGCGCCTGCGGGTCATCGCCCTGCGCCTCCTGCATGACACGATCGTGTGCGCCAAGCGGAGGCTGGCGATCGCTGAAGACCGCACCGAGCGCGCCTGGATTCATCTGCTCGAACCCGAGCGCGAGAGCACAATCG
>JBLRXD010000201.1:0-8177 GCA_047920935.1 Pseudomonadales bacterium | reverse complement strand
CCAGCGGGCGAGGGCGGCCACCGCGTCCTCGAACACCGCGACCCCCTGGGAATCGAGCTGTTGCAGAAACATCTCGTTCTTGCGGTTGCCCAGGCCGCAGACGGTCTGCGCATCCGGCCCGTCGGTCGGTTCGCCCCGCGGCAGATCGATGTTGCGCGAGGCGAGGAAGTCGGCAACGCCGTCGTAGCGCGGCTTGCCGTCGACGTGGGCGCGGTAGTCATCATGGCTGAAGGATCGGAACGGCTCGCCCCGTTGCGCCGCCCGCTGTTGCAGGTAATCGTCGAACACCTGCTTCCAGGCGCGTTCGTGCACGTCGGCGGTGCGGGTCAGCACCCCGTCCATATCGGAGATGACCGCTTCGAACGGCTCGCTGCGGGTCACGCCATGGCCTCCTGATCGTCGACCCGCGTCAGCAGGCGCTCGGTGTCCTCACGCGTGCACAAGTCGGTGCCTTCGCTCATCACCGCCGCCGCGCCGGCGGCGACGCCGTAACTGGCCGCCTCGACGATGGAGGCGCCACGGGTCAAGGCGGTGATCACCCCGCCCACCATGCTGTCGCCGGCGCCCACCTTGCTGCGCGGCGTGACCGACGGTGCGGACAGACGGTGGATGCCGTCGGCGGTGGCGAGCATGGCGCCGCCGCGGCCCATGGACACCAGCACCACCTCGGCGGCTCCACGCTCGATCACCTCCCGCGCAGCCGCGCCGATGGCGTCGTCTCCTTCCAGTTCGTGGCCCACCGCCTCTTCCAGTTCGTGAATGTTCGGCTTGATCAGGTAGACGCCGACCGCAAGGGCCGCGGCGAGAGCATCTTTCTTGGTATCCACCACCACCCGGGCGCCGGCAGGCGCCGCTCTCACCAGCTCGCCGTACCACTCCACCGGCACGCCGCGCGGCAGGCTGCCGCTGAACACCACGAAGTCGGCCCCGGCCCCATGCTCGCGCAGGCTGTTGCACCACAGGTCGCGTTCCTGCTGGCTCAGCTTTGGACCCGGCAGACCGAAGCGAAACTGCTGATCGTTGGATACGTCTTTGATGATCAGATTCTCGCGCACGCTGTCCGCCACCCGCACGGGGTCGTGGTGCAAGCGCTCGGCGTCGAGCAGTTCCGTCAGCAGCACGCCGGTGCTGCCGCCGCACGTCCACAGGGCATGGGCCTGGCCGCCGAGACGGCAGATGGCCCGCGCCACGTTGATCCCCCCACCGCCCGGGAAGTTGCGCACCTCGCTAGTGGGCAACTTGCGCTCGGGCACCACCCGCTCCACCGAGAAGGTTTTGTCGATGGACGGATTCAGCGTCACCGTCAGCACGTGCGCTGCTTTCTGCTCGTTCATGGGCTCACCGCCACGTTCTTCGGCTGCCCCTTGTCGTAGGCCTGCAGATTGTCGATGGTGGTGTCGAGAATGCGCTGCACGGCTTCCCGGGTGTTGAACGCGCTGTGGGGGGTCACCACCACGTTGTTCATCCTCACCAGCACCTGATCGGCCAGCAGGGTGGCCAGATTGTGTTTGCGTTCGTACACGCTTCTCAGCACCTCGGCTTCTTCCCGCACCGTGGGCTCCTCGGCCAGCACGTCCAGGCCGGCCGCCGCCACCTTGCCTTCGGCCAGCGCCCGGGCCAGGGCGGTGACCTCGATCACGTCGCCCCGGGCCGTGTTGATGAGCACCACGCCTTGCTTCATGGTCTCGAACTGCGCCTCGCCGATCATGTGGTGGGTCTGCGGGTTGGAAGGCACGTGCAGCGAGATCACGTCGGCGCTGCGCAGCAGAGTGTCGAGGTCGACATAGCGGAACCCGAGTTCCGTTGCCGCCTGCTCGTCGGCGTCGACGTCGTAGCCGAGCACTTCCATGCCGAAGCCCCTGGCAATACGGACGACGTCACGGCCGATGTCACCGGTGCCGATGACGCCGAGGGTTTTGCCGTAGAGGTCGAAGCCCTGCAGCCCCCGGGCGGAGAAATCCCCCTTGCGGGTGCGGTCGACGGCTTCCTCGAGCCGATGGCTGATGGTCAGCAGCAACCCGAAGACGTGCTCGGCAACGGTATTCTTGCCGTAGCTGGGCACGTTGCATACGGTGATGCCGCGCTGTTTGCACCGCTCGGTGTCGATGTGGTCGACCCCGGTAGAACGTGACGCGATGACCTGAAGCTGGGGCAGGGCGTCGAGCACTTGCTGGTCGAGCTGTGAGTAGATGAACACCGAAACACCCTGCGCATCGGCGTAGGCTTGTGCGTTGTCGGCTTTCAACGGCTCGTAGACGAACTCGACGTCATGGTCGCCAGAGAGCTCGCTCAGCGGTTCCCGCTCCCAGTCTTCGATTTCGAAGATGTACAACTTCATCGAGCCTCCTTCAGCTTTTGTCTTTACTTCGGCCGTTGCTCAGGTTGTTGATCACGTCGAGCACGCTGTCCGGGTTGAGGGACATGGAGTCGATGCCGCAGTCCACCAGAAAGCGCGCGAACTCCGGGTAATCACTGGGTGCCTGGCCGCAGATGCCGATCTTGCAGTTCGCCTGGTGAGCTTTGTCGATGACCTCGGCGATGGCGCGCTCGACGGCTTCGTTGCGTTCGTCGAACAACTCCGCCAGCAGGTCGGAATCGCGATCGACGCCGAGCAGCAGCTGGGTGAGATCGTTGCTGCCGATGGAAAACCCGTCGAAGCGCTCGGCGAACTGCTCGGCGAGGATCACGTTCGATGGCACCTCACACATCATGTAGAGCTCGAGCCCGTCCTTGCCGCGCTCCAAGCCGTTCTCCGCCAGCACCTCGATGACCTTGTCGGCCTCCTCGGGGGTGCGGACGAAGGGAATCATCACCACCACGTTGTCGAGCCCCATCTGCTCGCGCGCATACTTGACCGCCTGGCACTCCAGCGCGAAGCCATCCTTGTAGTGCTCGCTGTAGTAGCGGGAGGCGCCGCGAAAGCCGAGCATGGGGTTCTCTTCTTCGGGCTCGAACTGGCTGCCGCCGATGAGCTGGGCATATTCGTTGGTCTTGAAGTCGCTCATGCGGACGATGGCCGGGTCGGGATACTGGGACGCGGCGATGGAGGCGATGCCGCGTGCCAGCTTCAACACGAAGTACCAGGTCTTGTCGTCGTAGCCATAGGTCAGATCGTCGATCTGCGCCTTGGCATCATCGTCCGCCAACTGGTCGTAGCGCGTCAGCGCCAGAGGGTGGATCTTGATGGCGTTGTTGATGATGAACTCCATCCGCGCCAGGCCCACCCCGTTCACTGGCAGGCGCCACCAGCGCAGCGCGGCATCCGGGGCTGCCAGGTTGATCATCAGCTGCACCGGTGACTCCGGCAGGTCGCTGAGATCGATCTCGCGCTCCTCGTATTCGAGCAGCCCGCGATAGATGCGGCCCTCGCTGCCCTCGGCACACGACAGCGTCACCTCTTGCCCGTCTTTCAGATCCCGGGTGGCGGTGTCGGCGCCCACCAGCGCCGGCACGCCGAGCTCGCGGCTGACGATGGCGGCGTGGCTGGTGCGGCCGCCATGGTCGGTGACGATGGCGGCCGCGCGCTTCATGATCGGCCCCCAGTCAGGGTCGGTGCGCTCGGTGACGAGCACGTCGCCGTCCTCGAAGCGGTCCATCTCGCTGGGGCTGCCGAGCACCTTCACGCGGCCGCTGGCGATGGACTCACCGATGGCGACGCCGGTGACGATCACCTCACCCTGCTCCTTCAGGCGGAAGGTGGTGAGGGCTTTGCCATGCTTCTGAGAGTGCACCGTCTCGGGCCGCGCCTGCACGCAGTAGAGCTCGCCCGAGTCGCCATCCTTGGCCCATTCCATGTCCATGGGCGTGCGGTAATGCTTCTCGATGTTCACCGCCCAGCGCGCCAGGGTGAGGATCTCGTCGTCGTCCAGCACCGAGCGGCGGCGCTCCTCGGTGGTCGTGTCGATGTACTTGGTGGTGGCCTTGCCGCCGGTGGCGTAGACCATCTTCTGCTCTTTCCTGCCCACGGTTTTGGTCAGGATCGGGGCGAAGCGCTCGTCGTCCAGGCGCGGTTTGAACACCCGGTACTCGTCTGGATCGACGCTGCCCTGCACCACGGTCTCCCCCAGCCCCCAGGCGGCGTTGATCAGCACCACGTCGGGGAAGCCGCTGTCGGTATCCAGGGAGAACATCACCCCTGCGCCAGCTCGGTCGGCGCGTACCATCTTCTGCACGCCCACCGACAGCGCCACCTTGAGGTGGTCGAAGTCGCGGGACTCCCGGTAATTGATGGCCCGATCGGTGAACAACGATGCATAGCAGTCGCGACAGGCGTCGAGCAGCTCGTCGGCGCCCTTGATGTTGAGGTAGGTCTCCTGCTGCCCGGCAAAGCTGGCCTCCGGCAGATCCTCGGCGGTGGCGCTGCTGCGCACGGCCACGGCGATTTCCTCGGCGTCGTCGCGGTGGGAGAGCTCCTGGTAGGCGTCGCGGATGGCCTGCGCGATGTCCTCGGGCCACTCGCCGCGCCGGAACGCGCGGCGAATATTGTCGCCCACCCGCTTCAGCGAGCGCTCGTCGGCGTGCAGGGCGTCGATCTGCTCCCGCAGGCCGTCTTCCAGCTGGTTGTGCGCCAGATACGCCCGATAGGCGTCGGCGGTGGTCGCGAAGCCGCCGGGCACCCGCACCCCCTGGTCGCCCAGGTTGCGGATCATCTCGCCGAGGGAGGCGTTCTTGCCCCCCACCGACTCGACGTCCTGGTTGGTCAGGTCTTCGAACCACTTCACATACGTAGCGCGGTCGTTCATCGAGACACCTCTGGGTCGAACAGTGGCCGGTGCGGCGTTGCAGCACCGGTCAACCTAAGGGTTTGTACGTTGCAACCTCAATGCCATCCATCAAGCGGCTGGCAAGCGGCTGGCAAGCGGCCGGCAAGCAGCCGGCCGTAACCCGGACGCTGCGGCCGCAGCGGGCGCCCCTTGGTCCCGATCTTGCTGCTCGAGGTTCGGCACACAGCCTCATGCTGCCGGAGAATTGTACATGCTGACCCTCGATTCCCTCGATGTGCGTAACAAGCGCGTGTTGGTGCGTGTCGATTTCAACGTCCCGCTCAGCGACGACCTGGAAATTCTCGACGACTCGCGCATCCGGGCGGCGCTGCCCACCATCCGCCACGTGCTCGCCCACAATGGGTCATGCGTGCTCATGAGCCACCTCGGGCGGCCCAAAGGAGAGCCGGATGAGCGGCTGCGGTTGGCGCCCGTGGCCGAGCGCCTGACCGAGTTGCTGCCGGACCACCCGGTGCGCAGCTGCCCGGAGGTGGTTGGTGACCAGGCCAGGGAAATGGCGCAGGGGCTGGCTGCCGGCGCGGTGCTGCTGCTGGAAAACCTGCGTTTCCGCGCCGAGGAGAAGGAGGGCGACGAAGCCTTTGCCCGGGAGTTGGCCAGCCTCGGTGAGGTATACGTCAACGATGCTTTCGCGGCCTGCCATCGACGCCATGCGTCCGTCTATGCCGTGCCCCGGCAGTTCGCCGCCGATCAGCGAGCCGCCGGCCTGCTGGTGCAGCGCGAGGTGGAGGCGCTGACTCGGGTGGTCGAGAACCCGAAGACGCCGTTGGTCGCGATCTTCGGCGGCGCCAAGGTTTCCGACAAGGTGGCCACCGTCAAGGCCCTGGCCGCGCGCGCCGACCGCATACTCATCGGCGGCGCCATGAGTTACACGCTGATGAAGGCGCAGGATCAGCCGGTGGGCGACTCGAAGGTCGAGGACGATCAGCTCGATACCGCACGGCAGATTCTCCATGACGCCGGCGATCGACTCTGGCTTCCCAGCGATCACGTGGTGGCGCGCAGCCAGGGCGCCGACCCGGGCGGCAGGCTGGCCCGGGACGGCATCGCCGAAGGCTGGAGCGGATTCGATATCGGCCCCGAGACCATTGCCCGCTATCGCGACGAGATCGCCAAGGCGGCAACCGTGGTCTGGAACGGCCCCATGGGGAAGATCGAGGACGACGACTACCTCGAGGGCACCAGGAAGATTGCCGAGTGCGTAGCGGCGTGCGACGCCACCACGGTGGTGGGCGGCGGCGAAACGGCTGAGGTGTTGCGGCGGCTCGGGCTCGAAGATCAGGTGACGCATCTCTCTACCGGAGGCGGCGCGTTTCTCGAGTTCGTGGCCCACGGCACGCTGCCCGCCTTCGAGGTGCTGCAAGGAGAATAGCCCATGGACGACGTCGATCTGGCGGCGCGGCTGCATCGCGCAAGCGATTCGAAGATCCTGTTTCTGATCGCCGACGGCCTGGGCGGCTTGCCCGGCGAGCACCGCGGCAGCGAGTTGGAGGAGGCGCACACGCCCCATCTGGATCGGCTGGCGGCGGCTGGAACAACCGGCATGCTGACCCCGGTGGCGCCGGGCATCACGCCGGGCAGCGGCCCCGGACACCTGGCGCTGTTCGGTTACGATCCCCTGGCCTACGACATCGGCCGCGGGGTGCTGGCCGCGCTGGGGGTGGGTTTCGAGCTGCAACCCGAAGACGTCGCTGCCCGCGGCAATTTCTGCACGGTGGATGCCGACGGCAACGTAACCGACCGTCGCGCCGGGCGCATCGACTCGGACCAGGGGCGACGGCTGGTGGAGAAGCTGCGGCAGATAGACATCGACGGTGTCGACGTGTTCGTGGAGCCGGTGAAGCAGTATCGGTTTCTCCTGGTGCTGCGCGGCGAAGGACTTGGCGGCGGCGTCGCGGATACCGATCCCTATCGCACCGGGGTGCCCCCGCGAGCGCCGCAAGGGCGTGACGAAAATTCCAACGCCGCCGCCGAGGCAGTGGCGGCGTTCGTCGACCAGGCACGCCGGCTGCTCAGCGATGAGGAGCCCGCCAACATGATTCTGCTGCGCGGTTTCGACAGCCTGCCGCGGATGCCCTCCATGGGCGAGCGCTACGGGGTGAATGCCTGCGCGGTCGCCGGCTACCCCATGTATCGGGGCGTGGCGCGCCTGCTCGGCATGCAGGTGGCGGAGTGCGGCTCCGACTTCTCGAGCCAGGTGGAGGCCCTGCAGCGGCTGTGGCCCCAGCACGACTTCTTTTTCCTCCACTACAAGGCCACCGACAGTGCCGGGGAGGACGGTGATTTCGACGCCAAGGTGGCGGCCATCGAGGAACTGGACGCTCACCTGCCGCGCATTCTCGAGCTGCATCCCGATGTTCTGGTGGTCACCGGCGACCACAGCACTCCGGCGCGGTTGGCGAGCCACAGCTGGCACCCCGTGCCGCTGCTGATCAGCGCCGCCAGCGCCCGCCGTGACGACGTGCAGCGCTTTGGCGAGACCGGTTGCGCTCGCGGGGGGCTGGCCAATCTGGCGGCCCGCCAGCTGATGACCGTGGCGCTCGCCCATGCGGGGCGTCTGGCCAAGTACGGCGCGTGAGGAAGGCAGTGGGGTAAGAAGTTCCGTCGGGGTGTGTACGGATTGCCAGATGGGCCTGCGGCGATGCTGGCGGCGCTAGCTCGTGCTGATCAGGCGCTGATTGACGAAATCCCAGTTGACGACGTTCCAGAAGCCGTTCATGTAGCCGCTCTTGTCGTTGCGATAGTCGATGTAGAAGGCGTGCTCCCATAGGTCGCAGGTCATCAGCACCTGACGGCCGTGCCGCAACGGATTATCGGCATCCTTGGTGGCCTGGATGTTCACCGTATCCGCCGTGGTCTTCACCAGCCAGACCCAGCCGGAGCCGAACAGGCCCGCGGCGGCGTCGTCGAACGCCTGCTTGAACTCGTCGTAGGAGTTGAAGCTGCGGTCGATGGCCGCCGCGATCTGGCCGTGGGGTTCGCCGCCGCCTTGCGGACTCATGCATTGCCAGTAGAAGGCGTGGTTCCAGGCCTGGCCGGCGTTGTTGTAGATGGCGCCGTCACCCGCCTGACCGATGATCTCCTCCAGGTTCATGCGCTCGAATTCGGTGCCGCGTATCAGCGCGTTGAGCTTGTCCACGTATTTGCGATGGTGCTTGCCGTGGTGGTAGTCGAGGGTCTCCGCGGAGATATGCGGTTCCAACGCGTCGATGGGGTACGGGAGGTCTGGCAACTCGTGCTTCATGCGTTCGATTATGCAAGCTTTGCGCCAGCGCTCAGGGCGCCTGCGGCTGGTTCGGGCTCGCATGGCGCGCGCTCAGCGGGTGGCTTGACCAGGCGGAAGCTGTAGCTCTGCCCCGGGCTGATCTCTCGCACGTGGCCGCGGTAGGCGATCGT
>JBLRXD010000200.1:0-8253 GCA_047920935.1 Pseudomonadales bacterium | reverse complement strand
CGATCATCACCCGCTGCCGCATGCCGCCGGAAAAGTGATGCGGATACTGATCCAACCGGTCCCGGGCATCGGGAATGGCAACCTGGGACAGCAGATCCACGGCCCGCTCCAACGCCTGCTCCCAGGTGCTTTTCTCGTGCAGCCAGACGGGCTCAGCCACCTGCTTGCCGATGGTCAGCACCGGGTTCAGCGACGACATCGGTTCCTGAAAGATCATGGCGATGCGCCTGCCGCGGATATCCCGCAGCGCCGCCTTGTCGAGGGTGAGCAGATCCTGCCCCTCGAACAGCACGCGGCCCTGATCGACCCGGGCGTTGTCACCGAGCAGGCCCAGGATCGACAGCGCGGTGACGCTCTTGCCAGACCCGCTCTCGCCGACGATGGCCAGGGTTTCGCCCGGGTCGACCTGCAGATCCACGGCGTCCACCGCCCGCACCAGGCCGCGATCGGTGCGAAAGCTCACGGACAGCCCTTCTACGCTGAGCAGCGGTTGCGACATCTAGAACCCCAATGCTCGTTTCAGCTCGTGATCGATCCAGATGCGCGCGTAGATGGGGCCGGGGCGCACGGCGCCCGCCCGCAATTCGCCGCCGTAGTTGCGCACCCACGGCCACCAGGCGGTATGCACGTAGCCGATCGGCAGCCAGATGTATGGCGCCTGATCGAGAATCTCCACCGTGAGCTCGCGAATCATGCGCACCCGCTCGGCCTCGTCGTGGGTGCGATAAGCCTCGGCCATGCGCGCATCGAAGCTCGCGTCGGCGTACATGGCGGGGTTCCAGGTCTGCCCGCTGACGAAGCTCTTGCGCAGGGTGGTGGTGGGGTTCACGTGGCCGCTGTCCATGAAGTAAGCGGGCGTGTGGGTGCGCGTGGTCATGGCGGAAAGAAACGATGCATACTCCATGGGATAGATCGTCAGGGTGACACCCACTTCGGCCAGATAGCTCTTCAGCAGCGGGATCAGATCCATGTTGCTGGCGCTGCAACTGCAGACCTGCACCTCCAGCTCGAAGCCGTCCGGGTGACCGGCCTCGGCGAGCAGCCGCCGGGCCTCCTCCGGGTCGTAACCGAACAGCGCCTGCACCGACGCCGGCATCTCCTCGAGCGGCTGGAAATACTCGCCGAAGCCGGGATGCTGTGGATACGCCATCAGCTCGGCATGACCGCCGTAGAACAACTCGACGATCTCGGCCTGGTTCACCGCGAGGTTCAGCGCCCGTCTTACCCGCAGATCGTCGAGCGGCGGGCGGTCCATGCGCAGCGCCACGAAGTTGCCGCCGGTGGCGAGCCAGCGATTCCAGCGCAGTTCCGGCGTGGTCTGCTTGAGGTGATCGACGGCGATCCAGCGAATGGATTCGAGGATGTCGAGCTTGCCGGTGCGCAATGCGGTGAGGTAGGTGGCTTCATCCTTGATGATGCGGTAAACCATGCGATCGACGAAGGGGATGCGGTAGCTGCGCCCGTCGATGGTCTCGGTATCCCAGTAGTCGGGGTTGGCATCGTGCACGTGCGAGTTGCCGTGGGTGTATCGGGTGAGCCGAAACGGCCCGGTGCCGCCCACGTTGCGCCAGTTCTTCCTGTCCACGACCGCCAGCTCTCTGGGCACGATGCCCGAGTAGTAGCCATAGCCGAACCGGTAGGCCCACTCGGCGTTGTACTCGCTGAAGCGGAACACCACCGTGTGCCGGTCGCGCGCCTCCACCGCATCGATGTGATCGAAATAGCTGGGAATCTTCCGCGGGCTGTCGCGCATCAGCTCGAAGGTGAACACCACGTCGTCGGCGACCAGTTCCCGTGGCTCCATTACCCCGGGGATGGCCGCGAAGGTGATGCCCTCGCGCAACGCGATCGCCAGGGTGAGCGGGTCTTCCCACGTCCATTCGCGGGCCAGCTCGCCGCGCATCGCCTCATCCGGCAGATAGGCATCGGCGATGAAGTCGAACACGCCGCCCTTGCGCACGCTGTTGTCGAGATCACCGGCGAACAGTTGCTCGCGCATGGCGCCGGTGTCGTGGTTGCTTTTCCACGTCCAGTCGGCGGGATCCCAGGATAGCGCCGGCAAGGTAACGCTCACGGTGCCGACGTTGAGGGTGCCGCCGTATTGAGGATCCCCCTCCTGGTACCCGGCTTCGTCGAACTCGTGCCGCTCGGTACACCCGCCGAGCGCCACCAGCAGGCACGCCACCGCCAGCCAGGGCACCAGCCGCGGCAGCATCAACGGCCACCCCGCATGCGCGGATCGAGCAGGTCGCGCAGGGCATCGCCGTAGACGTTGATCGAGTACACCACCACCGTCAGGCACAGCCCCGGCGCCAGCGCCAGCCATGGCCCCAGATACATGTAGCTGCGCCCGGAGTCGCTGAGCATGCCGCCCCAGGTGGGCGCCGGCGGCGGCACCCCGAGCCCGAGGAACGACAGCCCTGCCTCGGCCAGGATCACCGCTCCCACCCGGGTGGTGAACAGCACGATCACCACCGGCATGATGTTGGGCAGGATGTGCCGCCGCAATACGTGCAGTGTGCGCGCGCCCATGGACTGGGACGCATGGGTGTACATGTTCTCGCGCACCGAAATCACCGCGCCACGGACGATGCGCGACCCGCCGATGCCGTACAGCAGACCGAGAATGATGACGATCTGCGGCACTCCCGGGCCGACGATGGAGATCACCACGATCAGCAACACCAGATCGGGAAAGGTCATCCAGGCATCGACCATGCGCTGCACGAACATATCCAGCTTGCCGCCCAGGTAGCCCGACAGCACCCCAAGCACGATGGACACCACGGTCGCCAGCCCCGCCGCCAGGAAGCCAACGATCATCGACAGCTGCGCGCCCATGAGAATTCGCGACAGCACGTCGCGGCCGAGATGATCGGTACCCAGCCAGAAGTCCCAGTTCGGCGCCTCCAGGCGGCGCAGCATATCAGTCTCGTTGATGCCGTAGGGCGCAAGCACATCGGCGAATATGCCCGCCAGCAGAAACAGCAGGAAAATGCCCCCGCCCACGGCCCCCAGCGGCTTTTCGCGGATCAGCCGGCGAAGGAACTCCAGTAGCGGCGCGCGAACGGGCGCCGGCAAGGCCGGCGCCTCAGCGACGATGACGCCACCCGCGGCAACCGCTGCCTGACGTACTGCGGCTTCGCTCATCGGTGCCTGACCCGAGGGTCGAGAAACCCGTAGGTGAGATCCACCAGCAGATTGATGAGCAGAATACCCACCCCCACCACCAGGAACACGCCGGAGATCACCGGATAATCACGCTGAAACACCGCATCGAGCAGCAGCAGACCCATGCCCGGCACCACGAAGATCTGCTCGAGAATCACCGCGCCGCCGATCAGCAGCGGCGCCTGCAGGCCGATCAGGGTGACCACCGGGATGAGACCGTTGCGCAGCGCGTGACGCAGCACCACCAGACGCTCGTTCAGCCCCTTGGCGCGAGCCGTGCGGATGTAATCCTGGCGCATCACCTCGAGCATCATGGTGCGGGTCATGCGCATGGTGATGGCGGAACTGGCCAGCCCCAGCAGGATGGCCGGGACGATCATGTGCGAAAGGTTGGCGATGGGGTCTTCGAAGAACGGCGTGTACTCAAGCGGCGGCGACCAGCGCCACCACACCGACGGGAACACCATCACCAGCGTGCCCAGCCAGAAGCTCGGCACCGCCAGCATCACCAGCGAGAACGAGCGCGCCACGTAGTCGCCGGTGGTGTCCTGCCGCATGGCAGAGTAGATACCGATCGGCAGCGCCACCGAGATGGAAACGATCAGCGCCAGGAAGCCCAACTCGAAGGTGATGGGCAGGGTTTCGGCCAACTGCTCCGACACCGGCGTGTTCTGCCACAGCGACCGCCCCAGATCCCCGGTGACGGCGCCGGCCAGCCACAGCACGTACTGCTGCAGCACCGGCTTGTCGAACCCCAGGGCCGCTTCGATGGCGGCGCGATCCTGGTCGGTGGCGATGTCGTTCTGCGCCAGCATCAGATCGATGACGTCGCCGGGAATCATCCGCATCGCGCCGAACACGATCAGGCTCGCGAACAGCAGTGTGGGGATGAGTGCCAGCAGACGCCGCAGAATATAGGCCTGCACTACGCCATTCCCCCCGGAACTTCAGCCATCTCTCCCCACCCGACTCCGACTCCGACTCGAGCACCATGGTGTCACTATTTCGGCGGCTGGTCCACGCAGCACGCCCACAAAGCGTTGGCTGCCATGTTAATCCGGGGTTGGTTGGACTACCGCGCCGTTTCGCATGACAATTCGGTGTCGCCCGAACCTGGCCGGGCGCCATCCTGAAATCACGAGGGGAGAGCTGCGATGTTGAGAGTGTTATGGCCGCAGATTCGCTGGCCCGACGGCTGCGAGCCCGAATTGAGCGGCCTCGGCGACGGCATCCGGGCAGAATTCGTGCAGCGCTTCGCCGACGTCACCGAAGAGCAATGGCGCCAATGTGACGGCATCGTCGGCCCGCCGCCGCCGCTCGAATACCTGCCCAAACTGGACAAGTGCCGCATCTACGTGAAGCCGGCGGTGGGCTACGACGAGGTGCCGCTGCAGGCCTGGGGCGAGCTCGGCATTCCGGTCTGCAACACCCCCGACTACGGCACTCGCGAGGTGGCCGACCACGCCATGGCGCTGATGCTCACCCTGACCAAGAGCATCGCTTTCCATGATCAGAGCCTGCGCCAGGATCCGCGGGGCAACTGGCGCCCGGCACTCAATCCCTTCGGCCAGCGGCTCGCCGACTGCACCTTCGGCATCGTCGGTCTCGGCCGCATCGGCACCGCCGCGGCGCTACGCGCCAAGGCATTCGACATGGACGTGGTGTTCTACGACCCGTACAAACCCAACGGTTCGGAACTGGCGCTCGGCATCCGCCGCGCAGACAGCCTGGAAGATCTGCTCGCCCAGGCGGACATCGTATCGATTCACACGCCGCTGAACGACGAGACCCGCAACCTCATCGATGCCGGCGCCCTGGCGGCCGCCAAGCGGGGCATCATCGTCATCAACACCGCCCGCGGCCCCATTGTCGATATCGACGCGCTGCACGATGCCCTGCGTGACGGCACGGTGCTGGCAGCCGGGCTCGACGTGTTGCCGGATGAGCCGGCCAACCTCGACAAGCCGCTCATTGCCGCCTGGCACGGCGATGCCGACTGGCTGCGCCACCGTCTGGTGATCACCCCCCACTCGGCGTTCTTCACGCCGCAGAGCATGCGCGACATCCGCAGCTTCTCCGCCCGCACCGCCGCGCGCTATCTGCGCGACGGGCGCCTCGACAACTGCGTCAACGAGGCAGTCCTCGTCAACCGGCGATAAGCGGCGATAAGCGGCGGTCAGATGACCGCTTCGATCAACGACGGGCCGGACTCGGTCAGCGATGCTGCCAGGGCCCGGTTGAACTCCTCTGCGGTGGTCGCGCGCCAGGCCGGCACGCCCATGCCTTTGGCAAGCGACACCCAGTCGAGGGTAGGATCGGTGAGCTCGAGCATGCTCATCGCTTTCGGCCCCGGGTTGTGCGCGCCGACGCGACCGAACTCCACCTGCAGAATCGCGTACTTGCGGTTGGCGAAGATGATGGTGGTGATGTCGAGCTTCTCTCGGGCCTGAGTCCACAACGCCTGCACCGTGTACATGCCGCCGCCATCCGCCTGCAGGCAGACCACCCGGCGGTCGGGGCAGGCTACCGCGGCGCCGGTAGCAGCCGGCATGCCATAGCCGATGGAGCCGCCGGTCAGGATCAGCCAATCGTGGGGCGCGGCGGCGCTGGTGGCGAACGCGGTGCCGGCGCCGGAGGTACCCCCTTCATCGACGACGATGGCGTTCTCCGGCAGCAGATTCGCCACCGCCTGGCCGATGGAGCGCGGGTTCAACTCGCCCTTCGGCAGCGTCGGCCGCGCCAGCGACGCAACACCGGCGCTGGTCTGGCTGATGCCCACGGCCTCGCCCAACGCGGCCAGGGCACCATCCACATCGCCATCGCGCTCCACCAGCGTATGCAGGGTGCAGTCGTCCGGCGTGAGCCAGCTGGGCTTGCCCGGATAAGCGAAGAAGGTAACCGGCGGCTGGGTGGAAACCAGAATAAGGTGCCTGACGCCGGCTAGCACCTCGGCCGCCTGCTCGCCAAAATACGGCAATCGCGACACATCCACCCGCCCCGCGCCACGCTGAATGCGCGGCACGAAGGTATCCGCCAGCCAGCGTGCGCCGCTGGCCTGGGCTATGCGGTCGAGCAGCGCCGTGCGCTCGGCGGACAGCACGCCGTTGACCAGCAGCAGGCAGGGTTCGCCGCTGCGCAACGCCCGGGCGACGTCGTCGACCTGACCGTCATCCACCGGCTTCGGCGCAATCCGCGGCAAGGCGGCGGCGGTGGCGCTGGTGCGGTTCCAGGCAGTGTCCGCCGGCAGGATCAGCGACGCCACCTGCCCGGGCGGCGCCAGTGCGGCCCGTACCGCCAGGGCGCCATCGGCAGCGACCTCGTCCGCCGACGCGGATACCTTGACCCAACCCGACACGGTACGGGCGATGCCTTCCACATCGGAACTCAGCGGCGCGTCGTACTGGCGGTGATAGGTGGCGTGCTCGCCCACCACGTTGACCACCGGGGTGCGGGCCTTCTTGGCGTTGTGCAGGTTGGCCAGACCGTTGCCGAACCCCGGCCCCAGATGCAGCAGCGTCGCCGCCGGCATGCCGGCCATGCGCCCGTAACCATCGGCCGCGCCGGTGACGATGCCCTCGAACAGGCCGAGCACGCAGCGCATCTGCGGATTGGTGTCGAGGGCCGCCACGAAATGCATTTCTGAGGTTCCGGGATTGGCGAAGCACACCCGCACCCCCGCATCCACGAACGTCTGCACCAGGCTTTCTGCGCCGCTGCGATCGGTCTCTGTCATTTTCTACGACTCCCTCAACTGATGATTGGCGACACTACGCCGGAATGCTGTCAGAACGCCTGCGCCCGTAACCCCGCCCATCCGCTGCGGACTCCGTGGGGGGCCATGGGCGGCAGCGCTGCGATATCCTCGAAGAAGCAAAGGGTCTTCAACACCCCCAGGTCGTCGCGTTGACGGCCGATGACCTGCAGGCCGATGGGCAGCCCGGAGCGGGTGTAGCCGACGCAAACGGTGCCCGCCGGGTTGCGGGTCATGTTGAGCCCGGTGGTGAACGACACCCATTCGGTCGCCACCTCGCCATTGATCTGCCCACCCGCCGCGCCCTGCCTGGGCGCCTGCCCGGAGAGCGTGGGCGTGACAATGAAGGGCGCGTCCGCAAACGCGGCTTCGAGCCGAAGGTTCAGCGAGTGACAGGTGTCCATGGCGCGGGCGTAGTCGATGCCGGTGAACTTCATGCCCCACTCGATGGTGGCCCTGAGGCCTTCGTCGATACGCTCCCACGCCGGGCTGCCCATCAAGTGGCCCTGGGCCCGGGCCCGCAGAGTGGCCCAGAAAACGAACCAGTCGCTGCTTGGATCCTGATCCCAGATCGTCGCCCGCTCGACCACGGCGACGCCACTGCCCGCCAGCTTGGCGACGAAAGCACTGCAGGCCGCGAGAATCTCGGCATCGACCTCGGCGTAGCCCATGGTGGGCGACCACACCACCGCAGGCGGTGCGTTGGCGGCGTCGAGGGCGGCACGAAACGAGCACCCCGGATGAGGCAGACCGAAGATGTCGCTTGGCTCGTCCCCCATCACGCAGTCGAGAGTCAGCGCCAGATCCCGCGCCCCCAGCGTCATCGGCCCTCGCACCCCGAGCAGGCCGGAGCCCGGTGGGTTGGGCCCGCCCATGGGCACCCTGCCCTGGCTCGCCTTCAGTGCGGTGAAGCCACACAGCGCCGCCGGAATGCGGATCGAGCCGCCGCCGTCCGAACCCGTCGCGAGCGGCACCATGCCGGCCGCCAGCGCCGACGACGACCCGCCCGAGGAGCCGCCGGCGGTGTGTTCGAGGGCCCAGGGATTGCGCGCAAAGCCGAACGGCCCATCGGTGACGGCCTGGTAGCCGAACTCCGGCGTGTTGGTTTTGCCGACCACCACACAACCCGCCCGCTTCAGGCGGGCCACCAGCACCGAATCGCCGCTGGCTGGCGCATCATCCAGATGCAGCTTCGAGCCGTAGGTGGTGACGTAACCGCTGGCGTCTTCGAGATCCTTCACAGCCAACGGAACCCCGGCCAATGGCCCCACCGGATCACCCCGCCGCAGCCGCTCGTCCACCGCATCGGCGGCGGCCAGCGCATCCTCCGC
>JBLRXD010000199.1:0-8292 GCA_047920935.1 Pseudomonadales bacterium | reverse complement strand
AACGGACCGGACACCACAGCCGACAGATCCAGCACCCGGAACCCGTCGAGGGGGCCCGCCACGGGCGCTTAAGCGCCGCGCATCGGGTTGATCGGCGGCCAGTTGTCCTTGCTGGCAAGAATCCGCTCGCCGATGTCGGCCACTTCCCAGGGGCCTTCCTCGAGGGGACGATCGGCGATGGGGGTGAGCTGCCAGGACAACAGTGAAACGTTGTTGCCGCCGATGAGGAATTGCCGGCCGGTGACCTCCTTGGCTTCGTCCGAGCACAGGAACACGATGGCGGGAGATACGTTCTCCGGTGGGAAGCGATCGGCGATGCCCTCGGGCAGTATGTCCTCGGTCAGCCGCGACATGGCCGTGGGCGCCAGCACGTTGACGGTGATGCCGTACTTCATGCCTTCGAGCCACAGGCAGCGCATGAACCCGGCGATGCCTGCTTTGGCGGCGCCGTAGTTGGTCTGGCCGAAGTTGCCGAGCAGCCCTGAAGTGGAGCTGGTCATGATAATGCGGCCGCCGGTGCCTTGCGCGATCATCCGGTCGTACGCGGCCTTGGTGGTCAGATAGGTGCCGCGCAGGTGCACGTCGACCACCACGTCCCACATGTCGTCATCCATGTTCTTGAACGACTTGTCGCGCAGGATTCCAGCGTTGGCGATGAGGATGTCCAGCGTGCCGAACTCGCGCACTGCCTGATCGACCATCTCCTGCGCGGCGGCCTTGTCGGACACCGAACCGTAGTTGGCGACGGCTCTGCCGCCCGCGGCCTTGATCTCCGCCACCACGGTGTCGGCCATGCTGGTCGACGCGCCTGAGCCGTCGCGGGCTCCGCCGAGGTCGTTGACCACCACGGATGCCCCTTCCTTGGCCAGCAGCAACGCGTGCGCTCGGCCGATGCCTCCGCCCGCTCCCGTCACCAGGGCGACTTTTCCGTCGAGCATTCCCATAGCAGTCTTCTCCTTCGGACTTATACTTGAATTTTGGTGAAGCTCAGCAGTCTACGATTCGATCGGGTAAACGCAAGGCTCGGCGGGGCACGCCACGGAACCCGCGCAGCGTCGCGTCGCGGGCGTGACGCAGTCAGCGTATCGTGACAACGCAGGGCGCAACCGGCGCAGTGGGCGAGTTCCTCGCCTACGCTCAAATGTGATTGTGATGTAATCGATGGGGAGGCGGCGTTCAACGTGACCGACAGCGCGGATTATCAGGAGCATCTGAATCGGTCGCTCGACGACATCATCCTGCTGCTCGAGCGGGAGATCCAGCGGTTGAAGGAGTCGCTCGAAACCTACCGGCTGTCGCGGCACCCGAACCGCGGCGACATCATTCGCTGGCACGTACGAACCCTCGATGAGCGCCAGGATGCCCTGGAGCGGCTGCGCATCATGTTGCTGGCTCAGCAGGGCGACTCCGACGTTACCCGCCACTGACCGCGCTCAGCGCCGCGACCACTGCGGCAACAACATCGCCGGCAACATCGCCGCCTCCGAGTTCGGCCAAGGTGCCGAGGCCGCCGGGGTTGGCCAGGTTTACCTCCATGAGGAACGGGAACACCGTGTCCACGGCCGCATAGCCGATGCCTTCGCTCACCAGTTCTCGAGCCACGCTTTCCACCAGGCGGCGTTCGCCGGGTTCGAGGCTGGCCGGTTGAGCGCTGGCCCCCTGGGCCAGGTTGCTGCGAAAGCCGGCTTCCGGCATCCGCAGATAGCTGCCGATGATGCGGCCGCCTGCCACCAGCGTGCGCTTCTCGCCGGCTGCGATCTCCGGCACGAAACGCTGCAGCAGACAGTACAGTTCGGCGCCGTTGCCGGTGAGACGGTCGATGGCTGCGGCCCCCGCGGGGTCGGCGCGCAGCCGCTCGACATCCCGTCCGTAGCTGCCGGCGCTGGGCTTGGCGATCCACTCGCCGCCCTGGTCAAGCAGCGACTTCAGATAGCCGGCGTCGTTGCTGGCGTAGGTTTCCGGCATGTAGCGCCACCATCCGTACTTGGCGTGCAGGTAGACCAACGCGTCGATGCGGGTGACGAACCGATTCTGGGGCAGCTGTCGTAACAGCTGCATGCGGTCGAAGAAGGTTTCTGCCCGCCCGAGGCCCAGCAGCCAGATCAGGTCGAAGCGCGCGGGGTCGGTCGCACCGAAGCGCACCCCGTTCGGCGCCAGGCGCACGGCCTCCTGCGGCACAGCGGTGACGGCCCAACCGGCAGCCTCGAACGCTGCCGGGAGGCGTAGGTGGTTGTCGTTGCGGGCGATTCGGGTGTCACCGAGGAGAAAGGCGATTTCAGGCATCGACGCTGACACCGGCAGCCGACCTGCGCGCCGCGCGGCTCGAATCGAAGAGGCGAAACATTTGAAATTCTCCGCGGCGATCGCCATAAAGCCTTGATAGAGTACCAAATCGTCACCGGTGCTGGCGCGGATGGTTCGCGCCGGGTGCCGTGCTAGGATTGCCGACATTATGAACGCACCAATCGACCTGCCCGACCACACCCTCCGGGAGGATCGCATTCCGCTCTTCGAGCCGGAACATCTCGATCCCATGGAAAAGGTGGCGCTGCGCGATGAAGTGAAGGCATTGCTGGCCGAGCGCAATGCGGTGCTCATCGCCCACTATTACGTTGACGCCGATGTTCAGGATCTCGCCGAAGAGACCGGCGGTTTCGTTTCGGATTCGCTCGAGATGGCGCGCTTCGGCAAGAATCATCCGGCATCGACCCTGCTGGTGGCGGGCGTGCGGTTCATGGGCGAGACGGCGAAGATTCTGTCGCCGGAGAAGCGCGTGGTGATGCCCACCCTGGAGGCGGAGTGCTCACTCGATCTGGGGTGCCCGCCGGACGAGTTCGAGGCGTTCTGCAAAGAGCATCCCGACCGCACCGTGGTGGTGTATGCCAATACCTCGGTGCGCGTCAAGGCGCTGTCGGACTGGGTGGTGACCAGCAGCGTCGCGCTACCCATCGTCCAGCGCCTGCACGACCAGGGTGCGAAGATTCTCTGGGCGCCGGACAAGCACCTGGGGCACTGGATTCAGACCCAGACAGATGCCGACATGCTGTTGTGGAACGGCGCCTGCATCGTCCACGAGGAGTTCAAGGCCAAGGCGCTGCTCGATCTGAAGGCGCTGTATCCGGATGCCGGCGTGCTGGTGCATCCCGAATCTCCGGCGGCCGTGATCGACATCGCCGACGTCGTCGGCTCTACCACTCAGATCATCAGAGCCGCCGGCGAGTTGCCCAACAGCATCTTCATCGTCGCCACCGACCGTGGCATCTTCCACAAGCTGCGTCAGCGCAACCCGGGCAAACGTTTCATCGAAGCCCCCACCGCTGGCGAGGGCGCCACCTGCCGCAGCTGCGCCCACTGCCCCTGGATGGCCATGAACGAACTGGCCCAACTGGCCGCCTGCCTGCGCGACGAGCGCCTGATGGCGGCCAATGAGATCCACGTGGAGCCGGAAATCGGCCGGCGGGCGATGATACCGCTCGAACGCATGCTGTCGTTCACGGCTTGAGCCGACGTCAGGTCAGGACTGCGCGACCCGCAGCGCCGTACGCAAGTCGTTGATGCGCTGATCCAGCCGCGCCAGCAGTTGCTTGTTGTCGCGGTCGGCCAGGCGCCGGGCGTACTCGAGATGCTGGATGGCCTTCTGATAGCCGCCGTGGAGGGCAAAATACTCCGCCCGCGCGCGGTGCACCCCGATGATGTCTCCTGCCAGGCCGGATACCTCGGCCAGGTTGTACCAGACGTCCACGTCGTCGGGGCGCGCTCGGCTCTGACGTGACAGCACGGCGACGGCTTCGGCGTGTTTCTGCTGTTTGGTGAGGTTGTCGGCGTAAAGCATGGCGAGCGGCGCGTTGTCGGGGTTGAGCGTCAGGTGGTGAGACAGCAGCCGCTCTGCCTGATCGTACTTCTTCGCCTCGGTCAGCAACTCGCCATAGGCGGCGATGTAGAGAATCTTTGTCTGATCCTGGCTGAACAGGGCGTCGCTCAGCGCCAGCGCCTGCTGGTGGTCACCCGTGCGGGAAAGCGCCAGCGCCAGGCCGTACCGGGCGGGCGCCGATTCGGGATCATTGCGCACCGCCCGCTCGAACTGCTTCACGGCGACATGCGGTGTTTCGGCGTAGTGGACAGTGGCGCGAGCACGCATCAATGCGTAGTCGAGGGAATCCTCGTACTGCTTGACCGGCAGCATCATCACCTGCTGGCGGGCATCAGCAACCCGGGATTCCGACAGCGGGTGGGTCAGCAGGAACTCGGGCGGGCGGCGGGTGAACCGAAAGGCCTGCTGCATGCTCTCGAACATGCGCGACATCCCGGCGGGATCGAGCCCGGCCCGCATCATGGTGCTGAGGCCGATGCGGTCGGCTTCCTGCTCCCGGGTGCGGCTGTAGCGCAACTGGCTCGACTGGGCGGCCGCCTGGGCCGCTGATACCGCGGCGATGCCGACGTCGCTGCCGCCCAGCGCGCCGATCATGATGGCGGCGAGCAGGCCCGCCACAGTTGGCAGCGTCTGCGCGCGCTGCTCTTCGATGCCGCGGGCGAAATGTCTCTGGCTCAGGTGGGCAAGTTCGTGGGCGATTACCGACGAGTACTCGTGAACGTCGTTGGCGGCGAGCATCAGGCCCAGGTTGATGCCGACCACGCCCCCGGGGGCGGCGAACGCGTTGATCTCGCGGTTGTCGATCAGCACCACCTGCATCAGGGGATCCCGCAGTTGCGAGTGCTGGGCGAGATCGGAAATATGCCAGTTCACCCAATACTTGAGGATCGGGTCGCTCACCGTCGGCAGGGCGGAATGCAGGCGTTTGAGGAACTGGCCGCCGATTTCGCGTTCGAGATCCGGCGAGATCCGGCTCGAGGAGGCGTCTCCCAGCATGGGTAGATCGTCTACGTTTGCCTGCGTCGCAGCGGCCAGGGTCGCGCACAGGAATGCCGCCGCTACCCAGCGCAGTGGGGATGCGGAGGCAGATTGCAGGCGCGTTGACATGCGAGTCATCATACTGCATGGACGGTCGTGCACGAGGAAAAGTTCCATTGGCGGAACGCCCGGACCCACTATATTCTCCGCGGTCATGACCGATTCAACCCCACCCCGGCTGCTCGACGTGCAGGGCCTGAACTGCCCGATGCCGCTGCTCAAGGCGAAGAAAGCGCTGAACGAGATGCAGCCTGATGAGGTTCTGCAGGTGCTGGCGACCGATCCCGGTTCCGTGCGCGACTTCGACGTGTTCTCCAGGCAGAGCGGCCATGCGCTGCTGGAGTCCCGCCAGGAGGGTGATGTGTACGTTTATCTGCTCCGCAAGAAGTCCGCTTCATGAGATTTCTCCAGGTCATCAGCGGTTGGATCAACCGTTACTTCTCCAACGAAGAAGCCATCTACCTGGTGGTGCTTCTGGTGGTGGGGTTCGTGGTGCTGTTCGTGCTCGGCAGCGTGCTGGCGCCGGTACTCACCGGGCTGGTGATCGCCTTCCTGCTGCAGGGCGTGGTGAGGCGCCTGATGATGTGGCACGTGCCGGAGCGCGGCGCCGTGTACATCACCTTCCTGCTGTTCGTGGGCGGCATGGTCACGTTCCTGGTGTTCGTGGTGCCGCTGGTATGGCAGCAGATGCGGGCGATGATGGTGGCGTTGCCCGACGTCATGGGCCGCCTCAGGGAGGTGGGTCGCGACCTGGCGGAGCGCTTCCCCGATCTCATCACCCCGGCGCAGATCGATCAGTGGATCGCCGCAGCCACCAATCAGGTGGGCGCCATGAGCGGTACCGCGCTGGAGGCCCTGGTTGCCAACGTGCCCTCGGTGGTTGCCTTGCTCATCTACGTGGTGCTGGTTCCCATCTCGGTGTTCTTCTTCCTCAAAGACCGCCGGGTGCTCATGGGCGTGTTCCTGTCGATACTGCCGGAGCGTCGGCCGATGTTGAGCGCGGTCGGCACCGAGATGAATCGGCAACTGGCCAACTACGTACGCGGCAAGGCGCTGGAGATCCTCATCGTCGCCATCGTGACGTTCATCACCTTCGCCCTGCTAGGCCTCAACTATGCAGCACTGCTCGGGCTGCTGGTGGGGTTGTCGGTGCTGATTCCCTTCGTCGGTGCCGCCGTGGTGACCATTCCGGTGGCGCTGGTGGGCATCATTCAGTTCGGCTGGTCCTGGGAGCTCGCCTGGGTGCTGACTGCCTACGGCATCATTCAGTCGCTGGACGGCTACGTGCTGGTGCCGCTGCTGTTTTCCGAGGCCAACGACCTGCACCCGATCACCATCATTCTCGCCATCCTGGTATTCGGCGGTCTCTGGGGCTTCTGGGGGATCTTCTTCGCCATCCCCCTCGCCACCCTGGTGAAGGCGATCTTCAACGCCTGGCCGCGGCACGAACTCGACTTCGTCACGGGCTCCAGCCCGCCTTCGCACCCTGGCGCCGCCACCGCGTCAGATCACCGCGTAGCGTCGGTGGATGCGGTGGAGCACCGATAACCTGGTGATGGCGCCCGGTCAGCCTTGTGATGGCGTTCGCCGCTCAAGTACCATGGCGCCGATTTTGAACGGTCGTCGGAAAGGGGCCCAGCGGACATGTTGAGCGGTAGCATCGTTGCCCTGGTGACGCCCATGAAGCCGGACGGCGCGGTGGATTTCGAAGCGTTGGAAACGCTGATCGAATGGCACATCGCGGAGGGCACCCACGGTATCGTCCCCATGGGAACCACCGGCGAGTCCGCCACGCTGGACACCCCCGAGCATCTGGTGGTGATTCGCCGCACCATCGAGGTGGCGGCGGGCCGGGTGCCGGTGATTGCCGGAACCGGCTCGAATTCCACCGCCGAAACCATCCATCAGACCCAGGAGGCGGAGCGCTTGGGCGCCGACGCCTGCCTGCTGGTCACGCCTTACTACAACCGTCCTACCCAGGAAGGCCTTTACCGTCACTACCGGGCCGTCGCCGAAGTGACGCGCGTGCCGCTGGTGCTGTACAACGTGCCGCCACGCACGGGTTGCGACCTCCAGGCGGATACCGTGGCGCGGCTGGCGAAGATCGACGGCATCGTCGGCATCAAAGAAGCCTGTGGAGACCCCAACCGCGTTGCCGCCATACGCGAGCGGGTGCCCGACGAGTTCTTCGTGCTTTCCGGGGAAGACGCCCAAACGCTGAGGATGATGGAGCTGAGCGCGGTCGGGACGATCTCCGTCACGGCGAACGTGTTGCCTAGGATGATGTCTGAATTCTGCAGCGCGTTCTTGAACGGTGACTTCGGCCGAGCCCGGGAACTGGACGCGCGACTGCAACCCATTCATCAGATTCTCTTCATCGAGACGAGCCCGACCCCCACCAAGTGGGCACTGTACGAAATGGGCAAGATCGACCGAGGCATCCGGTTGCCTCTGATAGAGTTGTCTGAGCAACACCGGCCCGAGTTGCGCGCGCGGCTCGAGCGGATAGGAGTTCTATAGTGCGGCGTAGCGTCGTTTTCTTGCTCGCAATTGCCGTCGGCGGCGGCTGTTCGCTGCTGTCCGAAGACAGAGGCTTTCTGGTCGACAGGTCGGATGAATACCTCGAAACCAGCGAAAACAGCGCCCTGGTGATTCCCGACGGGCTCGACACCGCCAGGGTGCAGGATCCGTTCCCGATCCCCGTCATTACCGACCGGCTGCGCCCGGAGTATTACCCCAAACGGCCGCCGCGGCCCGACGCCATTTATGGCAACGACAACCGCGACGAGGTGCGTATCCAGCGCCTCGGAGATCGTCGCTGGCTGGTGATTCCCGAGCCGCCCACCATGGTCTGGCCGAAAGTGAAGCAGTTTCTCGCCGAGAACGGCATCGATCTGGAGTGGGAAGCCCCCTCGGAGGGCCGCTTGGACACCCGCTGGCTGGCGATAACCAACGAGCCTTACCGCGACGTGATTCGCCAGGTGATTCGTGACGGCAAGCAGTCCGCCGAGCTCACCGGGGGCGCCGATCGCCTGCGTTTGCGGGTCGAACCCGGTCTGCGCGAGCGTTCCACGGAAGTCCACCTGCGCTACGAGAACTCGGAATTCGCGACGCCTGGCCCGGAGCGGCTCGCAGATCTCGGCGCCACCCCATCTCACCTCGGCGCCGTCGAGCAGGAGGCGCTCAACGAGCTCGGCGCCTACATAGCGGCGCGGGTCTCTGAGCAGACGGTGTCGATGGTGGCTCTGGACATCGGCTCCGGTGTGAAGTCGATTCTCGACATCGACGCCGATGGCGACCCGCTGCTGCGGTTGATGCTCGACTACGAGCGCGCCTGGGCGACGGTGGGGCAGTCGCTGTCCCGGGCGTCCATCGAGGTTATC
>JBLRXD010000198.1:0-8324 GCA_047920935.1 Pseudomonadales bacterium | reverse complement strand
CTCATGGCCTCACCCGGTCGAACACGCGCCCGATGAACCAGAAGTTCAGCACACCGGCCCACAGCGCTTGGTCGGCTTCGGTCCATGCGTGGAGGATGGCAACACCCCAGTCGGCACCGCCTTCAATAGCGGCAACGAAGGCGGCCGTTTTGGCTGCGCAGTACAGCGCCATGAACCAATAGGTAATGACTGGGCGCACGCTGCTCGACAACGCATCGGCCCAGCGCACACCGGTTTTTTCGCCCTGTGTGCGGACAGCCTCGCGCAGCGTCTCGATGGCGCCCACGTTCCACGCTGCATCGGCACCGGCGCCGATTTCGTGCATGCGCTGCGCGCCGCGTAGCTTCTCGAATTCGAGCGCCTTGTCCTGCATCGACAGTTCGTGGCCGCGTTCTCCCTTGCGGTCGAGCCACTTCAGAAGCTCAGGTGCCAGGCGAAAGGCGCCGCCGAGCAGGCCACCAAGAAGGGTCTCGATCATTGGCCACCTCCGAACACCTTGAACTTGATGAGGGCGCCCGCCACCAACGCCAGCAGGAATCCGGTGGTGAGCATCTTGATGACGGTCTGCCACGCGGTGTGCTTGGCGGTGTTGAAGGCATCGAGCAGGCCGCGCAGTTCGCGGATGTCGTGGGCGGCGTCGTCACCGTCCAAGCCAACATCGGCCAGGGCACGTTTGGCGCCGCGTTCGGCGGCGCGATCCAGAAGGTCTTCGAAGTCCTCCTTGCGCAGGAGGAGCATGTTGTCGACCAGTGCGGGTTTTTGTGGGTCAGTCATAGGGCGGGCTCCAGAAATGCAAAACCCGCCAATCGGGCGGGTTTTCGGGGTTCAGGGGAAAGCGATCAGATGGCGATGCCGGGACTCCAGCCGGTGGCCTTGTAGGCCGAGAGCACTGCCTCGTCCTCGATGAAGCAGAGCCAACCGACTTTAGGGATGAAGTATTCCCAGACGCCCGCGATGCGCGCCGCGATCTGATCGGTCTTGCCGCTCCAGACGCCGGTTGCGCCAGCGGGAATGAGGTAACGGTCGCCGTTAACCGGGCTGGCGGGTGGTGTGGCCAGATCGCGGTCTTTGACCGACAGGCTGACGACAGCGCCCAGCCGCTTCAGGTTGGCATCCATGCCGGCGCCCCAGCCGCTTTCGCCGAGCGTCCAGCCGTAGTTGAGTCCCAGGTTCGGGTCAGTGATTGCGGGCATCAGATGCCTCCGTAGTACTTGTCATAGTGAAGTCCGTAGCCGGCACGCTCGAAGGCGATCGAGTGCTTCTGCAGGCTGATCACGCCCGAGCGGTTGGATTCGAGCTCGATGCGCAGCGCAGCGTTGGGTCGGCCAAGGCCGGAATCAGCGGTGTCGTCGGCCAAGGTGTAGGTCTGGCTGGCGCCGGTCAGGCCGGAGTAGGTGCGGCGCAGGCTGCCCGCTTCCCCGTAGATGCGCAGCGTGTACGTCACGCTGGCTTCAGGGCCGATGTTGCCGTTGGTCTGGGGCACCAGGCTCACCGTCTGGCTCAGCCGGTCCCGGTGCGCCCAGGAGATGACCAGGTCACCCTTGGCAATCGCCGGGTAGGCAACGTTGTTGATCTTCACATTGCCGGGCGGGTACGGCCGGTTTTGCCGGCGGTTCATGGCCAGGGAATCGGTTGGCGCCGATGCCAGCGCCAGCGTGCCTTTTCCGGTCACGGTGAGTAGTCGCGCGTTGACCGTTTCGCCAGCGGCGTACTCGGTCGGATCGACGCCCTGCGCGCCATCGGCGAACCAGATCCGGCTGCCGGCTGCGTGGCTGATTGGCACGGTATCCATGACGCCACGGGTCAGGGTCAGGCTCTGCGTGGTCGTATTGATGGCCGTGACCAGGACGACCTCGTCGTTGATGTAGGCATAGCTCCCGGTTGCGACCAGATCGATGTCGAGTTCGCCGCTGTAGGTCGTCGTGCTGGTCACCTCTTGCGCAAGGCTGGTGGCGAGAACCGCCGTGGGGCAGAACTCGCCTTGGCCGCGCTGGTTGTAGGTCGTGGCCGAGTTCGTCTTGCTGTACAGGTCGTAGTTCAGCGCCCCTGGCGCGGGGCGGCCGCCCAGGGTCTGCAGGAAACAGTCGGTGGCATCGAGGTAGGCGAGCTCGGATGCAGACAGCGCGCGGGCCACGTCCCAGTACGGCGCTTCGACCAGACGCCGTGGTGTGGTCGCGGATGGCGCTGGCACCGGGTCGGTCCAGCCGGTGGGCTGGGATGCGGTGTAGACCGCTGACGGCAGGCCGAACACATCCTCGACAGCGTCGATGCTGATGGCGCCGTTGGTGAGTGACCCGCCATCGACGCCGGCGATACGCATCACCAGACCGGCGATCCCGAGCGCAGGCCACTCCAGCTTGAAGACATCGCCCGGGTACAAATTCCAGGCCTTGCGGTTCACCTTGAGCCGCACCTTGGCGAGCGGCGTGGATACGGATGCCAGATCGCGCATCGCGACGCGGGCGGCGAGGTTGTCCGAGGTGATGCCGGGGTAACGGCGAGTTTGCGACACCACGGCGCCCTGAGCCTGGATATTGGCCAGGTCCTGGACCGCGATGCTGGTCTCCTTGAACGTGTCCGGCTTGGTGTAGATGAGCACGATCTCGTTGGTCGTCTCACCCCAAGCAGCGCGCTGAAAGCTCTCCAGATCGATGACGTTGTCCGGGTTCAGGATGGGGAGCGTCGCTACGGTGTAGTCCGCCCGCACCAGCTTCAGGACGAAGCGTCCCGTCGACGGTGACGTCGTGAGCACACCGCCGATGTGGTCCATCACCTCTTTGACGAACTGCTCGATCTTGCTCTGCTGCAGCCAGATCATGTTGAGCCCGAAGCCTTCGTTGGACAGCACATCAGCCGCCGCACGAAACGAGGCATCGTCGATGCTGGCCGTTGGATATCCCATGCCCCAGGCGGCATTCGTCAGGCATTCGTAGACGATGTGCGCCGGGTTAGCCGCGCCGTTGATCTCCGCCTTTGCTGAGTACCAGTCGCGGAAGCAGCGTTTGACGCGGACGGCCCACGGCTTGATGTAGGGATTGTTGGCGGCGATGTAGAGCTGGCGCAGGATCAGGCTGAGCACACCGCGATAAGCAGGTTGAGGGGAGCCGATCTTTGACGCGAGGTAATCATTCGGCGTTTGTGCCGCCTGGCCGAACGCAGCATCGATGGCGCCGGAAATGCCGCCTTCGCGCTTTTCGCCACCGAACAGCTCGGGCATGTTCACCGTGATCCGGCCGCTGGCGGTGAGGTTGCCGCTCCATGCCTGGCGCTCGCCGACCTGGATCTCGTTGATGGCATCGACCGGCCCGTGACAGATCGCCAGATGCATCCCCAGGTAGTAGCGGTAGCCGACCGTCTGCGACTTGCTGCTACCGCCCATCGTTCACCTCGAGGCCAATACGTGCGCGGGCGGCGGCAACCACGTCTTCGGCCATGCTGTCCCCGGTTGCCAACAGCAGTGGCGCAGGCAATCCCTGGTCGATGAATTGGCTCCAGTCGAGCTGGTGCCGCGCGAACCACTCCCGCGCGCCGCGATTGCAGTAACCCAGGCTGCGCATGTCGCCGTGGGTCACCAGGATGTCGGTCATTTCTTTCCACCTTTCGATTTAATCGGTGTGGTGCGCAGGTCGCCGTACCACACCACGTTGGCGCTCTTCACCAGCACAGTGCCGAACACGACGGGCACCGGGCGACCCTCATCGGCAGTCGGCGCATCGAAGTCTTTGAGTTCAGCAGCCTGGGGTTGCGGCGGTTTTGGCTGGAGCGCGTACTGGATCAGTGCAGTGACGATCCAGACGATGATTTGTGCCCAGGGCATACCGTCTACTCAGTAAATGGGGCTGCCGCCGAAGGGGTTCTTCGTCGGGATGAATGGGAAGCCGCCGAAATTGGCGCTGTTGCCAAACTTGGCCGCACAGGTCGCGAGAGTCCGGTCGCAACCGGGATACAGGTAGATCGTGTCGCCCACGGCGAGTCCGGGCGGCACGGCCGACAGCGTGATGACGTCCAGGTTGTGGGCAACGATCATTCGTTTCTCGGTGATGCCGTTGGCCGCCCAAGTGGCAAAACCGCCAGCGAAATGACCCGTGGCGTATCCGGCCGCAGACGGCACGCTCAGCAAGACTCCGGCGACGGACACCACGGTGCCTGGCACGCGATAGATCACCGCACTGGCCTGGCAAGACGTGCCGTAGAGCACATGCGGGCAATTGCGTTGGTAGAGGCGGCGCAAGCCGGTGCGCTGCAGGCTGGTGTAGACCGGCTCACAGTTGAGCTCGACCTCGGAACCGCGCCATTCGACGTTCAAGACGCGTCCCATCCACACCGCGACGGTTTCTGGATCATTCCGGTGCTGGCGATAGATGGTGAGCAAGGTCACCTCCGATGGCGGTGTTGCGATGAATGCCTGAGCAATCTCGACATCACGAGCCAGCGTGATCCGCAGGCCGGACCTCCCGATCTCGCCGGTCTGCTCGATGCTGCCGCGCTTCATCGGCACGGCCACATAGGCATAGGTGGCGTAGCTCGCGTCCTGCGCGCCGCTCGTATAGCGCCACGTAGAACCGCCACGGCGAAACTCGTACAGTTCGACCGGACTGCTGGCGTCCGTGGATACTTCTCTGCTGGCGTAGGTCATGTGTCATCCCGAATGCTTCTGACGGAGATCGATACCTCCGCCGTGTCGTCTGTCTGATGGGCGATCTCGATGGCATCGCTGTCCAAGCGCACCAGCTTCATGAACGACACATGGCGGATCTGTTCGGGAAGTAGCGCCGCGCCCACCACGCTATCGATGGCGATGCTCTCAGTGCTTGGCGAAAGCGCCGTGGCACCGGTGATACGCCGGTAGTAGCGACTGCCGGATGTCGTGGCGATCAGGATGTCGCGCCGCCCGATGGCGGCTGGCACATTGGCGGCGTAGGCGCGGTTCTCCACCGTGATGGCCGAATCAAAGGCCCCGATCGGGCTCACCACCTTTAAGTCGGATTGAAAGCTGGGCATCCAGAATGCCGTCAGCCTGCCGGCGCGGGCGGCCAGCCATGAGCGGAACGCAGTGATCGCGGCACGCCCAGTGATCAGCCACCGATGCGTCCGGCGAACCGTGCCAACACCGGAAAGATCGTCGATGACGCGTCGGCCCGTCAGAAAATCCAGTTCATTCAGCTTGCGGGCGTAGTCTGTATCGACGTCCTCGGTCCAGTTGGTAGCGGTGAGCAAGACGGGGTAGCCCCGGTAGTCCAATGTCTCTGTGGCTGCCGGAAGCAACCACTCGTCCTCAAACTGGAAGCGCAGCGTGGCTTGGCCTATGGCATCGCTCAGGTAGGTCAGTCCAAGGTCGTTCTGAACTCGGGCGGGCCGCACAGGCAGGATCTTGGTACCGACCGGCCAGGTAGAGTCCAGCGGGCTCTTGATCGTCAGGGACGTTGGCAGGACCGCCGTGATCTCGGCAAACTCCGACTCCATGCCCAGAACCAGTCCAACCAAACCGCCCACGGCAAAGTCCCGATTCGCGGTCGTCACGGCAATGGAGGTCGAGCCGGCTGGGATCGGTCCTGCCGCCAGCGCGACGTCGGTCCAGAGCGGTAGGCCAAAGACGCGCGCCTGCCATGACAGCAGCAGGTTTTCCATCTTCACCCGTTCGGTGTCGGAGCCGACCAAGGCGCTGTACTCAAAGCTGCGCCTTGCACCGGCACGCAAGCGCACGCGCTGCTCGAATCCGGCATGGGACTCCATCACATCCGTGAGCCATTCCAGCCGCTCGATGACCGGTTGCACCCAGTTCGGCGCAAAGATCCATCCGACGATACGGCGTCCGGTTGCGAGCAAAGCGGCATCGTCGAAAGCGAATGCGAACAGAAACGTCGCGTTCACGGTTGGCGGACCATTCGGCGTGACCGCGAGCGTATAGAGCCGCGATTCATTGGCGGCAAACACAGTGGGCGCGGGTGCCGGCCCGATCAGCGTCATGCCTTCTGCGCCGGTGGCGGTTAGGGACGCTAAGGTGTTCGGGGTCAGCCGTGCGTTCCAGACCTCGATCGTGCGGCTCTGCTCCGAGGCCAGACTGCCGAGGTTGATGCGCCCGGGCAGCAAATGCACCCGGAAGTAGTAATCCTCGAAGTAGCTCGGTACCTGGATGCCGGTCAGCGCCCGCTGCGCAGGAACCGTGATGTCGGTTGCGTAGCTTCGCGCTCCATTCTCCGCCCGTGGTGAATCGCTGGCGGTGTACGGATAGATGGCGGCAACCTGATACCCGTCGATGCTCAGGAGCGGGTTCAGTGAGCCAGCCTGGGCGCGATCGAGCACCATGCCTGTCAAGACCGGCATGTCATAACTCTCGGTTGAGGTAAAACGGGAGATCAGGGACCGTCGTAGCGCACAGCCATCGCGATGGTCCCGGAGTGAGTCGCGCCGTTGTATGGCGATGCGGCGCGACTCGCGGTGTTCTTGCGATACACAGGTGCAATGAACCAGCGCTCGGACCCAAGCGTGAGGATCTGCCCGTCGTCGATGTTGTCGTTGCGCGTCATCCGTAGATGCGGCAGTTCCGCGACGTGCGACCAGAAACTAGAGGGCTGCAACGCCATGATGTGGATGCGCGTAAGCACAGCTTCGCCGTTCCAGTTATTGGGCTGGGTCAGCAGCAACGTTGGTACTGCAATGGTGGCGCGCGCGTTGTTCGGATTCGCCGTGGAGACGCCCACGGGGTTGTTCCACCAGCCGTGACCGTTGAAGTTCAGGTAGATCGAACTGTTCTGGACGCCTGTAGTGTCGTTGGACTGCCAGAAAGGTGCGCCAGAGGTGTTACCGCCACCGCTGCCGGTGCTGCCATTGGAGTCGATCGCCACGCCCGCACCGGTACTGATATCAGACGTCGCAGTGCCCCAGTGCCAGATGGCGTTGCCGAGCACACCAAAGCTGCGGGCTTGGCCAAGCGACAGCCATTGCCACCACATCACCTGATAGTTCACGGCCACGATGATGTCGTCCGGCGCCGTGTGGACGAAGATGTGGTACGTCACCGGATAACTCAGCAGCGTATTACCGGCTTGACCCAGCCGGTTGGTTATTCCGACCATCTTTGCCGCTGGCGTGATCAGCGTGGCGCCGGAGTAGCCGAGCGCAGCCTGTACCAAGAGGTTCAAGCCGCTGACGGTGAGGCGGCCATAGATGTCCCCTTTGTAAAGCATGCTGTTGCTGGCGTCCCAGGACCAACCGTTGTCGGTTCCGGCAGTGACTACAGCATTGAGCAGATCGCTGGCGCTGTTGGCCAGCCCAGTGACGTAGGGCATCAGGACAGCTCCAGTGCGATGTAGTCGCCAAAGGACGTGCGGCCAACGTCCTGGATGACCACATAGTTCTTACCGTCGATGACGAGCGTGTTCTCGACGACGTTGTCGAAGCCGGTGATGTGGAAGATCCCGTCCAGCGCGCCGTAGATGTTTCCTGAGTCGTAGAGCATTACCGGGTAGAGCGCGTAAGTGGTTTCTGCCGGCCGGCAGGCGTTAGCCATCGTCGTTTGGCCCCAGGGCGTAGCGAGCGGCGCTTTCCAGGTGCCGTCGTTGAAATGCATCCGCAGGTTGTTACGATTACCTTTCCACGGCATCGTGTGGGTCGTTTCGGAGTAGCGCGTGGCGGAGGCGCTGGTCAGCATTCCGGCCGCAAACAGCGGCTGGGGATATTGGCCCGGAGATGCGTAGGGAAAGAACTTGCCTATCCCGAAAGATTCATACACCGGCGTGCCGACCTTCATTGCTACGTTTAGCCGCTGCCCGTTGACCGATAGCCAGTAGTCGATGCGCTGGTTATGGGCAGGCACGCCGAGAACCGGCGAGATGCCCGGCTGGGTCAGGAACGAGTTGGCAGCGACATAGCCCTTCATGGTCGCCACCGCCAGGTTGTAGTAGTCCGCGTTGCTGTCCTGGTAGCAGTAGACGCCGCAGAAGATCTGCTCGGTGCCCGATAGGCCGGGCGCCATCATCAGCAGCTCCCGGTTCGTGATGGCCGTGTCGTAGCGGAGAATGGTCCAACCCTCGGCCAGACAGACGTCCCGGATCGTTTCGAGCATCTTGTAATGGGCGAGCATCGTCGAGTTGTCGACGAAGCCGGTGTAGGCCGTCATGTCTTTGGTCCTTGCGGGATTCGGTGTATCGGTCAGCTCAATACCTGCCGCACGGCGCCGGCGTTGCGCTGCAGGATGTTGAGGATGGTTTTTTCGCCTGAGGAGGAGTTCAGGTAATCGGCGGCCATCGCTGGGTCGATGACATTTACGATGCGCACTGACTGGCCCGGGGCCTGCGCCGGGGCGGCTTCGGGCACCAGACCGC
>JBLRXD010000197.1:0-8390 GCA_047920935.1 Pseudomonadales bacterium | reverse complement strand
GCCGCCGGCGAGGCGGCAAACGCGGTCCGCTGGCTGACCTGGGGCGGAGCCATGGGAGCCGATGCGTTAGCGGCCGCGGGGCTGCCGGCCACCACGCTGGGGGAGCCCGTCGATGCCCCCAGCGCTGCCGACACCCAGGCCGCCGCCTTAGCGATGCTGGGCGCAGGCGTCGACCTGATCGTGTTCTGCGGCGGCGACGGTACCGCCCGGGATCTGCTGCTGGCGCTGGATCAGCGGGTCGCGGTGCTGGGGGTGCCGGCCGGGGTGAAGATGCACTCCGGGGTATTCGCCACCACCCCGGAGTCCGCTGGCGAGATCCTGCGGCTGCTGGTGGCCGGGGGGCTGGTGCGCAGAACGCTGGCGGAGGTGCGCGATCTCGACGAAGCGGCGCTGCGTCAGGGGACGGTGGCGCCGCGCTTCTACGGCGAGCTGGCGGTTCCGGAGGTTGGCGGATTTCTGCAGCACACCAAGGAAGGCGGGCGCGAGAACGAAGCGCTGGCGCTGGAGGAGATCGCCGCCGAGGTGGTCGAGCAGGTGCAGACCCACCCGGGCCTCTACCTGCTCGGACCGGGCAGCAGCATGGCGGCCATCAAGCGCGCCCTGGGGCTGCAGCCGACGCTCATCGGCGTCGACGTGCTGCGCCACGGGCGCCAGGTGGGTACCGACGTCGACGCTGCCTGGCTCGAGGCCTACCTGGCCGACGCCGCCGAGCCTGCCACGTTGATCGTCAGCTTCACGCGCCAGCAGGGATTTCTGCTCGGGCGCGGCAACCAGCAGTTGAGCCCGGCGGTGCTGCGCCGTATCGGCCGTCAAGGTCTGTGGGTGGTGGGCACCCGGACGAAGCTGCTGTCGCTGGAAGGCCGCCCGTTGCGCATCGACACCGACGACGGTGAGTTGGACAGAGCGTGGTCGGGGTTGGTCGAGGTCATCACCGGCTTCGAGGAACGCATGCTCTACCGCATCGACGCAAGCGGCTGAGGCGCCGCCTGCGCCGCGATCACTGCCGGTAGCCGTGCAGGAAATGCTCGAGCTTGCCGATGGCCTGCTCCAGGTCTTCCACCCGCGGCAGAAACACGATGCGGAAGTGGTCGGGTTCCGGCCAGTTGAAGCCGGTGCCGTGCACCACCAGAATCTTCTCCTGGCGCAGCAGGTCGAGGGCGAACTGATCGTCCCGGGTGATGTTGAACCGCTTCACGTCAAGCTTCGGGAACAGATACAGCGCGCCCTGCGGCTTGACGCAGGTGATGCCGTCGATGGCAGTGAGCATCGACCACGCCAGTTCGCGCTGGTCGTAAAGGCGCCCGCCGGGCACCAGGAATTCGTTGATGCTCTGATAGCCGCCGAGCGCCGTCTGCACCGCGTGCTGGGTCGGCACGTTGGCGCACAGCCGCATGGAGGCGAGGATGTCGAGGCCTTCGATGTAGTCCTGCGCGCGGCGCTTGGCCCCTGAGACCATCATCCAGCCGGTGCGAAACCCGGCCACCCGGTAGGTCTTCGACAGCCCGTTCATGGTGATGATGAGCAGGTCTTCTGCCAGACCGGCCAGCGGCACGTGTTTGCTCTCGTCGTAGAGGATCTTGTCGTAGATCTCGTCGGCGAACACCACCAGGTCATGGGCTCGGGCGATTTCCACCAGATCCATGAGCAGCTCACGGCTGTACACCGCCCCGGTGGGGTTGTTGGGGTTGATGACCACGATGGCCTTGGTGCGAGGCGTGATCTTGCGGCGGATGTCGGCGATGTCGGGAAACCAGCCCGCCTGCTCGTCGCAGCGATAATGCACCGGGGTGCCACCGGAGAGGCTCACCGCCGCTGTCCACAGCGGGTAGTCGGGCGCCGGCACCAGCACTTCGTCGCCGTTGTCGAGCAGCCCCTGCAGGCCCATCACCACCAGCTCCGAAACGCCGTTGCCCATGTAGATGTCGTCGATCTCGACGTTGAGGATGCCGAGGCTCTGGTAGTACTGCATCACCGCCTTGCGGGCGCTGTAGAGACCTTTGGAATCGCTGTAGCCCTGAGCAGTGGGCAGATTGTGGATCACGTCCACGAGGATCTCTTCGGGTGCTTCGAAGCCGAAGGGCGCGGGATTGCCGATGTTGAGCTTGAGAATCCGATGGCCTTCCTCTTCCATCCGGTCGGCTTCTTTCATGGCGGGACCGCGGATCTCGTAGCAGACGTTGTCGAGCTTGCGCGACTTGCGGAACTCCCGCCCCGCCGGGCGTGGGAATTCGGCCACTCTGTCGGGGGAAACCCCTGTTGATTCCATTACCTTCCTGCTCGTAGCGAGATCGAGTGCGTCGATAGTGACAATTGTAGCCAAACCGCCGGTGCTATACAGCTGGCATCCGGCTGGTGGCGCGGTGAGGTCGAGGTGGTGATCAGAAGCCGCTGACCTGACCTTCCTTGCGATGATCGGAGCCGCCGACGTAACCGTGCTCGGTGCGCAGGATCAGTTGCGCACCGCCGAACACGTGCTCGGCGGGTTCGTGGCGGATGCGGTGGCCGCGGGCGGCCAGTTCCGCAGTGACGCTGGGCGGAAATCCGCCTTCGACCCCGATGCTGTAATCCTCATAGATGTGCCAGCGCGGAGCGTCGCTGGCTGCCTGGGGGTTCTGGCCGTGGTCGAATACCCGTTGCACCATCTGCACATGCCCCTGGTGCTGCATATGGCCGCCCATCACCCCGAACGCCATGCGCGGCGCGCCGCCCGACTCTGCCGCGTCACTGACGAACCCGGGGATGATGGTGTGGAACGGCCGCTTCCCTGGCGCGACGCAGTTGGGGTGCGCAGGGTCGAGGGAGAAACCGTGGCCGCGGTTCTGCATGGCGATGCCGGTTCCCGGAACGACGATGCCGGAGCCGAAGCCCTGATAGTTCGACTGGATGAAAGACACCATCATGCCGTTCTGGTCGGCGGCGGCCAGATAGACGGTATCCTCGCTCACCGGCAGCCGTGCGGGCGGCACGGCGGATGCCTGCTCCCCGATTGCCGCAGCCAGCTGCTCCAGCATGCCGGGCGCCAGCAGCGCCTCCGGCGCCAGGCGCATGGCACGCGGGTCGGCGAAATGATCGAAGGCCGCGCGGATGGCGAGCTTCATCGCCTCGAGCTGTCGATGCACGCTGTCGGCAGAGTCCACCGGCGCCACGTCCAGATGCCGGAGGATGCCGAGGGCGATCTGCGCCGCCAGGCCCTGGCCGTTGGGTGGAATCTCGTGGAGCGCCACCTGGCGATAAGGCTGGGTGATGGGCGCGACCCAATCGGCCTGATGCTCGGCCAGATCGGTGAGCGTCAGGGCGCCGCCGTCGATGCGGGCGGCGCGGGCGATCTGCTGGGCGAGTTCGCCCCGGTAGAACGCCTCGCCGCGGCTCTGCGCCACCAGCCGCAGGGATTGGGCGAGTTCCGGGCGGCGGAAGCGGGCACCGGGCTCGGGTGCCGGTAAAAAGTGACGGACGAACTCGGGGAAGGCGGCGTAGCGACGCTCTGCCAGCTGCCAGTAGTAGGCCGACTTCGGCCCGACCTGAAAGCCGTTCTCGGCGTAATGGATGCCGGCTTCGAACAACGCCGGGAATGCCAGCGCCCCGTAGCGCTCCGACAGTGCCACCCAGGCGCTGACCGCGCCGGGCACGGTTACCGCATCCCAACCGAGCTGCGGCATGTGCGGACCGCGAAATCGCTCCAGGCTCCAGCCCAGCGGCGCCCGGCCTGAGGCGTTCAAGCCGACCAGACCGGCGCCGTCCCAGAGCAGGCAGAAGGCGTCGCTGCCCAGGCCGTTGTTGTTCGGCTCCACCACCGTCAGGGTGATCGCGGCCGCGAGCGCGGCGTCCACCGCATTGCCGCCCTGGCGCAGCGCTTCCAGGCCGGCCTGGGTTGCCAGCGGTTGCGACGTCGCCACCAGGTTGGCGGCGCAGACGGGGGATCGACTCGAGGGGTAGGGTTGATCCCAGTTCAAAACGGTCATCGGCATGCCTCAAGGATTGCGCCACAGGTTAGCAGATCCGTCTCCGGCTGCAGCCACGTTGCGCTGCGGCGCAAAACTACTTAACTTTGCCGCCTGAGCAAACAGCTTTTCATGCAAGCAGGAGGGGACGTGCATCCGGGTATCATCGCCGAACGAAACCCTGACAAGACCGCCTACGTAATGGCGGACTCGGGTCAGGTGGTAAGCTACGCAGAGTTGGAGCGTACCGCCAATCAGGGCGCGCAGCTGTTCCGCTCGCTGGGCCTGCAGCGGGGCGACCACATCGCCATCCTGCTGGAGAACCACCCGCGGTTCTTCCAGATCTGCTGGGCGGCGCAGCGCTCGGGCATCTACTACACCGCCATCAGCTATCGACTGCAGCAGGCGGAGGTGGAGTACATCGTCAACAACTGCGAGGCCAAGGTATTCATCACGTCGCTCGGAAGAAAGGCCGTGGTGGAACCGCTGGTGGCGAAGATGCCGAACGTGGTGCGAGCTTACATGACCGACGGTGTGGCGCCGGGCTTCGAGTCGTGGGAGGACGCGGTGGCCGCCATGCCGGAGCAGCCCATCGCCGACCAGTCGGAGGGTCAGTCCATGCTGTACTCGTCCGGCACCACCGGCTATCCGAAGGGGGTGAAGAAGCCCCTGCCGGAGGAGCCCTACGGCGAGCTGGCGTTGCCGAATCTGCTGGGCCTGCTCTACGGCGCTACCGAAGAATCCATCTACCTCTCGCCGGCGCCGCTGTACCACGCGGCGCCTCTGGGCTTCACCATGAGCTGCCTGCGTAACGGCACCGAGGTGGTGGTGATGGAGCATTTCGATGCCGAGCTGGCGCTGCGCTACATCGAGCAGTACCGCATCACCCACAGCCAGTGGGTACCGACCATGTTCGTGCGCATGCTCAAGCTGCCGGAGGAGGTCCGCGCCCGCTACGACATGTCATCGCTGCAGTGCGCCATCCATGCCGCCGCGCCGTGCCCGATTCCGGTGAAGGAGCAGATGATCCAGTGGTGGGGCCCGGTGCTGTTCGAGTATTACGCCGGCACCGAGGGCAACGGCTTCGTGCAGCTGAACTCCGAGGAGTGGCTGGCGCACCGCGGTTCTGTCGGCCGGCCGTTGAACTGCGAGATCCACGTTTGCGACGACGACGGCAACGAGTTGCCGGCCGGGGAGCCGGGCACCATCTACTTCGGCGGGGGCGGCCAGTTCGAGTACCACGGCGACCCCGAGAAGACGGCGGGCTCGCGGCACCCGAAAGGTTGGACGACGCTGGGTGACGTCGGCTATCTCGACGACGACGGCTATCTCTACCTCACCGATCGCAAGCACTTCATGATCATTTCCGGCGGCGTGAACGTCTATCCACAGGAGGCGGAGAACGTCCTGATCACCCATCCGGCGGTCATCGACGTGGCCGTGTTCGGCGTGCCCAACGAAGAGTTCGGCGAAGAAGTGAAGGCGGTGGTGCAGCCGCGGGACATGGCCGACGCCACTCCGGAGCTGGCGCTGGAACTCATGGACTACTGCCGGGAGCAGCTGTCGCACATCAAATGCCCGCGCTCCATCGACTTTCGCCCGGAGCTGCCGCGCCACCCCACCGGCAAGCTCTACAAGCGGTTGCTCAAGGACGAGTACTGGCAGAAGGCCGGGGTCGAGCAGTAGCGGCAGCTGCGCCGCTACCGAAGCAGGTTCGCCGGGGAGAACTGGTCGGTGAGCACTCGGGCGTCGGTGTTCCAGTCGGGCTCGGTCTGCAGCAGATCGAGCTTGTCTGCGATGTCGATCCCGTAGGTCGCGAGCACCGGCTTCAGGATGCGGGCGCGCTCCTCGAGCAGCTCCCGGGGCGGCAGCTCGCCGCGGCGCGCGAGCACTACGCGATTGCCGCCGCTGGTGGGATTCATGTTGAAGAACGTGCCGAATACCGCCTGATAGGTGACCGACTCGTGATCGTACAGGTCGGAGACGGAGAACGTGTTCGCCGCGAGCACGCCGTCCTCGCTCAACAGCTGCTTCACCTCCCGCAGGAACTCCTCGGTCATCATGTGCTCGGGGATGTACTCGCCGGTGAAGGCGTCGAGCATGATGAGATCGTAGCGCTCGCCCTGCTGCAGCGCGCGTTTGACGAACACGCGCCCGTCCTGAGCCGCCACCCTGACGCGCTCGCTCGGAGCGAAGGCAAAGAACTCCCGGGCGACTCTCACCACCGCGGGGTCGATTTCCACCGCGTCGATGTAGCTGTCGGGCAGGATTTCGTCGAGCGCCAACGGCAGCGTGCCGCCGCCGAGGCCGAGCACCAGGATGCGCTGCGGCTCGGGGTTCAGCAACAGGCTTGCCATCATCATCCGAGTGTAGGCGAACACCATCTCCCGTGGGCGACGCTTGTCCATGCAGGTCTGGTTGCGCTGATCGCGGCGGGTGCTGAACTGCAGGCAGATCACCGAGCCGCGCTGGTCGACCACGATGGTGCTGTAGAGCGAGCGTTCCTTGTGGATCACCCGTGCCTCCGCCGGCAGCGCCCAGGCGCCGGCCAGCACGGCACCGAGCACGGCGGCGGCTGCGGCCGAGCGCCACGCGCTGCGGCGAGCTGAAAGCGTTTGCGGAATCATGATGCCACCTGCACGACGTCAGCATCGCGCGGCTGCGAGCGGCCGCGCCAGGCGGTCACGGCGGCCAGAGCGGCCATGGCCAGCAACGCTCCGGTGAGCAGCGTCAGGATGGTGTTGATCTCGAACCACAACACGAAATAGAAGGAGGTGGCCAGGGTGCCGATGGCGCTGCCGAGGGTGGAGACGAAATAGAGCATGCCGGCCACCTTGCCGGCATGCTCGGTGGTGCGCACCAACAGCCTCACCGAGTAGGGGGAAATCATTCCCAGGATCACCGTCGGCACGATGAACAGCGCGCTGGAAGCCAGCAGCGAGCCGTAGCGCGGGTCGATCACCCGGTCGAAGATCCACACCATGATGTCTTCGCTGAAGTACACCAGCGGGTAGAGGCAGGCCGCGGCGGCAAGAAAGATGAGGGAAAACCGTTGCAGCGAAGGGCGATGTACCGACAGCCGCCCGCCGATGAGGTAGCCGAACGACAGCGACAGCATGAACACGGTGATGATGCTGCCCCAGACATAGATCGAACTGCCGAAGTAGGGTGCCAGCACCCGGCCGCCGAGCAGCTCCAGCGACATGATGGAAAATCCGCCTACGAAGGCCATTACATAGATGATGATCGCCATGGGGTGCCGCGCGCCGCTGGGGTGGGGCAGTTTACAAACCGGCATATGCTTTTAACAATACGGTTCTTGCGGGGCGTAGACATCTTCGGTCTAATTGCCGCCGTTTTGCCATCTGCCGGGGCCCGTTTTGACGAGACCATTGACCCATCTCGAGCGGCTCGAGGCGGAAAGTATCTTCATCATGCGCGAGGTGCTCGCCGACAGCGAGAACCCGGTGATGTTGTATTCCATCGGCAAGGATTCGTCGGTGATGCTGCATCTCGCCATGAAGGCGTTCTTTCCCTCCAGGCCGCCGTTTCCTCTGTTGCACGTAGACACCACCTGGAAGTTCCGGGAGATGATCCAGTTCCGCGACGCCATCGCCGCCGATCTCGGCATGGATCTGATCGTGCACATCAACCAGGACGGCGTGGAGCAGGGGGTCGGGCCGTTCACCCACGGTTCGCAGTTGCATACCGACATCATGAAGACCCAGTCCCTCAAGCAGGCGCTCGATCGCTACAAGTTCGATGCCGCCTTCGGCGGCGCCCGCCGCGACGAGGAGAAGTCCCGGGCCAAGGAACGGGTGTTTTCTTTCCGCAACGCGCAGCACCACTGGGATCCGAAGAACCAGCGGCCGGAGTTGTGGAACCTCTACAACGGCCGGGTCCGCAAGGGCGAGAGCATTCGCGTGTTCCCGCTGTCGAACTGGACCGAGCTCGACATCTGGCAGTACATCTATCAGGAGCAGATCCCCCTCGTCCCCTTGTACTTCGCCAAGGAGCGCCCGGTGGTGGAGCGCGACGGCATGATCATCATGGTGGACGACGATCGCATGCCGCTGGCTCCGGGCGAGAAGCCGCAGCTGCGCAAGGTGCGCTTCCGCACTCTGGGCTGCTATCCGCTGACCGGCGCCATGGAAAGCGATGCAGAGGATCTGACCGGCATCATCGAGGAGATGCTGGTCAGCCGCACCTCCGAGCGTCAGGGCCGGGCCATCGATCACGACGCGTCGGCGTCGATGGAGAAGAAGAAGCAGGAGGGCTACTTCTGATGGGCCTGACGATCGAAGCCTACGTGCAGGAGCAGGCGGCGAAGACCACCCTGAAGTTTCTCACCTGTGGCAGCGTCGACGACGGCAAGAGCACGTTGATCGGCCGCTTGCTTTACGACTCCAAGCTGATCTTCGAAGATCAGCTGTCGGCCTCGAGCGCCGCCAG
>JBLRXD010000196.1:0-8471 GCA_047920935.1 Pseudomonadales bacterium | reverse complement strand
GTCGAGATCCATCAGGAACCAGGCTGTGCACGGGCTTCGTCCCGGGCGATCATCGAATGCTCCCGCGACGCCTGTTCGTCGTCGATTGCAAGCGCGCAGGTCACTTCGAGGAATGCATCGGACTCTGGCATGCGTCTTTTGCCTAGCCTTTCGCCTATCCGTCCACGCGCCGGCCGGAGCCGGCCGGCTGTCATTGGCAAGCAGCTTAGCATATCGACGCCGCAGCTTTCGCTGCCGACGCCGCTAGGCGCCGATATCGGCGTCTTTGCACTGCCGCAGAAAATCGATCATGGCCGCGTCGAAGGCGGCCGGGGCTTCCATGTTCATGCCGTGGCCGGCGTCCAGGTCGATCACTCGCAGATACGGCATCCTGGCGATGGCGTGGCTCCGGTGTGGCTGAAAACGCCGTTCCCGACTGCCGCAGATCAGCAGTGCCGGACGCTCGTTGTCGCCCAATCGGGCGCGCACGCTGGCTTCGGGGTTGGTGCGGCGCAGGGTGTTGGCGATGCCCACGGGGTCATGCCGTGCGGCATCGGCACACAGCGCCTGGTAGATCGAGCCTGGCAACTTGATCGCGTGCCGGGGATGAACGGGAATGCGCTCCATCGCCGCCAGGCCGCCCTGCAGGATTTTGTCGGCCGCCTGGTCCGCGTCGGCACGCCAACGTTGCTGCTGCTCGGCATCGGCCAGTGCCGAGGTGGAGTTGGTGAAGGCATGGCCGATGACGCGGTGTGGATGGCGGAGGCTGTAGCGGATGGTGAGCCCGGCGCCCAGGGAGTAGCCGAGCAGAAACCAGCGCTCCGCCTGCAGCGCCGCGCGGATGGCATCGAAAGCGGCGACGTAATGATCCGGATCGTAAGCCTGCAGTTCCGCCGGGCTCGGCGCTCCGGCGTGGCCCCACAGAGACACGGTCACCGGAGTGCAGTGCTCGCTCAGGGCGGGCAGATTGCACAGCCACTGTGACGGGCCTGTGAGGAAGCCGTGCACCAGCAACAGGTGCGGGCCCTGGCCGGGGTGAATCTGGTAGCGCAACTGCATCGGAGTTCGGACCTCGGTGGGAGCGTCCGAAAGGATCGCGATTTGCGGCTGGCTGCGCAATTGCGACCGCGCTCCGATCGCGCTCCGATCGCGCTCCGATCGCGCTCAGGAGAGCGCTCCTACGGCAGTGGGGATTGCGCGGCAAGGTAGCGAACGCGGCATTGGCGGCCAGTGCTGGCTATGATGGCCGCTTACTCCCCAGGGAAGCGTTGTTATGGCATGGTCGGATCCGTATCCGCAGCCCATCCTCGTTGTCACCACCGGCGGCACCATCGACAAGGTGTACTTCGACGCTCGCAGCGATTACGAGGTAGGCGAGTCGGTGGTGGGTGATCTGTTGCGCCAGGCACAGGTGCGGGTGCCGTTCGAGCTGATCCCGGCGTTGCGCAAAGACAGCCTGGATGTCACCGACGCGGATCGCGCGCTGGTGCGGGCCACCATCGAAGCTCGCCCCGAGCAGCGTGTCATGGTCACTCACGGCACCGATACCATGACCGATACCGCCCGAGTCCTGGTCGGCCTGGCGGAGCGCACCATCGTGCTCACCGGCTCGCTGGCGCCCGCCCGGTTCGCCCAGACCGACGCCGGGTTCAATGTGGGTATGGCGTTTGCTGCCGTACAGGTGCTGCCTGCCGGCGTTTACATAGCCATGAACGGGCAGATCTTCGGATGGGATGAGGTGGTAAAAGACCGCGAACGCAATCAGTTCGTGCCGGTCCGTTCGCCTTAACGCCGCGGCGCTGGAAGCGTACACTCGAGACAAGCTTTATCGGGGAGATGAACATGGCCTTGGATCTGCTGATCAAGAACGGCACCGTGGTGGACGGCTCCGGCGGCGCCCGCTATCGGGCCGACGTAGGCGTGCGTGACGGCCGCATCGTCTCCATCGGCCGCGCGGTGGAAAGCGCCAGCCGCACGGTGGATGCCGACGGCCTGGTGGTGGCCCCCGGCTTCGTCGACGGCCACACTCACATGGACGCCCAGGTGTTCTGGGATCCGCTGGGGTCGTGCTCGTGTTATCACGGCGTCACCACCGCGGTGATGGGCAACTGCGGCTTTACCCTGGCGCCCTGCAAGGCCGAAGACGCCGACCTGGTGTTCCGCAATCTGGAGCGTGCCGAAGATCTTTCCCGGGACGCGATGCTCGCGGGCATCCGGTGGAACTGGGAAACCTTCCCGCAGTTTCTCGACACCGTGGAGGCTCTGCCCAAGGGCATCAACTATGCCGGCTACATCGGCCACTCGGCGCTGCGCACCTACGTCATGGGCGAGCGCGCCTTCACCGAGGCCGCCGGCGAGGATGACCTCAAGCGCATGTGCCACCTGGTGCAGGAGGCGATCGGCGCCGGCGCCATCGGCTTCTCGACCTCACGCACGTTCAATCACATCACCGCCGACGATCGTCCGGTCGCGAGCAGGTTGGCGGAGTGGGATGAAGTCCGTGCCATCGTCAACGCCATGGGGGCAACGGGCAAGGGCATCTTCGAACTCGCCGGAGAAGCTCCGGGGCGCGATCCAGAGCGAATTCGCGAGTACTTCGGCCGGCTGCGCGATCTGGCGGTGGAGTCCGGCGTCACCCAGACCTGGGGCATGTTCAGTACCCGCCTTGCGCCGGAGTTGTGGCGGCCGTACTTCGATCTGCTCAACGAGACCGCTGCGGCGGGCGGGCGCATGTACGCCCAGGTACACAGCCGCGCGCTCAACGTGCTGCTGTCGTTCGAAGCCCACACGCCGTTCGACAAGTGGGACGTGTGGAAAGACATCCGCAGCCTGCCGCTGGAGGAGCAGAAGGCCAGGCTGCGCGACCCCGCGACCAAGGCGAAGCTGGTGGAAGTCGCCAGCCGCGAGTACACGGGCCCGCGGGTAGTGGGCGCCGAAGCGCGACCGCCCCAGTGGGAGTGGGTGTACCCCATGTTCGACATGAGCCACGATCAGCCCAGCATGGCCGAGCTTGCGGCCCAGCGGGGCGTGCATCCGGTGGAGCTGATGATCGATCTGTCGCTCGAGCACGACTTCAAGATCTACTTTCGCCAGCCCATCGCCAACGAAGACCAGAGCCATGTGCTGGAGATGATGCAGCACCCGCGCTCGCTGGTGACGTTCTCCGACTCCGGCGCCCACGTGGCGCAGATCATGGACAGCTCGCTGCAGACCCACCTGCTGTCTTACTGGGTGCGTGATAAGCAGGCGTTCACCCTGGAGCAGGCGGTGCGGCGCATCACCTACGACACCGCTACGGTCTGGGGCCTGCACGATCGCGGGCTGATCCGCGAGGGCATGGCAGCGGATCTGGTGGTGTTCGATCCCGCCACCATCGGCCCGCGCCTGCCCGAGGTGGTGCACGACCTGCCGGCCGGCGCCAAGCGCCTCAAGCAGACGGCGAACGGCATCCGCCACACCATCGTCAACGGCCAGATCCTGCTCACCGACAACGAGCCCACCGGGGTGAATCCCGGGCGGCTGCTGCGGGCGTGAGCGGGGCGAGTGGGGCAGGGTAGTGGCAGGCCTGCCACTGGAGGGGGTGACCGTGCTCGACTTCGGGCAGGTCTACAACGGCCCCTATTGCGGCTTTCTGCTGGCTCAGGCCGGGGCGCGGGTGATCAAGGTGGAGTCGCCGGTGGGCGAGACGCTGCGCGGCCGGGCCCGGGCCACGGCCGCCAGCTACCCGTTCGCTCAGCTCAATGCCGGAAAGTCCTCGATCACCCTGAACATCAAGGCGCCGCAAGCCCAGCGGCTGCTGAAACGTCTGGTGCCTCAGGTGGACGTGGTGCTGGAGAACTTCGCCCCGGGCACCATGGCCCGCTACGGGGTCGGCAGCGGCGAGCTGCGTCGTGAGAATCCGCGGCTGATCTACGCGGCCAGCACCGGCTTCGGCGGCACCGGCCCCAACCGGGATTACCTCGGCATGGACATCACCCTTCAAGCGGTCACCGGGGTCATGAGCATCACCGGCGAGGATGGCGGGCCGCCGCTGAAAGCTGGCCCGGCGGTGGCCGACTTCATGGGCGGCGTGCACCTGTTCGGGGCCATCGTCGCCGCCCTGTACCGCCGCAGCGTCAGCGGCGACGGGGCGGTGGTCGACATATCCATGCAGGATTGCCTGTTCCCGGCGCTCGGCACCGCCCTGGGCGCCTACTTTTTCGCCGGCCAGCAGCCGCCGCGCACCGGCAATCGCCATGCGGCCATGTCTGCCGCGCCCTACAACGTCTACCGAGCGGCGGATGGCCACGTCGCCATCATCTGCATTCGCGACGGCCACTGGCGCAATCTGGTGGCCGCCATGGGCCGTCCGGAACTGCTGACGCGAGCCGAGTTCGCGGACATGCCGGCACGGGCACGCCACATGGACCTGCTGGATCAGGAAGTGGAGCGCTGGACGTCGTCGTTGCCCAAGGCCGAGGTATTCCGCATCGCTCAGCAGCACGAGGTGATCTGCGCGCCGGTGCAGTCGCTCGAAGAGGTGGTGAATGACCCGCATCTGCACCAGCGCGGCACCCTGGAGTGGGTGCAGCACCCGACACTGGGACGCATCGCCCTGTGCCACTCGCCGCTGCGGTTCGACGACCTGGCGCTGCCGGAACTAACGGAAGTCCCGTATTTGGGCGCCGACAACCGCGACCTATACTGTGGCTTCTTCGGCCTCTCCGAAGACGAGTTCGCGGCGCTGGAGGAATGCGGCGCCGTGTGACATTCCGCAAGGCAGGGAGAACATCGGTGAGCGCATACAGCATCGCCAGACAACACGTGGACGGCGCGCTGTCCGAAGCGAAAGAGACCGGGGTAGACGCCGAAACGCTGCTGCGGGCGCTGCTCGCCACCCTGGTGGAGCGTTATCGGGATCTCAAGGGGCCGGAGGATCTGCAGGCCGTTCTGCAGTACCAGCTCGACAACTCCCGCGGCGACGAAGACTATATGTTCATGCGCCCCTGAGTCGCGGCGCGCTGCAACTCAGGGCACGCGATGCGCTGTCTCCAGGGTCCAGGGGCAGGTGAGGCGAATGTCCCGGGACGAGGCGCCGACACGAATCTCGTAGCAGCCTGCTTCGGCCAACCAGCCGCAGGTTTCGGTGTCCCAGATGGCGAAATCCCGGGGGCCGAGTTCGAACCGCAGCGTCTGGCGCTCTCCCGGCAGCAGCTGCCGCTTCTCGAACGCCCGCAGTTCCTGGATCGGGCGCTGCACGGCCGATGCGCCGGGCGCCAGGTACAGCTGCACCACCTCCTGGCCGGGCACCGAGCCGACGTTCTCCACTTCCACGGTGACCATCGCCCGCTCTCCGGAGGGTTCCACCTGCAGATTCTCGTAGGCGAATCGGCTGTACGACAGGCCGTGGCCGAAGGGCACGCGTGGCTCGATGTCGCGGGCGTCGTACCAACGGTAGCCGACGAAACCACGCTCGCCGTAGAGCACGTGGCCGTTTTCCCCGGGATAGCTGGTGAAGGCGGGCGTGTCCTGCAGGCGCATGGGTACGGTGCACGGCATGCGTCCGGAGGGATTCACCGCGCCGGTGAGCAGGTCGGCGAGGGCATTGCCGAACTCCTGGCCCGGCAGCCAGGCCTGCAGCACGGCGCCGGCGCGGTCGTACCACGGCATGGCGATGGGGGCGCCGCTGTTGATCACCACCACGTTGCGCGGGTTGGCGGCCAGCACGGCCTCGATGAGCGCGTCCTGCTCGCCGGGCAGTACCAGCGTCTGGCGGTCGTTGCCCTCGGTCTCCCAATCGGCGTTGCCGCCGACCACCAGCACCACGGCGTCGGCGCTGCGGGCCTTGTCCACCGCCTGGCCGAGCAGGTCGTCGGGGTGGGGCGGCAGGATGCCGTAGCGCACGCCGGTGACCAGCACGTCGGCCTTGCTCTGAAACTCGATGCGGTAGTGGTAGCTGCGACCGGCTTCCAGGGTGACGGTGGCGCGCTTCTCGGTGCTGCCCCAGCTGAAGAACGCTTCGCCGGGTTCCTGGTCGGTCCAATTGTCGATCAGTTGCTCGCCATCCAGATAAAGACGCGCGAGGCCTGCGCTTATCAGGCCCAACTGGTATCGCCCCGATACCTCGGGTGTCCACTGGGCATCGATTTCCGCCGTGAACGTGCTGCCCACCTTGCCGCCGCCCAGCATGTTCAGCGGCAGCCCGCCCATGGGGTTGAAGGTGAGCTGCACCACCCGCTCCACCGCCGGGTGCTCCTGGCCGGGATTGTACAGTCGCAACCGCGCGCCGGGCTGGCCGTTGGTGGTCAGCATGCCGGGCGCGGGAATCGGCAGGTATTTGTGGTTGAAGCAGCCGGGGGCGTGCTCCACCTGCCAATCGGCGCAGGCGCGTAATGCGTCCAGCGGCATGATCTGATAATGGGGGAATACGGCGGAACTGCCGCCGCCCTGGATCTGCCCCGTCGCCGCGTTGGGGCCGAGCACGGCCAATCTGCTCACGTCCCGGGGCGAAAGCGGCAGCACGCCGTGGTTTTTCAGCAGCACCATGCCCTCGGCGGCCGCGCGTCGTGCCAGAGCGCGATGCTCCGGGCGGTCGTCGCTGCGCTCCGGCTGCCGCTGCGGCTGCTCGAAGCGGCCGCTGCGGACCACGAACTGCAGCATGCGCCGCGCGGCATCGTCCAGCTCGGCTTGCCCCACGCGGCCAGCCTGCACCGCCGCAACCAACGCGGCGCCGCGGGATCGCGTCGGCCCCGGCATTTCCAGATCCAAGCCGCCGTTGAGGTTGGCTTCGGTCTCAAGCGCCGCGCCCCAATCGCTCACCACGATGCCGTCAAAGCCCCACTCGCCCTTGAGCACGTCGCGCAGCAACTCCCGATGGGAGCTGGCAAAGGTGCCGTTGATGCGGTTGTAGGCGGACATCACCGCCCACGGCTCGGCGTCTCGAATCGCCAGTTCGAACGGCAGCAGGTAGACCTCTCGCAGGGTTCTTTCGTCGACGTCGCTGGAGATGCTGTGGCGCTGGTATTCGGAGTCGTTGCAGACGAAGTGCTTGATGCAGGCGCCGACGCCCTCCGCCTGCACGCCGGCGATGAAAGCGGTGGCGATGCGAGCGGTCAGCCACGGATCTTCGGAATAACACTCGAAGTTTCGCCCGCCCAGGGGGGTGCGGTGGAGATTGACGGTGGGGCCGAGCAGCAGCTGGGCGTCCTTGGTGCGGGCTTCCTGGCCGAGCGCGCGCCCCACCTCGTGGATCAGCCGGGGGTTCCAGGTGCTGCCAAGCGCGCTGCCCACCGGAAAGGATGCGGCGCTGGCGCCGCTGACCCCGTCTCCCCTGGCGCCGTTCGGGCCGTCGCTGACCTTCACCGCGGGAATACCCAATCGCGGTATCGCCGTGGTGACCCAGAATCCTTTGCCCGCCAGCAGGGCAACCTTCTCGTCGAGCGTCATCGCCGCGAGCAGGGCGTCCACCTCCACCGGACCCCTCGCCACCTTGCCGGATCGATCCATGGCACACCCTCATGATATTCTTGCGCGTTATTTTTTGACGTTAGCAGCAGGCCGCACTCATGACCACCACCGCATCGCCCCAGCCGTCGCTTGGTTCCTCCGCCGATTCCACCACGCCCAGGTTCGACTCCATCGAGGTCGCACTCGAGGCCATTGCCGCCGGCGAGATGGTGGTGGTGGTCGATGACGACGATCGGGAGAACGAAGGCGACCTGATCATGGCCGCCAGCAAAGCCACGGCGGAGAAAGTCGCGTTCATGATCCGCCACACCAGCGGCATCCTCTGCACGCCCATTACCGAAGAGCACGCCAAGCAGCTGCATCTGGAGCCCATGGTGGGTCGCAACGACGCGCCCATGAGCACCGCTTTCACCGTATCCATCGATTACGTCAAGGGGCTGACCACCGGCATTTCCGCCGAGGAGCGGGCGGCCACCGCTCAGGCGCTGACCAGCAGCAACGTTACCGCGGGCGATTTCGTGCGACCTGGCCACATCTTCCCGCTGGTGGGGCGTCAGGGCGGTGTGTTGGTACGTTCCGGCCACACCGAAGCCGGCATCGATCTGGCGGAGCTGGCCGGCTGCCCGCCGGTGGGGCTGCTGGCCGAACTGGTAAACGACGACGGCACCGTGCAACGCCTGCCGCAACTGCTGGAGTTTGCCCGCATCCATGATCTGCGGATCGTCACCATCGCCGATCTGATTGCCTACCGGCAGCGCCGCGAGCACCTGGTGGAGCACACCATGGAGTTCCGCGTGAAGACCCGCATCGGCGAGGCGCGGGCGCACGCCTACCGAACCAAGTTCGAAGATGCGGAGCACTTAGCCCTGGTGTTCGGCGACATCCACAAGCTGGAATCGGTGCCGGTGCGCATCCACCGGGAAAAGCTGATCGACGATCTGTTCGGGCCCCAGAGCGAGCACGAAGCGAGTCTGCTCGACGCCTCCCTTGATCGCATCGAGAAGCTCGGCGCCCGCGGCACCGAGCGTTACACCCATGACGACCTC
>JBLRXD010000195.1:0-8495 GCA_047920935.1 Pseudomonadales bacterium | reverse complement strand
CGCTCGAGCGCCGCCACGATGTCGTTGGGGTCGGTGATCCGCTCCCCGTAGCAGCCGAAGGCGGTCGCCATGTCGGCGTAGTTGCCGCTGATGTCGGTTGAGCCGTACTTCTCCTGGGATATCGGCATGATGGGGATCTCGATGGCCATCGAGAAGTTGTTGAACAGGATCGAGAGAATCGGGATGCGCTCCCGGGCGCAGGTCTCGAAATCCATGCCGGTGAAGCCGATGGCCGCATCGCCCCAGACGTTGATGCACAGGTGGTCGGGCTTGGCGAGCTTGGCGCCCATGGCGAGCCCCAGCCCGTAGCCCAACTGGGTGGTCTTGCCCCAGCCGATGTAGCTGAGCGGCTCGGTCGCCTCCCAGAACGGCGTGATCTGATCCCGCGGGCTGCCGGCGTCGTGGGTGATGATGGTCTTGGATTTATCCACCAGCTTGTTCAACTCCCACAGCACCCGATAGGGATTGATGGGCGTCGCGTTGCTGGCGAGCTTCGGCAGCCACTCGCCGAGCCAGACTTCACGAATGGCGGCGATGCGCGCCGGCACGTCGGCCCGCGCCTCGGCCGGCGCCCGGTCCATGCCGGCCATCGCCTGCTGCAACGCCGCCAGCGTCAATTGCGCATCGCCGATCAGGCCGTATTGCGCCGCTACGTCCTTGTTCAGATCCATGGGGTCGAGGGTGGCGTGAATGATGGTCTTGCCCCTGGGCATCGGCACGCCGAAGCCGGTGAGCGCGAAGCTGCAGCCGATGCCGAGAATCACGTCCGCCTCGGCGAGGAACGCCTTCACCGCCCGCGGGTTCGACCGCCCGCCGCTGCCGAGCGACAGCGGATGATCCTCCGGAAATGCGCTCTTGCCCTCGATGGAGGTCGTGACCGGAATGTTCCACGCCTCGGCCAGGGCCCGCAGTTCGCCCCAGGCTTTGGCGTAGTGCACGCCCTGCCCGGCGTAGATCACCGGCCGCTCGGCGCCGGCCAGCAGCTTGGCGGCCTCGGCCACCGCGCTCGGGTCCGGGCCGCTGCGGGCCTTGAAGCTGGGCACGTAATCCCAGTCGTCGGGCACATCCTCCCCCCAGACATCCATCGGCACCTCGAGCAGCACCGGCCCGGGGCGGCCGTTGCGCAACTGGAAGAACACCCGTCTGAGCACCTCGGGGATCGCCTTGCCCATGGTCAGCGGCTCGGCCCACTTGGTCACGTGCTGCATGTTCAGGGTCGAGTTGAAGTTCGGATAGTAGTGGGCCAGGCGCCGCGGGTACCCGGCCGGGATCACCAGAATCGGCACCGACTCACCAAACGCCTGGGCGACGCCGCCGAAGGCGTTCTCGGCTCCGGGACCGTGCTGCATGCAGAACACGCCGATACGGTCGCCCGACGACACCCGCGAGTAGGCGTCGGCCATGTGCAGGCCCACCCGCTCCTGACGGACGATGACGGTGCGGATGTCTTCCGCCGCAGCGGCCTCGATCAGCGGATTCACCGGATAGGCGAAGAGGATCTCCACGCCTTCCGCTTTCATGGCCTTGGCGATGGCCTGAACGACTTTCATGGTTTGTCCTCCTTCCAACAGCTGCAAGAATACACGACGTTTACCACCAGGCGCCGCCGCCCTGATGTCTCGCAGAATGACGAAGGGGCCGCCGAAGCGACCCCTTTCGCGCCCGGAACCGGGCAGTTACATCATGAAACGGTAGCGCACGTCCAGCCCGTAGAATCGGGGGTACAACGTGGAGCCGGTCATCCGCCAGTTGTTCACCTCTGTCGAATTGCTCAGGTTGCGCAGCGGATCATCGTCGGTGACGTTGTCGACGAACACCCGGACGTTCCACTTATCTGCGGTATCAACCCAGGTTGCCGACAGATCGACACGCCGCCGGCTGGGCAGCATGTCCAGCCTGGAGTCGACGCCGGTCTGGGCGTACTCCCCGGTGTAGGCATAGGTGGCACGCAGGCTGAAGGTGCCGAAATCGGTGGGGATGTCGTAGACGCCCCAGAACGTGGCCTTGTGCTTGGGAATGCCCTTGAGCTGATCGCCATTGACGTTGTGCAGCAGAAACTCGTTGTTGGGGTTGCCCGGGCTGACGGGGCCGAACAGTGACAGCGGAACCGACGGATCCCCGGTGTTGATCAGAAAGTAATCGACATCGTAGGTGGCGTCGGTATAGCTGTAGTTCATGCCCAGGGTCAGCGGATCGAGCGGCAGCCACAAGGTCTCGAGTTCGAAGCCACGGTTCACCGCCTTGCCCGCATTCTGCACCACGTCGACGGAGATACCGCGAACCTCATCGAGCGCGTCGATGCGATCCTGATAGCCCTTGTAGTCGTACTGGTAGATCGACGACGACACCTGCAGGGTGCGGTCGAAATGGAAGCCTTTGTAGCCAATCTCGTAGGAGGTGATGGTTTCCTTGTCGTAGGTCATCGGCAGAATGTCGGAGCCGGCAATGGGCAGGCCATTGGCATCCCGCTGCTGATCCCGGGCGTCGGTGACGCCGAGCTGGAAGCCGCCCGAGCGGTAACCGGTGGTGACCGAGAAGTACATCAGAATGTCGTCGGTGGGCGTCCAATCGAGATTGACGCGGTAGTTGACGTCGCTCCACGAATCATTGCCTGCCACGTGACTGCTGAAGCTGCCGGGCAATCCCGGGCCAAGTCGCAGGGGTGTCGCGCACTCGACGGCCGTCAACGAGCAGTTGGGTGCCAGCGGGTTGGTGGGATCACCCGTGGCGCTGGCGTTACCGGCGGACACGTTGATGGCTCCGGATGGCGTCAAGCCGTTCGCGGCCGTTGGGCCGACGGCGCCAGGAATGAAACCGATGAAAGGCATGGCCCATGGAAGCGAATCCTCGTAGTAGCCGCCCCGCACCTCGCGGGCCTCCTTCTTGTCCTTTGCGTAGCGCACGCCGAGCACGAGGCTGAACTGCTCGTTGAGCTCGATGGTTCCCTGAGTGTAAGCAGCGTAAGCCTCGTTGCGCACCCGGTTCTCGTGCTCATACACGTCACCTCGTTCATCGCCGAGCCAACGGCCGTAATTGCTGGTGCCCACCTCGGCTGAGTAGAGCCTGGCATGGCCACGGTTCGGCACGGCTCCGGCAAAGTAGAGATCGGTAATGCTCGCGCCGCCTAAAAACCCTACGGGCGTGTCGAGGGCGCCGTAGTTCGCGGGCTGGGTGTAACGGGCCGTACGGTTCGACAGGCTGTAATCCTGGCGGCGGTTCTCCGCGAACATGTACACGCCGGTGGTTGCCGTCCAACGCTCGCCGACGGCCCAGGAAAGCTGCAGCTCATTGGAGTAGCTCTTGACGCTCTCGATCACCGTCTGCCGGTACTTGCTGAACTCGGAATCGGTGTAGTCGAGATCCTCATTGTAGGTGTAGTCGAAGCTCTGATAGCCGTACAGGTACTTGAGCGACGTTCGCTCGTTGATGTCCCAGGTGATGTCGCTCGACGCCGACTCATGGCCGAAAAATTCGTGGTTGCTCTCGCAATCGGTGTACGGGTACTTGGTGCAGCCGCGCCGGCTGCGGTTGATCGATATCTCCTCGGGCGGATTGCTGGCGCTGTTGCCTGCCGGGACGAGTTCCGACAGCGGCCGGCCGAATGCCGGGTTCGGCTGGTGCGGCCAGCCGATGGGATCCAGGCCCGGCCGATTGTAAGTGGCGTACACCGGCGTTCCCGTCGAAGGATTGGTGAACGCCATGGCGCCCGGCGTTGCCGCCGTGACGGTGCCGCCCCGGGTGGTCAGGCCGAATACAGGGATCTGGTTGCTGCGAATGCCCCGAAGCGGCGTTGGGCCTTCGTCGATGAAGACGCCGCTCGAGAAGATTCTATCCGACTCCCGGTCGTTGACGCGCACGTTCCAGGATACGTTGTCGCTGACGTCCCAGAGCAACGCCAGGGTGAGGTTTCGATCGTCGATGCCGTTGGCGTCGGAACTGGCGCCCAGGCCTTTCTGCGACGGGTCACGATCGCGCTTCACCACGGTCGCCCGGGCGGCCAGCTTGTCCTGAATGATCGGCCCCGACAGCATGCCGAAGTATTCGCGGGCGTTGAAGTTGCCCAACTGGGTGCGGGCTTCAGCCTCGGGACTCATGGTGGGCTTCTTGGTGACGTAATTGATGGCCCCACCTACCGAGTTGCGGCCATACAAGGTGCCCTGCGGACCGCGCAACACCTCGACCCGCTCGAGATCGTAAAGCGCATTCTCCGATGCCGCGATGCCGAAGTCGGGCGAATAGATGCCGTTGTAGTAAGTGGCCACCCCTGGGTCGCCACCGAGGGCGCGGAAGTTTCGGCCGACGCCACGCACTCGAACATCGTATTCGTCGCGCGTGGTAGCCGGGATGTAGTTGACCATCGCGTCGGCGCCCTGAATGCCGAAATCCTGAAGCATGTTGGCATCGAACGCGGTGATGGAGATGGACGTATCGGAAACCGTCGATTGCACCTTCTCGGCAGTGACAACGACTTCCTCAATCTGGCGCCGAACCTGCCCTTCGCGCTCTTGAGCAGCAGCAGCCAGAGAAACCGAACCGACGCACACGAGCGCGCAACAGCGCGCGAAAGACTCAAACCTCATAATTCCCCCCCGAGAACCGTAAAAGATCTAGAGCAAAAGCACTGTATGCCCGAACAATCCGAGGAATCCCTAACTCCTCATGACCGATCATCATCCCAACGTTGCGCGCTGGTCAACGCATTTCTGCCAGTAGATTCAGTTCGGCATCGCATCCCGATGCAGAAATGCCGCCGCCATCAATTCTCTCGTGTACTCGCTCTGCGGATCGTCGAACACCGTTCTGGCGAGCCCCGACTCCACCACCTTACCGTGACGCATGACGATCAGCCGCGACGCCATGGCGCGCACCACGTGCATGTCATGGCTGATGAACAGATACGCCAGCTGGTGTCGCGCCTGCAGCTCCCGCAGCAGCTCGACGATCTGCGCCTGCACCGACATGTCCAGCGCCGAGGTCGGCTCGTCGAGCACGATCAGCTTCGGCCGCAGCACCAGCGCTCGCGCCAGCGAGATGCGCTGCCGCTGACCGCCGCTGAACTCGTGGGGAAAGCGGTTGCGCAGCTGCGGATTCAGCCCCACCTCTTCGAGCGCCGCCGACACCCGATCGATGCGCTCTGCAGCACCCAGCGCCGGCTCGTGCACCAGCAGGCCCTCCTCGACGATCTGCTGCAGCGACATCCGCGGCGACAGGCTGCCGAACGGATCCTGAAATACCATCTGCATGTGGCGGCGCGCTTGTTTCAGCGACTTCCGGTCGAGCCGATTCAAGTCGTCGCCGTTGAAGTGAATGCCGCCATCGCTGTTGATCAGCCGCAGAATGGCCAGCCCCAGGGTGGTCTTGCCCGACCCCGACTCGCCCACCAGACCCAGGGTCTCGCCGCCGCCGAGCTCGAAGCTCACCGCGTCCACGGCGACGAACTTCTCCGGCCGGCCGAACCAGCCCTTGCCGCGCTCGTAGCCTACCGTCAGCGCGTCGACCCGCAGCAGCGGGCTGGCGTGTGCGGGCGTTACCGGATCGCCCTTGGGCTCCGCGGCCAGCAGTTGCTGCGTATAGGCGTGCCGGGGTGCGGTGAAGATGGCGCTCACCGGCGCCTGCTCGACGATCTCGCCGCGCTGCATCACCGCCACCCGGTCAGCCATGGCGCGCACCACGCCGAGGTCGTGGGAGATCAGCAACAGCGCCATGCCCAGCTGCTGCTGCAGCTCGCGCAGCAGCTCGAGGATGCCCTTCTGAATGGTGACGTCGAGTGCGGTGGTGGGCTCGTCGGCGATCAGCAGCCGCGGCTGGTTGGCCAGCGCCATGGCGATCATCACCCGTTGCCGCTGGCCGCCGGAGAGCTGGTGCGGGTAGGCGTTCAAGCGCTCCTCGGGCTCGGGCAGCTTCACCAGCTTCAGCAGCTCCAGCACCCGGGCGCGGGCACGCTTACGGTCGAGGCCGCCGTGCACCTTGAGGATCTCGGCGATCTGCCGCTCCACCGTGTGCAGCGGGTTGAGCGACGTCATCGGCTCCTGGAAGATCATCGACGCCACCGCACCGCGCTGCTTGCGCAGCGCGTCGCGCGACGCGCCGACGACCTCGGTACCCGCCAGGCGGATCGAGCCGCGCGGGTGCGACGCCATGGGATACGGCAGCAACTGCAGAATCGACAGCGCGGTGGCGGATTTGCCCGAGCCGCTCTCCCCCACCAGGGCCACGGTCTCGCCGTCGTCGATGTGAAACGATATCCCCCGCACCGCGTCGGCGTTGCCGAACCGCACCCAGAGATCATCGACTTCGAGAATGCGCTTGCCGCTGACCGGCGCGTTCATGCTTTCACCGGAGCCGGGCTGGCGACCGGCGTCAGGTCTTCTGCCGAGTCTGCCATCGATCTGCGCGGATCGAACGAGTCGCGCACCGCCTCGCCGATGAAGATCAGCAAGGTCAGCATCACCGCCAGGGTGACGAACACGCTCAGGCCGATCCACGGCGCTTCGACGTTGCTCTTCGCCTGGGCCAGCAGCCGCCCCAGCGACGGCGCATCCACCGGCAGGCCGAAGCCGAGAAAATCCAGCGCGGTGAGCGCGGTGATGGCGCCGGTGAGAATGAACGGCATGTAGGTCATGGCCGCCACCATGGCGTTGGGCAGCACGTGGCGGCGCATGATGGTAAGATCGCCCACCCCCAGACAGCGGGCGGCGCGCACGAAGTCGAAGTTGCGGGCGCGCAGAAACTCGGCGCGCACCACGCCCACCAAGGGCATCCAACTGAACAACCCGAGGATCAGCAGCAGCCAGAGAATGTTGGCCTCGACGATGCTGGTGAGAATGATCAGCAGGAACAGCACCGGCAGCCCCGACCAGATCTCCAGCAGCCGCTGGCCGACCAGATCCACCTTGCCGCCGAAGTAGCCCTGCAGGGCGCCCAGCGACACGCCGATCACCGCGCTCACCGTGGTCAGCGCCAGGCCGAACAGCACCGACAGGCGGAACGCGTACAGCAGCATGGCGACCAGGTCGCGGCCGAGGCCGTCGGTGCCGAGCAGATGGCCGTCCTGCCCGGGGCGCACGGGCGTCGGAGTGGAGACGTTCCAGTGAATGGTGTCGTAGCTGAAGCGCACCAGCGGCCACAGCGCCCAGCCGCCGTCGGCCTCGATCAGACCCTGCACGTAGGGGTGGCGGTAATCGGCCTCGGTGGGGATCTCGCCGCCCAGGTCCTGCTCGGTGTAGGTGAACAGCACCGGGAAGTACAGACTGCCGCCCTTCATCATGACGATGGGCTTGTCGTTGGCGACGAACTCGGCGCCCAGGGCGATGACGAAGATCACCAGGAAGATCCACAGCGAGTAGTAGCCGCGGCGGTTGCGTTTGAAGTTCTCGAGACGGCGGCGGTTGATGGGGGTCATGGTCAGCGGGTCTCGAAGTCGATGCGCGGATCCACCAGGGTGTACACCAGGTCGCCCACCAGCTGCATGATCAGCCCGATCAGGGTGAACACGAACAGGGTGCCGAAGAGGATGGGGTAATCGCGCTTGATGGCGGCATCGAAGCCCAAGAGGCCAATGCCATCGAGGGAGAAGATCACCTCGATGAGCAGCGCCCCGGAGTACAGGATGGAGACAAATGCCGCCGGAAACCCGGCGATGACGATGAGCATGGCGTTGCGGAACACATGCCCGTAGAGCACCCGGCCTTCCGACAGCCCCTTGGCCCGGGCGGTGATGACGAAGGGCTTGCCGAGCTCTTCCAGAAACGAGTTCTTGGTGAGCATGGCCAGGGTCGCGAAGCCGCCGATGGTGAGCGCGGTCAGCGGCAGCGCCATGTGCCACAGGTAGTCGCGGATCTTGCCGCCCACGGAGAGCTCGTCGAAGTTGTCCGACACCAGCCCGCGCATGGGAAACCAGTCGAGATACGAACCCCCCGCGAAGAACACGATCAGCATCACCGCGAACAGAAACCCCGGCACCGCGTAGGCGGTGAAGATCACCGCGCTGGTCCAGACGTCGAACTGGGTGCCGTCGCGCACCGCCTTGGCCACGCCCAGGGGGATGGCGATGGTGTACACCAGAAACAGCGTCCACAGCCCCAGGGACAGCGACACCGGCAGGCGCTCCACCACCAGGTCGAACACCGGCCGGTCCTGGAAGTAGCTGTGGCCGAAATCCAGCCGCAGGTAGTTCCAGATCATGGTGAAGAACCGCACGTGGGCGGGCTTGTCGAAGCCGAACTGCTTCTCCAGGGCCGCCAGCATGTCCGGCGGCAGCCCCGCCGCACCGCTGTAGCCGGCCTCGCCGCCGCCGCCGGACATCTGCCCGGAGGCGGAGATCGCCTGGGTGGTGGACATGCCCAGCCCCGACGACTGGGCGACGATCTGCTCGATCGGCCCGCCCGGGGCGAATTGGATGACGATGAAGTTGATGACCATGATGCCGAACAGGGTCGGCAGGATCAGCAGGATGCGACGCAGCAGGTAACGGCCCATTACGACCCGCTCTCCCG
>JBLRXD010000194.1:0-8518 GCA_047920935.1 Pseudomonadales bacterium | reverse complement strand
TCGGCGGCGAGCGTTATTACCTGCAATACAGAAGCGGGCTGGACTTTCCAGTCAGTTTTCAGGTGAGCCTGGCCGAGAACAGCAACGGTACCGTCACGGATCCCCAGTTGCTGGTGGTCAACGAGGCGTTCCCGGGTGAAGTGGGCACATGGCTCCAGTCGGACCTCCGCCTGGGTACCAGCAGGTCGTATTACCGGTTCACGGCGCCGCTCGCCACAGTCGCAAGTCAGGGCGCCGTCACCGTCGCGGTGACCGATTACCCTTGCGGAACCGGAACGTTTGCCTCCGAGCTCGAACTGCGGCTCTATGAGCTGGAGGGTGACGAGCTAGGCGGTAATGCTTTCACGACATTCAGCGGCACGCCGCTGGAAACCCGCAATTCCGGTCCCGAGTGCGAGTTGGCGATTTCAGCGCCGGTTGTCGCTGGGCTCACGTATCTGGTCCGGGTGGACAACAGAAAACCCAAGACTCTAGCCCCGCGGCCGCTGTCGGTAAGATATGACATCACCGTGCGCCGGGATTGACCCACAGACTCTGATGGAGAACCCGGTTCTCCTCGAGCGACCGCGGCGGCCGCAAGGCCGCTGGGTCGCTCCCACCCGTCTTCAGGCACCCGGAAACTCCGACGGATCCACCAGAGCGATGCGACTGATGGGATAGGCCGGGGTGAGTCTGCCCTCATCTTCCGAGTTGGAGAGTCTGCGCGACACCGCCATGAGCAGCTCGCTGGCCACCATACGCCGGCGCCGCGCATGCACCAGATAACGAATCGTGGCGTCGGTCCAGGAATCTCCTTGAGAGAAAAACACCTGCGGCTCGTCGCAGATCTCGAGGTCGAGGCGGGAAGCGCCGAGCAGTTGCCGGTAGGCGTGCGCCGGTTGCGCCATGTGCTCACCCACCGTCTGTTTGGCCACCTCGACCAGCACCTGGGCCGCGTGATCGAGGTCGGTTTCACTCGATAGCGGCACCACGACTTCGTCCCACACCCAGGGAAACTCCCGGGTGTAATTCACCACCGTGGCGCGCAGCACCTCGGCATTGGGGAACGTCACCATGGCCCCGGTGGGCTGCGCGCCCTGCACCGGCTTGTCGGGGCCGCCGGCTTCCCAGATGGTGGTCGTCAGAAAATCGATTCGATAGACATCGCCGAACACGTCGCCGACGCCGATGCGATCGCCAACCCGGTAGTAGCCCCGGAACGAGTTCATCAGCCAGGCGGTGAAGCTCTCGATGGGCGTCTGCAGCGCCCACGACAGCGCCAGGCCGATCAGCCCCACCGAGCCGAGCAGGGTGCGCGGATCGCCGACGATGACGCTGAGCGCCGCGCTGATTGCGAGCACCCAGATGACGATGCTGGAGAGCGCGCCGATGGCATCGGCTTTGGCCCAACTTCCCAGGGCGCGCCGCAGCACCGGCCGCACCACCGCCGAGATCAGCGCCGCAAGAACCAGAATCACCAACGCCACCAGCAGCTTCGGCAGCACGCTCATGAAGCCTACGCTCAGGTCGCGCACCGTCGATGCAGCTTCTTCCGCCGCGCGCTGCATGTCGGGCGCAGCATTGGCGGCATTTCCCTGGGCTTCGCCCGGCGCACCGAGCATCAGCAGCAACCACGCCGTCAGCGCCACGGCGAGCATGGAGCCCTGCCGGAAGCGGCGCAGCTTGTGCCGGGCGGCGCCTTGATAGCCGCCGGCACCCGCCGTCGGGCGGCGGCCACGCACCCGCCTGGCCGCTGCCTGCCGCCGGGCAGCGGCACTGCCGCCGGCCAACCCCGGCTTCCGGCCCGGTCGCCGGCCGGCGCCTCGACTCTGCCGCATGCTTCGCTCCTCAATGCCTGGAGACATGCAATTAACGGGCTCAAACAGCCGTGTGCCTGAGACCCGGCGCCTGTGGCAATGACAGCGCACGGGTCCCGCGGTATCGTCGGTACGGGTCACATTTCGAAAATGCGCAGAGTTCTGCCCCTACTGCTGGTCACGCTGCTGCACGGGTGCCAAGCCCCGGAGGTGCCCGTGGGCGACATGGCCGGGCAGCCGCGACTGATCGCCGGCCACATCGTCGCCGCGGACGGTTATCGCCTGCCGCTGCATCGCTGGCCCGCCACGGGCCGCAACGCCGCGGTGGTGCTGGGTCTGCACGGCTTCAACGACCATGGCGGCGGCTTCGAGGCACTGGGCCAAGCACTGAGCCCTCGCGGAATCAGCCTGTACGCCTACGATCAGCGGGGGTTCGGCGCCACCGCGGGCGTGGGTGGCTGGCCCGGGAATGAGGTACTGATGAGCGATGCCCGCGCCGCCGCCGGACTGCTGCGCCAGCGCTATCCCGAGACCCCACTGTATCTGCTCGGCACCAGCATGGGTGGCGCGGTGGCGCTGCTGGCGATGACCGGTGCCGGTGCCGACGCCAACTCAAGCACAGCGGCGATTCCGCCGGTCGCTGGAACCATTTTGCTGGCGCCCGCCGTGCTCGGTCGGCCGGTCATGCCCGGCTACCAGCGTTTCGGGCTGTGGCTGGGTGAGCGCCTGGCGCCCGGCCTGCCCGTATCGGTGCGAATCGCCCACGCTCTGGGATACCACCCGACCGACCAACCCGAAGTCATCGACGAACTGCGCGCCGACCCGCTGGTTCCCAATCACACCCGGGTAGCGGCCGCCGCTGGTCTGGTTGACCTGATGGACGCGGCACTGCTGGCAGCCCCCGGTCTGCAGCACCCGACGCTGCTGCTGTACGGGGCCAAGGACGATCTCGTGCCGGTAGGCGCCATATGCGCGCTGCTGGACGGGGTGGCGAAACACGGCGAACATTGGCAGGTGAGTATCTATCCCGACGGCTTTCATCTACTGACCCGCTACAGCGGCGCCCACCGAACCTACGCCGACATCGAGGCCTGGTTGCTGGAGCCCGAAGCCCGCGACGCCAGCCCGCGCTTCGTCGGCCCTCGCCAGGCCGAACACCAGCTGTGTCGAAATTAGCATGCCCAGCCGAAGTCGCTCTCTAGAAGACGCTGAGATAACCCAAGTGGTGCGGTGCTGGGTGGAAACCGTGGTGGTGGGGCTGAACCTGTGCCCATTCGCGCAACGCGAGTTGGTCAATGACCGAGTACGCTTCGCAGTGACCGAAGCTGACTCCGAGGATCAGTTGTCGGCCGCACTGCAATCCGAACTGGAGCGGCTGCAGAGCGACCCCCGCATAGAAACCACCTTGCTGATTCACCCGCTCGCGCTGCAGGACTTCGACCACTACAACCAGTTCCTGGACCGGGCCGACCGACTGCTGCTGCATTTGCACCTGGACGGCGTCTACCAGGTGGCCAGCTTCCATCCCGAGTATCAGTTTGCCGGTACGGCTGCGGATGATGCAGAGAACTACACCAACCGTTCCCCCTATCCGATGTTGCACCTCATCCGCGAGGATAGCCTCGAGCGGGCGATACACGCATTCGCCGGCGTGGAAGACATTCCCGCGAGCAACATCAGGCGGATGAACGAGCTGGGCCAGGAGAAGCTACGAGCCCTCGTTCAGGCCTGCTTCAGCCGTTGAGCGGGGGTGTGATCGAACGCATAAATGCGGTGCAATCGCGAGCCACGATTCACCGGTTCCACCCGCATGTGGAATCCGGCGGCGACGAGTTCAGCTGTTACCTGATCCAACGGGTGGGGGCTGACCGAGTGAATGTAAAGGCGCAGTTGCGGATTACGGTCGATCGTCGCTCGCAACCCCTTCAACGCCGCAAGCTCGGAGTTGTTGACCGTTAGAACCACGTAGTCGACCTTATCGATCGCAAGTTCAGCCAGGATGTTGTCGATGGCATCGACCTCGATCACGTCTTCCCGGCTGATCGAACCCTTGCCCACCTCGAAACCATCGAGACACTGATCGTTGATCCGGTCATAGTCGCGGCCGTCGTCGTCGCTGGTGACGAAGACGGTCTGACCCTTTCGTTCCCAGACGCCCTTGCAGACCAGGGTGACGTTGCTCGCGCCGCGAAGCTGCGGGTCGCTGCGCATGGCTTCTTCGAGCTGCCGCACGCTCTCCCGATTGGCCTCAATGGCGATGATCCGTCCCTGCGGGCCGACGGCCTGCAGGTGCCTGCGGATGGTATCGATCTGGTAGCAGCCGCCGAGAACGACTGTGTCGCCAGGCAGCGCGTAGACGAAGGGGCTGCTGGCGAATCGCACCAGCGGCAGGCGCCAGCGGTCACCCAACGTTCGCGTCAATGCAGCGCGCGGCAGCATCTTCAGAAACGGCGCCTTCCAGCTTGTGTTCATGTCGTTATCCCTGGTAGTTGCAGCGTGCGCTTGTGGATCATGGTGACCAGATACCGAGATCGATGCCGAGCAGGTCCGCCAGCGCGGCATTCTCGTCTTCAAAAAGCTGGTGAAGCTCGAGCCGCAGCGCGCGGTCGACCAGCCGTTCCGGGTCAGCGCGGGTGTTGGCCGCGGTAGCCGCCTTGTGGATGCCCGCGCGCTTTAGCGAGCGGATGGCTCCCGCGGGAACCAGCCCTTTCAGCAGCCTGGCCGAGCGCCTGGCGGCGAGGTCGAAGGTGCGGCTGACCGGAACCCGGCGCGCGTTGACGGCTTCGGTGGGAAAGTCGCTGCTGGGTTCCGAAGCGATGCCGAGAAACCGGTAGATGGCGCCGAGGTGCACCTCCGGGGCTTCGAACAGATGCTCGAAGATGGTGACGTGAAGGTTTTCCATGGAAAACTCACGCAGCCACCGCTTCAGCAGCGTGTAGTAGCGCGACTGTTCCAGATACGCCGGATTGTTCCTGATGCCGTCGGCCAGGTCGTAGTTCCGTTCGGAGACGTGCCCGAGGCGGATCTCGTGGAGATGGTTCGAGATCAGCCGGTCGACCGGATTGCGCAGGCACACCAGAATTTTCATCCGCGGGTTGTAGCGTGCGATGCGCCCCGGTGCGTCGCGGCAGGGAAAGTACGAGGTCGAGACTTCCCCGCGCATTCGCGCCGCCCGCCCCTCCGTGAAATGCCGCTCGTACCACTCGTAACCGCGATCGTAGTGGTAGCTGAAGAAGCAGATGTCCTTGTCGTTCTGGCTGCCGCAGCCGGTGAACAGCTCCGGGTGCCGCGACAGCGCCTGTTGGAGCCAACTGCTGCCAGCCTTCTGCACACCCACATGGATGAAGTCGACTACGGGTTCCACCAGGCGCCCGAACGCAGGTGCAGCTGATTGGGCGGATACGCGATCGACGCTAGTGGCCATGGAAGGATTCAGGTTCGCTCCTCGTTGTGTCGAACAACTCCAGAACGCCGCCGAACGGCAGGATGTCGACACCGGGATACTCGCGTAGCCAGCACATGAAATCCTTGAACACGGACAATCGTTCCGGATGGCGTTGTACCCAGGGATGAAAGCCAATGGCGACATAGCGGCCGGCGCCGACGTGGGTGTCGACGGCTTTCTGCCAGCGCTCGAGCAGTACCGCGGGCTTCATCCCGCTCGCTTCGTAGTGCCAATCGTCGTCGCGCACAGGAAAACGCCACAAGCGCTCGCCGTACGCATTGGCGACCGGGTAAGGATGCGGCTCCGAACCATCTTCGGCGTTCCAGCGGAACTGCTGCATGGCCAACTCGTCGAGCAGGCTTCTGGTCCACGCCGATTGCGGGCTGCGGTGACCGCTGATCTGAACCCCCAACCGCTCGAACGCGGCTCTCGTTTGCGAGACATCCCGGGCGAGATCTTGCGATGACAGGCGCGTCAATGTGCGATGCTGCAGCGAGTGGCTGGCAACTTCGTGGCCGCAGTCATGAATGGCCGCGATCATCGACGGCGCGTCGAGCGCCAGTTTCGCCACGACGTTGTAGGTCGATTTGATGCCCAGCCCCTGCTGAATCTCGAGAATCTTCTCGACACCGCCGATGCAAGCCTGCTGCATCCCCGGCATGGCGTAGTCGCCTTCGACGTCGAAGAAGGTGGTGATCACCGGCCGGGGATGATGCCGCAGCGGATCCCCGTGTCTGGCGCACTCGAGCTTCGAGACCTGGGCCTGGACCCGTCGGCGCAGCCGTTCTGGAACGCGCGCAAGGCGCGGTGTCAGCGCGTTGATCATGTGGCGACTTTCCCATTGCAGCGAGGCCGCTCGAGCAACTGTGCGTAGCGGCTTTCCAGCGCATCGGCCAGAACGCTGTAGGTTCTGCGAGCGCGTATGTACTCGCGGCCCCGCCTGCCCATGCGGTCTCCTTCCGCCGGGTCCGCCAGCACATCGCAGATCGCCCTGGCGAACGCGTCCACCCGGTAGGGCACGGCGAGGCCGCCTTGGCTTTCGGTCAGCACCGTGCAGGTATCGGGCACGTCGTTGGCGACCACCGGCCGACCGAGCGCCAGATATTCGAGCACTTTGGTCGGACTGGAGACCGCGTACACCGGGCCGGGTGGCAACGGTGAGACGCACACGGCCGCGGCGGCCACGTGGCCGAGGGCGCTTTCCCGGGGGAGGAACCCGGTGAAATGAACGCTGCGCGCCACGCCGCAATCCCGGGCCGTGTCCTGCAGGAACTCGATGTCCGAGCGGTGGTGACTGTCGCCGACGAAATACAGCTCGGCATCCGGGAAGCGCTGCACCACTTCGGCAAAAACGTGAACCAGGAAATCCAGACAGCGCAGCCGATCGAGGGCACCGAGGTAGACGATGCGGGCTCCCGCGCCAGGCTCGACGCCCACGGGCGCCGGCGCCGCTTCGGGTAACCCGTCGTCGACCCCCATGGGCACCGGCGTCATCTTGTTCGCGTTCACGCCTTTCTTTGCCATCTGCCGGAGCATCTCATCACTCTGGACGAAGATGTGATCGGCCATCGGGCAGATGATTCGATACAGCAGCAGGTGCAGCATCCAGCCCCGCACCCGATACAGGATCGGATGGGCCGAACCGTCGGCCGCAGCCTGCTGCAGCGACGCTTCCGGGAACGGAAAGGAATGCCAGTAATAGAACGGCGTCGACCAGAGCCGCGTGGCCAGCAAGGTAATGAGGGCCGCCAGGTAGCAGTCTTTGACCTGGACGAAATCGTAGCGCTCGCGTCCGACGAGTTTCAGGATCCTGAGCTCGTTGCGCAATGCGGTCAGGTGGTGCTTGAGGCGGCTCTTCAACCCGGAGCCGGCAGCGGTAGGGGCGAGCCACGCCCGGCAACCGCGCCAGCGGGTCTCGACGATGCCTTCGGTGGCGGCGGGGCCGCTGGCGATCCAGTCGATCTGGTGGCCGCGGCCGAGCAGTTCCTTGCCGAACAGAATATCCACGTCAGGCCGATAGGTCGGGAATTCGTCCGCCGTAACGAACAGGAATCGGTGCTTCATTTCCGCCATCGTCGCTCGTCGTCTCTTGCCAGCCGCAGGGTGCCGTCGAGCCTTTGCTGCCGGCTGACGCCCGTATGATTCGAGCCACTTGCTTGCATGATTCGGGCCACGTGCCGCGAGGAAACACGACTTGATGCCGCAGCCTGATGTGCAGTTCGGGAAGGGTGGTCGTTCTCGTTATACAATGCGTTGATTGAGGATGCAGACGGCTTCGCCTTGTCACTCGACCACGAAAAAATGACGCCACCAGTGCCCCATTTTGACTCGGTGCCCCAGCGCCGCCTGTGCGTCGCGCCCATGATGGCGTGGACGGACAGGCATTGCCGGTATCTTCACCGTCTGGTGGCGCCGGGCGCCTTGCTGTTCACCGAGATGGTGACCTCCGGCGCGCTGCTGCACGGTCCCGCCGAGCGGCTGCTGCGATATCACCCGCTGGAGCACCCGCTGGCGTTGCAACTGGGCGGCAGCGACCCGCGGGAGTTGGCCGCCGCGGCGAGGATGGGCGCCGAGGCGGGCTACAACGAGATCAACCTGAACGTCGGTTGCCCGTCGCCGCGGGTGCGGCAGGGGCGTTTCGGCGCCTGCCTGATGCGTGAGCCCGAACTGGTGCGCGACTGCATGAGCGCCATCGGCGAGGCGGTGCCGGTTCCGGTGAGCGTGAAGTGCCGGCTGGGCGTGGACGAGGCGGACAGCGATGCCCTGCTGCAGCGGTTCGTGGCCACGGTGGCGGAATCGGGCTGCCGGGTGTTCTACATCCACGCCCGCAAGGCGCTGCTCAACGGGCTGTCGCCGGCCCAGAATCGCACGGTGCCGCCACTGCAATACCCGCGCGCGTATGCGCTGAAGGCGCAGTTCCCGAAGCTGCAGTTCGTGATCAATGGCGGCATCGACGCGGTGGCGGAACTCGACGCTCACCTGGCCGCGCTGGATGGGGTGATGATCGGCCGCGCCGCCTATCACGATCCCATGCTGCTGGCGGCCATGAACCGGCATGTTTTCGGCTCCGCGTGCGGCGGGGTACCGCTGGATCCTCGTGGCGTGATGGACGACTACCTGGCGTACATGGACAAGGAACTTTCTGCGGGCACGCGGCTCAATGATATGACCCGGCACGTCCTCGGCATGTTCGCCGGCATGCCGGGAGCCCGTCGCTTCCGGCAGATTCTGAGCGACGCTCACGCGCTCAAGCACAACGACCTTGCGCTCGTCACTC
>JBLRXD010000193.1:0-8538 GCA_047920935.1 Pseudomonadales bacterium | reverse complement strand
TTGTGCGCCTTCGCTCGAGCCCTCCGGGCTACCCTCACTCCGAAAAGTTGCCACCCCAGGATGACCTTGCGGTCACCCCGGGGTGTCAATTTTCTGCGCTCGGTCTCGCTCCACGGCTTGCACAAGGCCTCTGTGCCCATGCGCGCGCCGTGCAGGCTCGTGGCCGCGCTCCCGCGGCAGCCCAGCCGTCGGCTGAGCCCAGTGCGTCAGGTCTGGGGGCGCAGGTGGCCGGGGAGCACGAGCCGTTCGACGAGTTCGAACAGCAGTTCGGTGGCGATGGCCAGCAGGGCGGCCGGGATGGCGCCTTGCAGTATCAGGCTGGTGGAGTTCAGCGCCAGCCCGGTGACGATGGGGTCACCGAGCCCGCCGGCGCCGATGAATGCGGCCAGGGTGGCGGTGCCGATGCTGATCACCGCCGCCGTGCGAATGCCGGCGAGCATGCTGGGAAGTGACAGCGGAACGTAGACGTAGCGCACCTGCTGCGCGTCGCTCAGGCCCATGGCCACCGCCACCCGAACCAGCGTCGGATCGACGGTGGTGAGCGCCGTCACCGTATTGCGCAGAATGGGCAACAGCGAGTAGAGGAACAACGCGACGATGGCGGGAACGACGCCGATGCCGAGCAGCGGAATCATCAGCGCCAACAGGGCGATGGACGGAATGGTCTGCAGCAGGCCACAGACGTAGATCACCGCGCGCGCCAGCATGCGCCGACGGAAGATCAGCAGGCTCAGCGTCAACCCCACCAGCACCGACAGCAACAGGGCTGCGGCGGTGAGCTTGAGATGCTGCAGGGTATTGCGCCACAGCCCCGGCCAGATGCTGGCGCCCACGTCCCTGGCGGCCACCAGACCCTCGCTCACCAGGAATTCGTTGGCGACGTCGGCGAAACTGCGTTGCTCGAACACCACCGCCGAGTTCAAGGCCTGCATGGTGTCGTCGTCGATGCGACCGCCGAGTGACTCGAGCGCCGCGATCACCCCCGCCGGCACGTCCGCGCGCACCATCGGCACCGCCAGGTACTCGGGGAAGAAATCCCGTGGGTCCTCGAGCAGCAGCAGATCGTAGCGCTCGATCTCCCCGTCGGTGGAGTAGGCGTCGGTGAGATCCACCGCTCCGTCGTTCAGCGCCTGATAGGCCAACCCGTGCTCGATACCGGTTACCGGCATCGCCAGACCGTATGCCCGGGACAGGCCCGGCCAGCCGTCGGCGCGCTCCAGAAACTCGTGACTGAACACCACCCTTAGCGGCGGCGCGTCGCGCAGATCGGCGATGCTGCGAATGCCGAGCGCGTCAGCCCGCTCACGCTTCATGGCCATGGCATAGGTATTGTCGAAGCCCAGGGGCGGCAGCAGCAACAGCCCCTGCCGCGCAACCGCCTCGCGCAGCTGCCCGAGCTCTGTGTCCAGCGGCATGTCGAGAATGGCCTGGCTGAGGGTGCCGGTATACTCCACGTAGAGATCGATCTCGCCGCTGGTCAGCGCGGCGAAACAGATCAGCGTGCCGCCGAGACCGAAGCGGCGCTGCACGTCATAGCCGGCCTGCTCCAGCAGCTGAGCCGCAATCTCAGCGAGCAGATAACCTTCGCTGAAGTTTTTGCTGCCCACCGTCACGGAGCGATGGGCGGCCGTGGGCTCAGCGGAGGCGTCGACCGGCGCCGCCAGCGCCGACAACAGCCCAACCAGCAGCGCGGCGGCGAGTGCCTGCGGCACTCCCACTACAACTGCTCCTTGACAAGAGTTTGAACGTAATCGTCCGCGGGCGCAGCGAGCACGTCGTCGGTGAGGCCGGCCTGCAGCACCTTGCCTTCCTTGAGGATCACCAGGAAGTCGGCCAGCCGCACCGCCTCGCGCATGTCGTGAGTCACCAGCAGGGTGCTCACCCCCTCCTGGGCCTGCACCTGCGCGAAGGTCTTGTAGATGCCGACGCGGGTGATCGGGTCGACCGCAGAAAACGGCTCGTCCAACAGCAGCAGCGCCGGCTTCAGCATCAGCGCGCGGCACAGCCCGAGGCGCTGTTGCTGCCCACCCGACAACGAGTGCGGGTAACGCTCCGATACCTCTTCGGGCAGCTCCATCTCCGCCAGCAGTTGCCGGTAACGCGCCTGACGGCGCTGCCGCGGCCAGCCTTCCAGCTTCGCCAGCAGCTCGACGTTGTCGCGATTGGTGAGATGAGGAAACAAGCCGGCGCCTTGCACCGAGTAGCCGATGCGGCGACGGAACGCCACCAGGTCATGCTGCGGGATGGGCTCGCCGAACACCCGCACGCTGCCGCGGTCGGGCGCAAGCACGGCATTCACCAATTGCAGCAACGTGGTCTTGCCGCTACCGCTGGCGCCCACCACGGCCGTGGTGAGGCCGGCCGGAAACGCCAGCGTGACGCCATCCAACACCGGCTGGCCGGGGGTGAAGCACTTTTCCACCTCGTGAAGCTCGACGCAGCTCGCCGATGCCGACTCGGGGCGTTCTGCCCCGGGAGGCGCGAGCGCTCCGCTCACAGGCGGTATTCCTGCTCCAGCCGCTCGGCATGAGCCGCCAGACCGCTGAGCACCGGGTGGCTGACGCCGTGCTCGCTCTGCAGCTCGGTCAGCCGCGCGCGAAACCGGGCCAGATTGAGCCAAGGTGCTTCGGCGGCGCCGAGCTTGTCGCGAACGAAACCGTGCCAGGCCTCGCGCTCGTCGGCGCTCAGCAGGTGGGGAAAGCTGCGCGCCTTGAGGCGGGTGGCGAGCTCTGTCAGCCGGGGATCGGCAAAATCCAGATCCTGCCACCCGCCAGTGCCGAGAACGCGCTGCAGCGATTCGCAGCGGGACCGGTCGGCATCGTGCAGAAAGCCATCGTACAGCGCCGCCTCCACGTCGATGGCGGGCTCCTGGCGGCCGCGAGTGAACACCCGCATCAGCTTCTGGGCGATGCCCGGCTGCTTCAGGCGCCGCTGGCGTTCGCGGATGGCGTTGCGGTCGAAACCGAGCCGCGACCAGTTCTCGTCATCGAGCACCGCGAGGTCGGCGATGAACGGGCAGCGATTGATGCGCACCTCTTTCAGTGGCGGGCGATCCGGATTGTTGGGACGGAACAGGCTCTCGCGAATCTCATCCGCGGACCCCTGCACCAGCAGCTCCACATCCCGGGAAAGGTCGGCGACGATGATGGAGTTGCTGTTGGTGGGGTGCCGGCACAGCGACACGATCGGGGCTGTGCCGAAGTGCTCCCGTGGGTACATGCCCGAGACGTGAACGCACAAGCGCGCACCGAACGGCTCGAGCAGCGCACGCACCTGCTTCTTCTGGCGGCAGCCCAGATAGTAGGCAAACAGTTTCGGCTGCCGGTCGCGGATCAACCGCGCCAGGCCGAGGGTCGCCCGCACGTCGGAGAGCGCGTCGTGGGCATTGCCGTGATCGATGCCGTTGGCCTCGGTGAGGCGCTCCAGCCGGTAAACCGGCAGACCGGCCTCGTCGATCGGCCATTCGATGCCATCGCGGCGCAGCGCCCCGGTGGCCCGCACCAGATCGATGAGATCCCAGCGCGAGTTGCCGTTCTGCCATTCCCGGGCATAGGGGTCGCGCAACGTGCGGTACAACCCCTGACGCACGAACTCATCATCGAAGCGCAGGCTGTTGTAGCCGACCACGCAGGTCTGCGGCGCCGCGAACAGGGCGTTGATCTGCCCCAGCGCCTGCCACTCACTGATGCCTTCGGCGCGGGTGCGCTCCGGGGTGATGCCGGTAACCAGCGAGGAATCGGGATTCGGCAACACGTCGTCGGGCAGCGCCACGTAGCTGCAGACCGCATCGCCCAACTCGTTCAGATGCTCGTCGGTGCGCAATCCGGCGAACTGCACAATGCGATCCCAGCGCGAATCGATGCCGGAGGTTTCCAGGTCGTACCAGTAAAAGGTCTGCGTCATGATGCTCGTATAGTTGCTTTGCAGTGTGCCGGTTGGCAACCTTGCCCGCCATGTCTACCTCATCGACGCAGAACGTCGCCTTGGCCGCGGGGCCTATTCTGGCATTGTTGGCCGGATACCTCATGTATGCCACCGGCTTTGCGCCCGAAGCTGCCGTCACGCTCGGGGTCACCGTGCTGTGCATCGTCTGGTGGGTGTTCGAGCCGATCCCGATTCCTGCCACCTCGCTGCTGCCGTTGTCGCTGCTGCCGCTGCTCGGCGTGCTGACCCCCGGAGACATCGCCGGCGCCTACGGCCACCCGCTGATTCTGCTGCTGCTCGGCGGCTTCATGCTGTCGACCGCGCTGGAGCGCAACGGCGCCCACCGGCGCATCGCGCTCGGCATGGTGAGCGCCTTCGGCGGCACCAGCGGCCGGCGGCTGGTGTTCGGCTTCATGGCCGCATCCGCCGCCCTGAGCATGTGGATCTCGAACACCGCCACCACGCTGATGCTGCTGCCGGTGGCGCTGGCCGTGCTCGAGAAGTCGGAAGACCCCGATCTGGCGAAGCCGTTGCTGCTCGGGATCGCCTACGCGGCCAGCGTCGGCGGCATCGGCACACCCATCGGCACACCGCCCAACGTGATCTTCATGGGGGTCTACGAACAACTGGTGGGCGAGCGCATCACCTTCGCCGGCTGGATGATCTGGGCAGTGCCCGTGGTGCTGGTATTCCTGCCGGTGATCGGCATTTACCTGACCCGCAATCTGGGCCGGCATGCGGCGCCCGCGATGCCCAAGGTAGGCCCGTGGAGCCCCGCGGAAGTGCGCGTGGTGATGGTGTTCGCGCTGACAGCGGTGCTGTGGATCACCCGCCAGGAGCCCTTCGGCGGCTGGTCGGGCATGCTCGCGATCGCCCACTCGGCCGACTACATGGTGGCGTTTCTGGCCGTCACGGCGATGTTTCTGATTCCCGACGGCAAGGGCGAGCAGCTGCTCGACTGGGAGACGGCGACGCGCATTCCGTGGGGCATGCTGATCCTGTTCGGCGCCGGCATCGCCATCGCCGAAGCCTTCACCCAATCGGGCTTGAGCCAGACGATCGGCGCGCTGCTGTCGGGCGTGGCCACCCTGCACGTGCTGCTGGTCATGTTGATCATCTGCCTGTCGGTGACCTTTCTGACCGAGGCGACCAGCAACACGGCCACCACCACCCTGCTCATGCCGATCCTGGCGGCCGGCGCCCTGGGCGCCGGGATGGATCCCAAGCTGCTGATGATCCCCGCGGCCATGAGCGCCTCATGCGCGTTCATGCTCCCGGTCGCCACCGCGCCCAACGTCATCATGTTCTCCACCGGCAAGTTCTCGGTGGAAGAGATGGCGCGAGAGGGGTTCGCACTCAATCTCCTGGGCGCCATCATCATCGCCACCCTGTGCTATCTGCTGCTGACTTGACGCCTGCTCGGCCGAAGCCCGCAGCCACGCCACCGGCACTTTTTCTTCCACCACCACCGCCTCGACCCGGGCGTAGAAATCCGGCCAGCTGCCATCGACGGTCTCGAACAGCGCAGCAAAGGCCGGCACCAGATCTTCGTAGGTAGATATGGATGCCAGCCGGGCATTGTTCAAAGCCGCCATCAGCCCATCGTAACGACCATTGCCGAGCAGCGCCCGCTGCTCGGCGTAGCAACTGCGCGTCGCCGTCATGACCTCGGCCTTCAACTGCTCCTTCTCGGAGTCCGGCAGATGGCTGCGATAGATCCCCGCCAGGGCCTCCTGGGTCTGCTCGAGCAGCATCAGCATGCGCCCCCAAACCGCGCGCGCCTGCTGCTGACGCCGCTCGCCTTCCTGGTCGCCGCTCGCCTCGAGCCACGCCGCCAGCCCCTGCCGGCCAACGAAAGTGGCGAACGCCTCGTTGAAGGCCACGTCCCCTGGCACCCACACCACGCCGTGGGCAAGCTCGTGAAACAGCAGTTCCGCCAGGTTGGGTTCGGGCCAGGTGATGAACGAGCTCATCAGCGGATCGGCAAACCACCCCAGGGTCGAGTAAGCGGCCACCGGCGCCACGTAGGTCTCGAAACCCTCTCGCTCGAGCTCGGCGGCGTGCTTTTTCGCCACGTCCTCGGCGAAAAAGCCCCGGTAGGGCGCGCAACCAACCAGCGGATAGCACCAGCGATGGGGCCGCAGCGACAGCGGTGGCGCGGCGAACACGTTCCACACCACCGCCGAGCGGCGCAGATCGACATACGTGCGGTAGCGATCGCCGACCGGTAGACCGAGCTCGCGCTCAGCGAACTCCAGCACCCGTTGGGTGAACTCGAGGCGCTGGTAAAGCAGCGCCGCCTCCGGATCGTCGGCCCGGCGACCCTCGAGCCCGGCGAGCACGCCGCTCACCGGCTCGCGGTCGCGCAGCACGCGCCATTGACCGGAGGCCGCCTGGGAGTAATAACCAATGGCCTGGCAGCCGCTGTTGAGGGGCACCATGGCCACCGCGCAGACGGCAATGAGAGCGGCCCAGAAAATCCTGAAAGGAGTAGAATGCATGGCCATTATCGTAGGTGAAGCGGTGCGACTCTGAAATGAATGTGCTACGCGGCGCAAGTGCTTTTACGCTCATCTGCGTCAGCACGCTGGTCTTGTGCATCCCGCTGTATCTCATGGGCATCGTCCTGGCGCTGTCTCGCGGGCGGGCGCGCCAGGCGGTAAATCGCCGCATGGACAGCATTATCGACCTGTGGGTGGGGGTAAACCGCGGTATTTTCCGGATTTTCGAGCTGACCCGCATCGCTGCGCAATGGCAGGGGGATGACGATGTCTCCCGCGATCGCTGGTACGTGGTGATCAGCAACCATCGCAGCTGGTCCGACATTCTGATCCTGCAAAACACCCTTTGGGGGCGGATTCCGCCGCTGAAATTCTTCACCAAGCAGCAGCTGATCTGGATTCCGCTACTCGGCGTGGCCATGTGGCTGTTGGGTTTCCCCTACGTGCGGCGGGCCAGCCGCGAGCAGATCGCCCGTCAGCCGGAACTGCTGGCGCTCGATCGCGCCGCCACTCTCGAAGCCTGCCGGCGCTTTCGCGACCACCCCAACACGGTGCTCAACTTTCTCGAAGGCACGCGCTTCACTGCCGCCAAACACGCCGGTCAGCAAGCACGGTTCGAGAACCTGCTGAACCCCAAGCTTGGCGGGATGTCATACGTGGTCGCGGAACTCGAGGACAAGCTGCATAAAATCATCGACGTGACCATCGTCTACCCTCATGGCACGCCCTCGTTCTGGGATCTGATGCAGGGCCGCTGCCCCGAGGTCGAGGTCCTGATCCAATGCCGCGACCTGCCCGAAGACGCGCATCAAACGGATGCCGACGCGGTGCGTGAGCGGCTCGCGCCGTGGATCGAGGCGCTGTGGCACGAGAAGGACGCGCGCCTGGGCGCCGCCCTGAAGCGCCAGGCGCCAGCGGCGCCGGCGCGCGCGACCCGAACCAACTGAAGACCGCGGAGTCGGCCGCTGCGCGCCGCCCAACGAACAGACAGGCGAGGTGACATGTACGAAAACCACTTCCACCTCAATCAGACGCCCTTTTCCATCGCCCCCGACCCGGCGTTTCTCTACCTCAGCGAAGCGCATCAGGAAGCGCTCGCCCATCTCATGTACGGGTTTTCCCACGGCGGCTTTGTGCTGATCACCGGTGAGGTCGGCACCGGCAAGACCACGCTGCTGCGCAACCTGGTGAAGCAGACGCCCGAAGATCTCGATGTCGCCTTCGTTCTGAACCCGCGGCTGACGGTGCGCGAACTGCTGGAGACGCTGTGCGACGAGCTCGGCGTCGACTACCCCAAGGGCGCCGTGCTGTCGGTGAAGCAGTACATCGACGCGCTCAACCGCCATCTGCTCGCCACCCACAGCCAGGGGCGCGGCACGGTGGTGATCATCGACGAGGCGCAGAACCTGTCGCCGGCGGTGCTGGAGCAGATTCGGCTGCTCACCAATCTCGAAACCGACAAACGCAAGCTGCTGCGCATCATCCTGCTCGGTCAGCCGGAGCTGGGCGAGCTGCTGTCCCGCAACGAGCTGCGCCAGCTGGCGCAGCGCATCACCGCCCGCTACCACCTGCGGGGCCTGAGCCGGGAAGACGCCTACGCCTACGTCATCCATCGGCTGGCTCGAGCCGGCGGCAGCTCGCGGATCTTCACCCGGGGCGCGCTGAGCCGCCTGTACCGGATCTCCAAGGGCATCCCCCGGGTCATCAACCTGGTCGCCGATCGCGCCCTGCTCGGCGCCTACGTCGAAGGGCGCAACCGGGTGAACGCGCGGCTGGTGCAGCGAGCGGCCGGCGAAGTGCTGGGCCGCCCCTCCTATCAACGTCGCTGGATCGCCGCCGGGCTGGTGGCGGCCACCGCCACGGGCCTGGCCTCCGCTTACCTGCTGAGCCCGGCCTCGCTGCCCTGGCCGGACAAGCCGCCGCCTGTGGCGACCCAACCGGCCACGCACGCCGACGATGCTGCGCGCCCGGCCGCCGAGCGGGCAGCAGCGGCGGTGCTGGCGCTGAATCAGCCGGTAACGTCCGGGGTCGAGCCGCCGGACGCTGGCGCGGCCGACGCCGCAGCAGCGGCTTCAGCCGCCCCGCCGGCGGCAGCGGAATCGGCATCAGTGGC
>JBLRXD010000192.1:0-8565 GCA_047920935.1 Pseudomonadales bacterium | reverse complement strand
GCAGGTTTTCGAGGAACGGCCCGAAGCCGAGATCGCCCGACCAGAATCTCAACATGTTCTCGATGCCACGGGTCGTCAGGGTGGCGCCGGACAAGGCGTCGACCTCGTGGCGCGCCAGTTCGTGGCCGTCCGGCGAGCGAATCTTCGGCAGCCTGATGGCCGGCGCGCGATCGTGATCGTACAGAGACACCCCCGGCCACTGCGCCTTCCACATCGGATTGTCGACCTCGCCGCCGAGCCCCGGCGTCTCGCGGTGCGAGTAAAAGCCGAGGCCGGCGATGGTCTGCAGATCGCCTTCCAGCGCCAGATAGCCGAACAACGTGCCCCACAGCCCGTAACCGCGAATCGGCAGCACGATCCGGTCGATCTCGCCCGCCTCGGTGCGGCGGATGTAGACCACCGAGATGTCTTCGCGACGGCCGAGGGTAGCGATGTCCTGCTGCGCGGTGAGATTGGTGGACATGGCCGGATCTCTGGCCGCGCGGATCGGCTCGAAGGTGTATGGATCGACCGCATCGGTGAAGGTGCCGGTATCGAGATCAACGGCCCGCACCTCGAACAGCTCGAACAGCTCGTCCACCGTGCGGCCCTGCTCATCGACGTTGCGGCCCTCCGGCAGCATGCCGGCGGCACGGAGGATGTTCTGGCGCTCGTCGTAGATCTGGTTCAGCCGTTGCTGAGGCTGGAGCATCACCGCCGCGGTCGATACCACGATGGAGCACACCAGGCACACCGAGATCGCCACGAACAGAACGTTCTTCAGGCTCTCCTTGTCGGTTTTCGACTTGGCTTCACGCACGGGCTAGCCTCCGCTTGACGTTGCGCTGCACCACTACGTAATCGATCAGCGGTGCGAACAGATTAGAAAACAGAATCGCCAGCATGATCCCCTCGGGAAAGGCGGGATTCACCACCCGTATCAGCACCGTCAACATGCCGATCATGAAGCCGAACCACAGCCTGCCGGTGTCGGTATGCGCGGCAGTGACCGGATCCGTGGCCATGAACACAGCGCCGAAGGCGAAGCCGCCGATCACCAGGTGCCAGTAGAACGGCATGGCGAACATCGGGTTGGTGGAATCGATCATATTGAACAGCGCGGCCGTGACCACCAGGCCGAGCACGCAGCCGAGCATGATGCGCCACGAGGCGATGCGGGTGAGCAGCAGGATGGCTGCGGCCACCAGAATGGCAACGACAGAAGTTTCGCCGATGGAGCCGGGAATGGTGCCGAGAAACGCCTCCGGCCAGGAGACCCCATAGGGATCGCCGATGGCGGCGTTGCCCAGAGGCGTGGCGCGAGTGTAGCCGTCGACGGCAACCCACACCGCATCCCCGGACATCTGCGCCGGGTAGGCGAAATACAGGAACGCCCGTCCGACCAGCGCCGGATTGAGGAAGTTCTTACCGGTGCCGCCAAAAACTTCCTTGCCGATCACCACGCCGAACACGATGCCTACCACCGCCTGCCACAGCGGCGTCGTGGGCGGCAGGATCAGGGCGAACAGGATGCTGGTGACGAAGAAGCCTTCGTTCACCTCGTGGCCACGCTTGGAGGCGAACAGGATCTCGCAGGCAATACCGGCGACGAAGGTGACGATGTACAAGGGCAGGAAGTGCGCCAACCCATAGATCACGCAGTCCCACACACTCGCCGCGTTGTAGCCGATGAGCAGATCGAGGATCGGGCCGCGCCAGTTGTCGACGCCGGTGACGCCCACCGACTCCATGGCCAGCAGCGCCTGGTTGCCGAGCATGTAGCTGCCGATGATGGCGGGAATCCACGCCACCGCCCAGACCGTGATCATGATGCGCTTCAGATCGAGCCCGTCGCGCACGTGCGATGCGCCGGCGGTGACGTGCCCGGGCGTGTACAGCGCCGTGTCGATGGCCTCATACACGGGATAGAAGGCTTGATACCTGCCGCCCTTCTCGAACTCCGGGGCGATTCGGTCCATGAAAGAGCGCAGACTCATCTCAGCCTTCCTTTTCTATCAGTGTGAGCACGTCGCGCAGCACCGGGCCATACTCGTATTTGGCTGGGCAGACGTAGGTGCACGGCGCGATGTCGTCCTCATCCAGTTCCAGACAACCGAGATTGATGGCGCTCTCGACGTCTTTCACCAGCAGGCTGCGCAGCAGCTGGGTCGGCAGGATGTCCATCGGCATCACCCGCTCGTAGGTACCCACCGGCACCATGCCCCGCGGGCTGCCGTTGGTGGTGGTGGTGAACCGCAGCGGCCGCTTGCCGAGCCACTTCGACATATAAATGGGCAGCACGGAGTGGCGATCGGGGCCGGGTGACAGGTAGCCGAACAGCCGCCGCTCGCGGTCTTCGGGAAGCACTGATACCTGCACGTGGTAGCGGCCGATGAAGTCCACGGGGCGTTCCGACCGATGCCCGGAAAGCACCGACCCGGAGATCACCCGGTACTCTCCCGGCTCGAGCTCGCCGGCGGTGAGCTCCGTGAGGTTGGCGCCGAGCGTGGTGCGCAGCAGCCTGGGCCGCTTCACCCCGGGGCCACCGAGGGCCACCACCCGCTCGGTCCACAACTGCCCTTCGAGAAACAGGTAGCCGATGGCGATGACGTCCTGATAGCCGACGAACCAGACCGTCTTGTGTGGACCCACGGGATCGAGAAAGTGAATGTGGGTGCCCGGCAGGCCCGCCGGATGAGGGCCGGAGAAGGCTTCGGCGGAAATGCGGGAGTCGGAACCGACAGGCACCTGTTGCCCCTCCCGGTGGCAGACGAACAGCTTGCCTGCGGTGAGCCTGGAGAGCACATCCAAACCGGCGCCGAACTGTTCGGCATGCTCGGCGATGATCAGGCCGGGCTCGGCCGCCAGCGGGTTGGTATCGATGGCGGTGACGAAGATCGAGTGGGGCTCGGCGTCCAGCGCCGGCACCTTGCTGAAGGGCCGGGTGCGTAGCGCCGTCCACAGCCCGCTGTCGGCCAGATTCTCCACCACGCGGGCGCGGTCGAGGCTCGCCAACTGGTCGCGCTGATAGCGGGCGAACGTTTCAGCGTCATCCGCGGCGGCGTCGTCGATCTCGATTTCCACCGACTGCAACGCGCGCTTGGCGCCGCGGTGAACAGCCGAGACGACGCCGGAGGCCGGTGCGGTGAAGTGAACGCCAGCATTCTTCTTGTCGGAGAACAGCGCCTGACCGCGCTTCACGCGATCGCCCGCCTGCACCATCATGGTGGGCTTCATACCGGGGTAATCACCGCCGAGAACGGCGACGGAGCGGATCTTCGGGCCGTTCTCGATGACCCCTTCCGGGGGGCCTGCGATGGGTAGATCCAGGCCTTTCTTAGTTCTGATCATGGACGGCGACGTTCCTGAACAAACGCACCTCGAGCGCAAGCCCGGCTGGTACTTGTGTTGATTCGGCCCCTGCTGGGGAATTGCCCATCCTGCTGAAACCAACTCGAGACAGCGGCTATGGATGGCGGCTTCCATATCGGCTTTCGGAGGCAATGCCACTCTTGCGGCTGAGGCGCCTCGGCGGGCCGCGCAAATTATAGTGGCGCGGCTCGCACGATGCCAACGTTTGTCCTGCAATCGGACCCAATCACGACCAGCGGGGGCAGCCGGAGCCACGCCCCGCTGGACTAGAAGCCCTGGTGCACCACGTCCTTGGGAATCAGCGCGTAGACGATGCCAGCCGCCTTCTGCACCACGCGGACCACCTGGCAGGCGTAGCCGAACTCGTTGTCGTACCAGACGTACAGCACCGCGCGGTTGTCGTTGACGATGCTGGCGCCGCCGTCGACGATGCAGGCGTGGCGGTTGCCGACGAAATCCGACGACACCACCTCCGGCGACACGGTGTAGTCGATCTGCCGCTGCAACGGCGAGTGCAGCGCCATGTAGCGCAGATACTCGTTGATCTCTTCGACGTTGGTGTCGCGCGACAACGTCAGGTTGAGAATGGCCAGGGAGACGTTGGGCGTCGGCACGCGAATGGCGTTACCGGTGAGCTTGCCGCCGAGTTCCGGCAGCAGCTTCACCACCGCGGAGGACGCGCCGGTTTCGGTGATCACCATGTTCAGCGGCGCCGCCCTGCCCCGCCGGCCCTTGTCGTGGTAGTTGTCGATGAGGTTCTGGTCGTTGGTGTAGGAGTGCACCGTCTCCATGTGGCCGTGAACGATGCCGAACTTGTCGTTGACCGCCTTGAGCACCGGCACGATGGCGTTGGTGGTGCAGGAGGCCGCGGCGATGATCTGGTCATCAGCGGCGATTGCCGACGAGTTGATGCCGGCGACCACGTTCTTGATGTTGCCCTTGCCGGGCGCGGTGAGGACCACCTTCGCGGCCCCGTTGCTCTTCAGATGCCGGGACAGCCCCGCCTCGTCGCGCCACGCGCCGGTATTGTCGATGATGATGGCGTTGTCGATGCCGAATGCCCGGTAATCCACCTCGTCCGGTGACTGCGCATAGATCACTCGAATGACGTTGCCGTTGGCGATGATCGAATTGGTTTCCTGATCCACCCGGATGGTGCCCAGAAAGCTGCCGTGCACGGAGTCGCGCCGCAACAGGCTGGCGCGCTTCACCAGGTCGTCGCCCTTACCTTTACGGACCACGATGGCGCGCAGACGCAATTGCTGGCCGCTGCCGGTCTTCTCGATCAGCAGCCTGGCCAGCAGCCGGCCGATGCGGCCGAAGCCGTACAGCACCACGTCTTGGGGTTGTTCCAGCGGCGGGACGTGACGGCCGATCACCCCTTTGCACTCGCGGGTGACGAAGTCTACCGGCGAGATGCCGCTGGCCGCAGATTCCTCCATGTACATGGTGGCCAGCTTGCCCACGTCGATGTGCGACGGGCCGAGGTCGAGCTGAGCCAGCGCCTCGACGATCGGGTAGCTCTCGAACTCCGAAAGCTCGTTCTTGGCGACCTGCCGCACGTAGCGGTGGGCCTTCATCAACTGCAGCACGCTTTGGTTGTTGAGCGCCCGGCCGTAGCAGTACGTCACGACGTTGTTCCGGTACAAGCGGCCGATGATCGGAATCATCGCCTCCGCCAGCGCTTCGCGCTCTTTCCAGTCGGGGAAGTAGTCATCGAGACTTGGTAGTGCCACGGCAGATCCTCTTAACGCACCCATGGGGGCTGTGAAGCGCGCGTATTATCGAAATTATGCGGCGCCAAGGCAAAGCATCTCGCCTTCGAGATGTAAGTCCATGGCAAGCAAACGCGGGCAAGCCCTGAGCAAGCCCAAGCAAGCCCCATGCCTGGGCGGAAAACCGCCCGGATGCGCGGCCCCGGAGGGTCAGCGGAAGCTGTCGTTGACCCCGGCCAGCGCGCCGTTGCCAGGGCACAGTGCGGCCTCGTCGAGGCTGTTGAGGGGCCGCTGCACGGTTTCGAGCACCTCGTGGCAGTCGGCCGCGTCAGGATCGACGTACAGCAACCCGGTCACCACCTCGCCCGCCGCCTGCCGCTCCTGCACGTGGCTGAGCGCGGCGACCCGGTCGTGAGGGTCGTATTCGCGGTCGAGCTTGAACAACCGCAGCGTCGACCCATCGGGCATGTGCACGTCTTCGCTGGTGCCCGGCTCGTAGTCGGCGGTGATCTCCTGATGGGGCAGGATGTAGTCGGCCGCAACCACGCTCTCGCTGTGGCCGCGCACATGATCGTAGCTCTTGGTGGAGCCGCTGTGGTTGTTGAAGGCCACGCACGGCGAGATCACGTCGATGAACGCGAACCCGCGGTGCATGAGCCCCGCCTTGATCAACGGCACCAGCTGCCGCTTGTCGCCGGAGAAGCTGCGGGCAACGAAGCTCGCCCCCAGCTGCAGCGCCATGCTCACCAGGTCGATGGGCTCGTACAGATTGGGCTTGCCCTTCTTGCTGGTGGAGCCCTTATCGTTGGTGGCCGAGAACTGCCCCTTGGTCAGGCCGTAGGTGCCGTTGTTGTCCACCACGTAGAGCATGTTGATGCGGCGGCGGACGATGTGCGCGAATTGCCCGAGCCCGATGGAGGCGGTGTCGCCGTCGCCGGAGATGCCGATGCAGTAGAGCTCGCGATTGGCCAGGTTGGCTCCGGTGGCCACCGACGGCATCCGGCCGTGAACCGAGTTGAAGCCGTGGGAACGGTTGAGGAAGTAGCTGGGCGTCTTCGACGAGCAGCCGATGCCGGACACCTTGGCGAACCGGTGGGGCGGCAGCGACAGCTCGGCGCAGGCCTGAACCACGGCCGCGCTCACCGAATCGTGGCCGCAGCCGGCGCACAGCGTGGACACCGACCCCTCGTAATCACGCCGGGTGAGGCCTATCTCGTTGAGCGGCAGGCGCGGGTGGTGCACCTTCGGTTTGGTGACGAACGTCATGACTTGACCTCTGTCAGGCGCGGCAGCTTGCACGCGGTGTAATAGTCGGATACCTGTCGCTGAATCGTGTCCGCCGAGATCGACAGCCCGCCGAAGTAAATCACCGAGACCAGCCGGGCCGGATCGAGGGCGAGCTCGTTCACCAGCAGCGTCTTCATCTGGGCGTCGCGGTTCTGGTCGACCACGAACAGCACTTCGTGCTCGGCGATGAAATCCACCACCTCGTCGCCGAACGGGAAGGCGCGCAACCGCAGGGTGTCGAGGTGGATGCCCTCCTGCCCCAGCAGATCCAGCGCCTCGTCCATGGGCAGCGCGCTGGTGCCGTAATAGATGATGCCGGCCCGCTTGCCGGTGGCGCGGATCTCGGCCTTGGGCACCAGGGTGGCGGCGGTACGCCACTTCTTGGTGAGCCGCTCCATGTTGCGCACGTAGGCATCCGGCGACTCGGTGTACGCCGCGAACTCGTCGCGAGAGGTGCCGCGGGTGAAGAAAGCGCCCTTGCTCGGATGCGTGCCGGGATAGGTGCGATAGCCGATGCCGTCGCCGTCGACGTCCACATAGCGCCCCCACCGCTCCACCGATTCCAGCGCCTCGGCGTCGAGCACCTTCCCGCGGTCGTAGCGGCGCGCATCGTCCCACGCCAGCGGCGGGCTGAGGTTGTCGTTCATGCCGAGTTCCAGGTCGCTCATCACCAGGATGGGCGTCTGCAGCCGGTCGGCCAGATCGAGGGCGTCGGCGGCGAAGTCGAAGCACTCGCGGGCCGTGGACGGAAACAGCAGCACGTGCTTGGTGTCGCCGTGGGAGGCATAGGCGGCGCCGATGAGATCACCCTGCTGGGTGCGGGTGGGCATGCCGGTGGACGGGCCGGTGCGCTGCACGTCGAAGATCACCGCCGGTATCTCGGCAAAGTACGCCAGCCCGAGGAACTCGCTCATGAGCGAGATGCCGGGGCCGCTGGTGGCGGTGAACGCCCGGGCGCCGTTCCAGGCGGCGCCGATGACGATGCCGATGGCAGACAGTTCGTCTTCTGCTTGAATGATGGCGAACTTGCGGCAGCCGGTGTCGGCATCGATGCGCATGCGCTCGGCGTACATCTCGAACGCCTCGGCCACCGAGGTGGATGGCGTGATCGGGTACCAGGCGCAGACCGTGGCGCCGCCGTAGACCGCACCGAGGCCGGCTGCCGTGTTGCCGTCGATGAAGATCTGCTCACCCACCTTGTCGCTGCGCCGAACCTGAATCGACAGCGGGCACTCGAGGTAGTCGCGCGCGTAGCTGCGGCCGATCTCCAACGCCTGGATGTTGGGCCGGATCAGCTTGTCCTTGCCCTTGAACTGGGTCGACACCATGCCGGTGATGATGTCGAAGTCGATGTTCAGCAGCGCCGCCAGGGCCCCCAGGTAGGCCACGTTCTTGAACAGCCCGCGCTGCTTCGGGTCTTCGAACTCGGGCAGCAGCAGGGTCGAGATCGGAATGCCGATCTCCTTGATGTCGCTGCGTTGGAGGCTGCGGCCCAGAGGCTTGGAGTTGTCGTACAGCAGGTAGCCGCCCGGGCGGACGCTGGCAACGTCTTCGGCATAAGTCTCGGCATTCATGGCGACCATGATGTCGACGCCCTCACGCCTGCCGAGATATCCGTCTTCGTTGACGCGCACCTCGAACCACGTGGGCAGGCCCTGAATGTTCGATGGGAAAATGTTGCGCGTAGACACCGGGATGCCCATGCGAAACAGCGCCTTGGCGAACATGCCGTTGGCGCTGGCCGAGCCGGAGCCGTTGACGTTGGCGAAGCGGATGACGAAGTCGTTGTATCTGACGTTGCTCATTCTGCCTTCATTCCTGCCTCGGCGTAGGATCCGAGCTGCGGTATGTGGATGATGGATTTCTGCATGTCCCAGGCTCCGGTGGGACAGCGCTCGGCGCACAACCCGCAGTGCAGGCAGACGTCCTCGTCCTTGACCATGACCCTGCCGGTGGGCAGGTCGCCGGAAACGTACAGATCCTGGTCGACGTTCAGCGCCGGCGCCATCAGCCGCCCGCGGAGATCAGCCTCGTCGCCGTTGTCGATGAACGAGATGCAGTCCATGGGGCAGATGTCGACGCAGGCATCGCACTCGATGCACAGGTTGTCGACGAACACCGTCTGTACGTCGCAGTTGAGGCAGCGCTGCGCCTCGCGCGCGCCCAACTCGCGATCGAAGCCGAGTTCGACCTCGACCTTGATGTTCGACAG
>JBLRXD010000191.1:0-8591 GCA_047920935.1 Pseudomonadales bacterium | reverse complement strand
GGCGATCGAGAGGCTCGCCACCGAGGCGCCCGTCGCCAGCAGCCGCCGGTCGACGGCACAGAAGTCGGTGTTCATGCGGTTGTGGGCCCGCGCGGCGGCGAGCGCCAGCTCGACGTCGTCGCCGTCGTCGAGCCCGTAGTTGCCGAGCGCCGCGGTGGTGAACACCAGCTGGCTGGTGAAGCCGAGCAGATCCAGGGTGCGCGGCCGGTCTTCGCGGCGAAACGCGCCCAGTGCCAGGTGGTTCTTGCGCAGCAGCAGGTTGGCCTCGTCGCCGGCCCGGAACTCCGGGTCGTCGTGCCTGGCCGCGGTCTGCGCCAGCGTTTCCGGCACGGTCAGCTGCTTGCGCACTTTGGCGACGAAGTCGTCGTGAAAGCGCTGCTCCAGATAATCGACGATCTTGTTCGGCAATTCCATGACGTGCGAATCGGCGTCATGGATGGTGCGATTTTCCACGTAGGCCATGATGATCTCCTGTTCGAAATTAGCGCACGGCGCTCACAGCACCATGCCACGCAGCGGCAGCCCCGCCGCCTGATAACAGCGGTCGATCACCCGCATCTGCCGCACCGCGTCATCCGCATCGGTGAGCAGCGGCGCGCCGTCAAGGACGGCGGCGAGAAACGCGTCGAGCTGATACCCGTAGGTCGGGCGGCGATCGAACACCTCCACCCTCCGTTGCGAGGGTTGCGCGCCCACCGTGACCTGAATCTGGTTGCCCATCTGCGGCACCAGCGGGTTGACCACGTGCATGCGGCCGGCGCTGCCGGTGACGGTGAGGTAAGCGCTGAACGCCGCCTGCGGCCGCATGTCCCCGGAGGTGGTGGCAACCACACCGCTGGGGAACGTCAGCGTCGCCTGCAGCCGCACGTCCACGTGGGGCGGCCCCACCTCGGCTTCGGCCTCCACCAGTTCCGGCTCCTCGCCGGTGATGTGGCGCGCCCAGGAAATCGGATAGCAGCCGATGTCCATGGTGACGCCGCCGCCGAGGGCGTAGTTCATGCGGATGCCTGCGAGGTCGGTCACGGGGATGTGGAACGCCGCATCGATGCTGTGAATGTCGCCGAGCTCGCCCGACAGGTAGATCTCGCGGGCGCGGTGGAAGATCGGGTGATAGCGGTAGTGAAACGCATCCATCAGCACCAGCCCGGTATCGCGGCCCAGCGCCGCCATCTCTTCGGCTTCGGCGGCGTTGCAGGCGAAGGATTTCTCGCACAGCACGTGCTTGCCCGCCCGCAGGGCGTGCAACGTCCACTGGCAATGGGCCGGGATGTGCAGCGGCACGTACACCGCGTCGACCTTGGGATGCTCGACGACCTCGGCGTAGCCGTCGAGCACCATGGGAATGCGGTGGTGGTGGGCGAAGGCCTCGGCGCGGGGGCGATCGCGGGCGCCGATGGCGGCGATGGACGCGCGCTGCTCGTCGACGCATGGGAACACCAGTGCCCGTGGCGTGATCGCCGCCGTGCCCAGGGTACCGAAACGTATCGCCATGCTGACCCTCCCCAAGAAGCCGAAAGGCTACCACAACCCCATTGGCGGTGACTTTGGCATTGGAACTCCCGCGCCCTTCCCGAACCGGGTAGGCTAGCAGGAGCATTCCGCGCGAGATGATCATGACCACCACGCTGACCCGAAGCGACGCCATTGCCCTGCTCACCGCCCCCGGCGAGCCGTACGAACTGCGGCAGACCCACATCGGCGGCCGACCGGTGCGCGTGTTCGAGCACGCGCCCCCGTCGCTGCGCGCGCTCTTCGCCGAGACGGCCAGCGACGAAACCTTCATCGTTTTCGAACAGCAGCGGCTGAGCTTTGCCGACGCCTACCGGCAGGCAGCGCGAATCGCCCACGTGCTGGTGCACGATTACGGCATCGGCAAGGGCGACCGGGTCGCCATCTCCATGCGCAACTTCCCCGAGTGGGTGACGGCGTTCACCGCGATCACCTCCATCGGCGGCATCGCCGTGGCGATGAACGCCCTGTGGCAGGCCGAGGAACTGGCCTACGGGCTCGCCGACAGCGGCGCCCGGGTGCTGTTCGCCGATCAGGAGCGCCTCGACCGGCTGGCCCAGTGCTCGAGCCGCCCCGACGCGTCGGTCATCGCCGTGCGTCCCGCCGGGCCCACGGCCGGCATCCCGGTACTCGCCGATCTGCTGGCCGCCGCGGGCGACATTGCCATGCCGGCCGCTCAGATCGATCCCGACGACGACGCCACCATTTTCTACACCTCGGGCTCCACCGGCCATCCGAAGGGCGTGGTGTCGACCCACCGCAACATCGTCAGCGCGCTGTACTCCTGGGAACTCGACGCCGCCGCCGCCAGTCTGATGGCCGGCGCCGAGGCCGAGCCCCTGCCCTACCAGCCAGCCACACTGCTGGCAGTGCCGCTGTTCCACGTCACCGGCGCCCATGCGGTGTATCTGATGTCCTACCGCACCCAGCGCAAGCTGGTGTGCATGTACCGCTGGGATGCGCAACAGGCCGCCGAACTGATCGAGCGCGAGCGCATCAACACCTTCGTCGCCCCGGCAGCGATGACCGGCGATCTCGTCAGGGTCGCCAAGGAAGTCCGACGCGACCTCGGCTCGCTGCAGACCGTGGGCGGCGGCGGCGCGCCGCGAGCGCCGGAGCAGGTGAAGCAGATCGGCGCGTCGTTCGGCCGCGCCCTGCCGAACACCGGCTGGGGCATGACCGAGACCAACGCCATCGGCACCGGCATCGGCGGTCTCGACTACCTGCAGCGGCCGGCGAGCTCGGGCCGCTGCTCCGCGGTGCTGGAGCTGAAAGTGGTGGACGATACCGGCGCCGAACTGCCCGCAGGCGAGCGCGGCGAACTGCTGGTGCGCGGCACCAGCCTGTTTCGCGGCTACTGGAACCGGCCCGAGGTGGACGCCGAGGTGTTCGTCGACGGCTGGTTTCGCACCGGCGACGTCGCCTACCTGGACGACGAGGGGTATCTGTTCATCGTCGACCGGATCAAGGATCTGATCATCCGCGGCGGCGAGAACATCGGCTGCGGCCAGGTGGAAGCGGCGCTGCTGGCACACCCGGAGGTGCACGAAGCCGCCGTCTACGCGGTGCCCGACGAGCGCCTGGGCGAGGAAGTGGGCGCCACCGTCTACGGCAGTGGAACGCTCGATGTGGATGCGTTGCAGACGTTCCTCTCCGCCCACCTGGCGCGCTTCGAGGTGCCGCGCTACCTGCGGGTGGCTACCGAACCATTGCCTCGAACGGCATCCGGCAAGATCCTGAAGCGCCAGCTTCGCGACGAGACCGTGGCTGAACTGCAGCCGGAAGCGCGGCCGTCACTCCCGAAATAGCTGGGTACGGCCGCCGTCCACCACCAGATCGTGACCGTTGACGAAGCTGGCCTCATCACTGCTCAGGTACAGGGCAGCGGCGGCGATATCCTCCGCCAGGCCCGCCCGCGGCATCGGCGTCGCCTTGGCCAGATTGGCCTTCAGCTTCTCCAGCTTTCTGGCGTTGTCTTCCTCGGCCAGAGTATTGGCTCGCGCTGACCCACCCCAGAATATCGGCGTGGCGATGGCGCCCGGAGAGATGGCGTTGACGCGGATGTTGAACGGGCCCAACTCGACACTGGCCAGCCGGGTGCAATGCGTCACCGCGGCTTTCAGCACCGAATAGAGAATGTTGCCTTGGTTGTAGCGAATGGCGGCGACGCTGGAACAGTTGATGATGCAGCCGCCGGCACGCGCCTTCATGGGCTCGATGGCGTGCTTGATCCCGAACATGACGCTCGACAGCAACAAGTGGACGCCGTAATCGATCTGCTCGCCGGTGATGTCCGCCACGCCGCCCGCGGTGGGGCCGCCGGCATTGTTGAAGAGCACGTCGAGCCCGCCGAATTCGGCCACCGCCAGATCGATGGCGGCGCGGATATCGCCTTCCCGGGTCACGTCGCCATGGCAGTAGCGGGCGGCGTCACCCAGGCGCGCAGCCAGAGCGCCACCTTTGCCTGCGGAACGCCCGGTAATCACCACGCTGGCGCCTTCGCCGACGAACAACTCCGCAGTCGCCGCGCCGATGCCGCTGGTGCCGCCGGTGATCACCGCCACCTTGCCCTGTAGCCGCCCTGCATTGCCCATCGTTGTCGATCTCTCCACATGCAAAATCCGGCGGCGATGGTACTTGGTTGCCGGCAGCGGAGCTAACGTGCCGCCGAGCCGTTGATCGCTCCGTCGGGGGCGATGCCACTTGTTTCAATTTGTGTCAAGGGTGATTCCGCTTTATTGCAAACTGCTGTACACTTTGCGCGTCTTGTTTGGCAGGGGTTGGTTATCGCGGCGGTGGCGCCGCGATACGCAGTCGAGCGGCCAGACGGACGAGCGGGGAGCATAACGCGATTGCAGCAATGCAACGATTGACAGTTTGGAGAGCATGACACATGAGCGACTCGTCTAATTCATGGATCCGAGCCTCCCTCGTCGGCGCTCTGACCCTCTCGCCCGTAGCGGTTCCTGCCGCTTTCGGGCAGGAAGGGGCCAGAAGCATCGAAGAGGTGGTGGTTACCGGTTCGCGCCGCCCGGGGCGCACCGCAACGGAATCCACCGTACCCGTCGACGTGTTCGACGGCAGCGACTTCCAGGCCCAGGGCACGTCCGACATGGACGACCTGTTACGCAACCTGGTTCCCTCCTACAACGTGGGTTCCTTCCCTATCTCCGACGCGGCGAGCATCTCGCGCCCGGCGAATCTGCGCGGCCTGCCGCCGGACAACACCCTGATCCTGGTCAACGGCAAGCGCTGGCACCGTGGCGCGGTGATCGCCGAACTCGGCGGCTCCCTAGCAGCCGGCTCTCAGGGCCCCGACCTGGCATCCATCCCGGCCATCGCGCTGAAGCAGGTCGAAGTGCTGCGTGACGGCGCCGCCGCCCAGTACGGCTCCGACGCCATCGCTGGCGTGATCAACTTTCAACTGAAAGACGATCGCGAAGGCATGACCTTTGAGGGCAAGTTTGGCGAGATGTACGAAGGCGACGGTCAGTCCATGCAGTTGGCCGCCAATATCGGTCTCCCGCTGGGCCCGAACGGGTTTGCCAACATCTCTGCACAGTGGAAGGAAGTCGACGCAACCAGCCGCAGCGTGCAGCGTACCGATGCCGCCGGCCTGATTGCCACCGGCAACACAGCGGTCGCCAACCCCGCGCAGCCGTGGGGCTCCCCGCAGTTGAGGGACGACTACACGTTGTTCGTCAACGCCGGCATCGACCTGACGGATACCCAGGAGATCTACGCGTTCGGCCACTACTCCCAGCGCGAGCAGAGCAACGGCTTCTTCTATCGCAATCCGAACAACCGCTCTGGCGTATTCACCGGTGGCGGCCTGCGGCGCGCGATCATCGACACGAACTTCCAGGACATCGTGCCGGACGCCGACGGGCGCTTGATCTCCAACTGTCCGCTCGTAGTGTCTCCCGGCGGCAGCATTGCCGGCGATTTCAACCCGGCGAGCCTGCCGGCGAATTGCTTCACCTTCAACAGTGATTTCCCCGGCGGATTCACGCCGACCTTCGGTGCCAAGCTGGAAGACATCAGCGGCGCGGTCGGAGTGCGGGGCTCCTTCACCAACGGCATGCTGTACGATTTCAGCATGCGGCTGGCGCGCAACGAGGTAGGGTTCTTCCTCGATCAAACCATCAACCCTTCGCTCGGACCGGACAGCCCGACCTCCTTCGACGTGGGCAAGTACATCCAGACGGAGCAGAGCTACAACGCCGAGTTCAGCTATCCGCTGGCGGTGGAGGCCCTCCACTCCGACCTGAACGTCGCCTTCGGCGTGGAGTATCGGGTCGAGATGTTCGAAATCCGACTGGGCGAGGAATCGTCCTGGCAGGCAGGCCCCTACGCGTTCCAGGACTCAGCATTCCATGCTGATGGCGTGACCCCGCTCGTCGCGATGAGCATTGGCGCCAACGGCTTCGCCGGATTCAGCCCGAACCAGGCCGGGGAGTTCGACCGCGCCAACTACGCCGCCTATGTCGACCTCGAAACCGACGTGGTCGAGGCCTGGACCGTCGGGGCAGCGTTGCGCTTCGAAGACTTCGACGACTTCGGCACCACCACCAATGGCAAGCTGTCGACCCGCTATCAGTTCGTCGACAACTTCGCCATGCGCGCCTCGTTCAGCACCGGTTTCCGCGCGCCGACGCCGGGGCAGTCGAACGTGACCAAGGTGTCCACCCGGACGGTCGACGGTGTGCTGCAGCAGGCTGGGCAGATTCCGCCCACCAACCCGATCGCCCAGTTGCTCGGCGGCAAGCAGTTGAAGCCCGAAGATGCCACCAACTGGACCCTCGGCTTCGTCTGGGACATCGCCGATGCGCTGACGCTGACGGTCGACTACTACAACATCGAAGTCACGGACCGCATCTCCAACACCGGTCTGATCCGCATTGCCGACCAGACCATCAACGGGGTGCCGCTGCCCGTGATCCTCGAGCAGTCGGGCATTCCCGGCGCGCGCGACCTGGAAAGCGTGGACTTCTATGTCAACGACTTCGACACCACCACTCAGGGGATCGACCTGGTCGCCACCTACTCTCACGACTGGGGCGATGCGGGCCTGACCAACTTCACCCTGGCGTGGAACTGGAACGAAACGACCGTCGACAAAGCGGGCGACGTCATCTCCCGTGAGCGCCGGATCGAGCTGGAGCGGTTCAACCCGGAGCACCGTGGCGTCTTCACCATCCATCACTCCTTCGGTGATCTCGGCTTTCTGCTGCGCGCCAATTACTACGATGATTGGGTCGACGCTACCGGCAGCGGTACTTCGAGCGTAGTGTGCAGCCGTGCTGCAGGCGCGGGCGACCGTTGCTACGACGGCGCCGTGATTTTCGATGCAGAAGTCTCCTACACCCTGAACAACCGCTACACCTTCGTGGCGGGCGCGCAGAACCTGTTCGACAAGTTCCCGCAAACGGATCCGAACGGCCCGGGCAGCGGCAACAAGTACACCACCAACTCCCCCTGGGGCATGGATGGTGGCCTGTGGTACCTGCGCTTCCGGGTAGACCTCGACTAGCCTGACCACGGCCCTTCGCGGGCTTCGTCAGAGACCAAAGCGGGCGCCTCAGGGCGCCCGCTGCTTTTGGCGTTACCATCCGCTGCCTGCGGTTCGGCGGCTCATCGCCCACCGATCGGCTATAGTTCGCCCTGGCCGAATATTGGAGATCCACATGCCGTCGAGCGCGTCCGTTCCAACCTTTGTCCTGGCGCTGTTGCTGGGGTTGCTGCAGTTCGGGTGCGGCTCGCCGGTGTTACGCGACGGCGACGTCGTTGCCCCGCCGATTCGCGGCGCCGAACTCAGGGAGGCCATGGTCACCACGGCGAACCCCCACGCCACCGCCGCCGGCGTGGCGATGCTCGAAGCCGGCGGCAACGCCGTGGATGCCGCGATTGCCGCCCATCTGGTACTGGGGTTGGTCGAACCGCAAAGCTCCGGCATCGGCGGCGGCGGCTTCATGCTGGTGCATCACAGGGAGTCCGGTGACACGCGGGTGATCGACGGCCGGGAGTCGGCGCCGGCCGGCGCCCGCGCGGACATGTTCCTCGACGCCGACGGCGCACCGCTGTCGCATCGGGATCGGGTGCAGAGCGGCCACTCCGTGGGCGTGCCCGGGGCCATCGCCCTCTACCATCTTGCCCACCAGACCTTCGGCTCGCTGCCCTGGGCGCAACTGTTCGACCCGGCCATTCGCCTGGCGGAGCAGGGCTTCGAGGTGTCGCCGCGGCTCAACATGCTGCTCGCCCAGATCGCGCGGTACACCAACATCGACGAGAATCCCGACACGGCCGCCTACTTCTTTCCTGACGGTGAGCCCCTGCCCGTCGGCTACCTGCGCACCAACCCGGCGTACGCCGCCACCCTGCGCGGCGTTGCCGAGCGCGGCCCGCAGGCGTTCTATACCGGCCCGGTGGCGGAGGCCATCGTCGCCCGGGCCGCCCAGGCGCCCCTGCCCGGCGCCCTGACTACCGACGACCTGGCGGCATATCAGGCGGTGCTGCGTGACCCCGTCTGCGGCCCGTTCCGTGGCTACCGGGTGTGCAGCGTGCCGCCACCCTCCTCCGGGGTCGCCGTGCTGCAGATGCTGGGTCTGGTGGAAGTGTTCGCGCCCGACGGCGCGAGCAATGACGCAGCCGGCTGGGCGGCCTTCATCGACGCCATGCTGCTGGCCTACGCGGACCGCGACCACTACGTCGCCGACGCCGATTTCGTCGCCGTTCCCACCGAAGCCCTGGCCGATCCGCGCTACTGGACGGCCCGCGCCGACGACCGGCCCACGCCCGGCTCCGCGCCCCGGCCGGGCGATCCCGGTGCGGTGCTGCACGGCACGCCGATCATCGACCGCTGGGCGCTGGACGGCACCGGCGAGGTGCCGGGCACCAGCCATCTGTCGGTGATCGACGGCGCCGGCAATGCCGTGTCGTTCACCGCTTCAGTGGAGTTCGCCTTCGGCTCCCAACGCATGGCGGCAGGGTTCATCCTCAACAACGAGCTCACCGACTTCGCCAGCGTCCCCAGCATCGACGGCCGGCCGTCATCCAGGCTGCCCGCGCGCGCCTCGCGCCAG
>JBLRXD010000190.1:0-8647 GCA_047920935.1 Pseudomonadales bacterium | reverse complement strand
CAATGACGTCCAGCGCCGCCACCTGGGCGCCTTCATCGGCAAACAACCGCACCGTCGCTCGGCCCATGCCGCTGGCGGCACCCGTGACGACGGCAACCTTGCCGGCGATGGATCTGGAAAAATTCGACAGCTTCATTACTTATCCTCGGCAGCTTGATCGCCATACATGGCCTTGATGAAAGGGGTGTAGTCGGGGCCGCGGCGCAGATGATGACCGCCATCCACCGACAGCACGGTGCCGGTGATCCAGCTGGACTCGGGGCCGCAGAGGAAGCGCACCGCCTGGGCGATATCCGCCGGCGTGCCGGTACGGGACAGCGGCATGTTGCTCAGGTAATCCTCGAGCACTTCCTCGGTGGCGAACAAACCGGCGGCGATTTCCGTGTCCACCAGCCCGGGGCAGACGCTGTTGACGCGCACGCCCGCCGCGCCCAACTCGTCGGCGGTGTTGCGCACCAGCATGTCGACCCCGGCCTTGCTGACCACGTAGGCGTGCATGAAACGGTGGGTGCGCACCGCGGCGATGGACGAGATGGCGCACAGGGCGCCGCCACCGCTGTGGGTAATGGCGCGCCCGGCGTGCTTGAAGGTGTAAAAGGTGCCGGTGAGATTGGTCTGCAACACTCTCTGCCAGTCTGCATCGTCAGTGCGATCCAGCGAGCCGAGGCTGCCAATGCCGGCATTGGCGACCGCGATGGTGAGCGGCGCTATCCCGTGGGCGGCCTCGATGGCCGTCTGCACCTGGGATTCGTCGCCGACGTCACCCGGATACGCCTGCGCTTCGCCCAGGGGCGCGAGTTCCGCCAGCGCGCGGTCGAGCTTGTCGCGCGAGCGCCCCATGATGCTCACCCGGGCACCATCGGCAAGAAATGCTTTGGCGCAGGCAAGGCCGATGCCGCTGCCGCCGCCGGTGATGAAGGCGTGCTGTCCCGCCAGTGTCTCAGGCATCAATGTCCCTCCTTGGGTACCGGCGAGAACGCCACCGGCATGGCTTCGAACCCCAGCACGAAATTGCCGTGCCGGTAAGGGCAGGGCCGTTCTCCGCGCAGCGCGAGGTCCGGCAGCCGCCGCAGCAGCTCTTCGAACATCACCCTGATCTCGAGCCGGGCGAGGTTGGCGCCCAGGCAGAAATGCCGGCCGTAACCACCAAAGGCCAGATGATGGTTCGGATCGCGGCGGATGTCGAACTCGTCGGGACTCACGAACGCGGAATCGTCCCGATTGCCGGACTCGTAGCACAGCAGCAGCTTGTCGCCGCGACGTATCTGCTGCCCGCCGAGAACGACATCGACGGTGGCGGTGCGGTTCATATTCTTCACCGGCGTGGTCCAGCGCAGCATCTCTTCGATGGCGGTGCCCAGCAGCGCGGGCTCCCGGGCCAGCACGCGGTACAGCTCCGGACGCCGCAGCAGCGCCTCCATGCCGCCCGACAGGGTATGGCGGGTGGTTTCATCGCCACCCACCAGAATCAGCATGGCCTCATGCATGAGTTCCTCGTGACTCATGGGCAGGTTGCGGATTCTCGCGTGGACGATGGCCGAGATCAGGTCGTCACCGGGGGCCTCGCGGCGGCGCTCGAACCAGAGGGTGATGTATGCGTTCCATTCACGCACGGCGGCGATGACGCTCTGCAGGTGCTCTGGCGGCATGTCCTGCAGCCCGGTGGCGAACAGGTCCGACCAGTGCAGCAGCTTCTCGAAATCCTCCTCAGGCACCCCCAGCAGTTCGCCAATCATCATCATCGGCAAGGGGGTGGCGATATCGGCGACGAAATCGCACTCCCCGCGCTCGGCTACCTGATCGATCAGCCGGGTGGCGCAGCGCCGCGCGAAAGCCTCGTAGGAACGCACCGCCTGCGGGGTGAAGCGCCGCCGGATCACCCCGCGCCGCGCCATGTGGGTGGGTTCATCCAGGTTGATCATGGACGGCACCGGGGGCGAATCGGGCCGCGAGCTGTTGCCGGAGCAGAAGCGCTGCTGATCCGATGCCACCGTACGGATGTCTTCGTAGCGGGTAACGCCCCACAAGCCGCGGCCGCCATCCCAGGTCTCGGCCGCCGCGTCCCAGTACACGGGCGCGTGCTCACGCATCCAGGCGTAGCGGGCGAACGGCTCGCGATGGAATTCCGGGCTCAACAGCGCGATGTCGTCCCGGGTTGCATGATCCGCCATGAACATCCCCCTCCTCTGCCCCTGCCCCTGCACCGAGGACCGTAGCAGCGATCTCCCGATCGCGATCGGGTTCCCAATTGCAATACCCCAGCCTGTGCGGCTAAGTTAATCGGCCAGCACCCAGGTTACCAGGCATCTCACGCATGGCTGAAGCATACGACTTCAACGACGACGACATCATCGCCCCGGAGATCTACGGCCGGGTGGGACATCCTCACCACGCCTTCGCCTGGCTGCGGGCCAACGACCCGTTGCGCTACGTGCGGCCGACCCAGTATCGGCCGTTCTGGGCGGTGACCAAGCACGCCGACGTCATCGAGATCGAAAAGCAGCCGGAACTGTTCGCGAGCGAGCCGCGCCCGCTGCTGCAGCCGGAGGTAACCCGCCCGGAGATGCGCCAGGAACTCATGGCGCAGATATTCCAGCGGCTGCAGGATTCCCCGAAACTGCTGGAGGTGCTGGCCACCGCCGGCGAGGGCGGGCTGATCCGCTCGCTGGTGCAGATGGACCCCCCCGACCACACCAAGTACCGGGCACTGGTGCAGCCCTGGTTCAAGCCCTCGAACATCAAGCGGCTCGACGATCGCCTCAGCGCCATCATCGGCAAGATTCTCGACGACATGGCCGGAGATGGCAGCGAAAAGCAGTTGGATTTCGTTCAGGACATCTCGGTGTGGCCGCCGCTGAAGCTCATTGCCGAATTGCTCGGCGTGCCGGAGCACGACGAGTGGCGCATCCTCAAGCTGACCAACGAGTTGTTCGCCGGCGACGATCCGGAAATGAAACGGATGAGCGAAGACCCGCTGTCGATCTTCGACACCATCAAGGATCTCTACAGCTACTTCACCGAGCTCACCGACCAGCGTCGGGCTCACCCCACGGAAGATCTGGCGTCCTACATCGCCAACGGCAGGATCGACGGCGAGTACCTGCCCTACAAGGAGTTGATCTCCTACTACATCATCGTCGCCACCGCCGGGCACGAGACCACCCGCACGGCCATCTCCGGTGGCCTGCACGCGCTGCTCACCCATCCCGAGCAGTTGGCCAAGCTCAAGGCCGGCATCGATGACGAGGAGGTGGTGAAACTCGCGGTGGAGGAGATGATCCGCTGGACCACGCCGGTGGCGCAGTTCTCCCGCACCGCCATGCGCGACTGCGAGTTGCGCGGCCAGCGGATCAAGCAGGGGGATACCCTGGCGCTGTTCTACGCGTCCGCCAACTTCGACGAAGAGATCTTCGACGACCCATTCGAGTTTCGCATCGATCGCAAGCCCAACCGGCACCTGGCGTTCGGTACCGGTCCGCACCAGTGCCTGGGGCTGCTGCTGGCGCGGCTCGAGATGCGCATCTTCTTCCACCAGTTCATACCGCGCATCGAGCAAATCGAACTGGCGGGCGCGCCCGAGCACCTGCGGGCGAGCTTCGTCCACGGCCTCAAGCACCTGCCCATACGCTTCCGGATGCGCCGCGGGGCTGCGGGAGTCGGGTCTTGAGCGCGCCGAACGCCTGCCGCCGTAGGAGCGATCTCCAGATCGCGATCGGGAGATCGCTCCTACGACAGCGGGCTAGAGCGAAGGAGGTGGCAGCATGCATCCAGCGCTGAAACCGCTCGGCGAGGGTCTCGCCGCCTATTTGAGCCGGCACTGGGGTCAACCGGTGGCCCTGGTGGCCATCGAGCAGATTCCCGGCGGCGCCTCCCGGGAAACCTATCGGGTCAGAGTGACGGTGGACGGCGCCGAACGCGGCCTGATCCTGCGCCGGGATCCGAAAACCAGCCTCATCGACACCGAGCGCGCGCTCGAGTACCGCACCTACGCCGCGGTGCACCGGACCGACGTCCCGGTGCCGGAACCGCTGATTCTCGAGGAAGATCCACAGCACCTCGAGCGGCCGTTCTCGGTGATGAGCGAGATCCCCGGGTGCGAAAGCGCTATCGGCAGCCTGGCGCTGCCGGAATTTGCCGGTGCGCGCGAGAAGATCGGCCACAACGCCTGGTCGCTGCTGGGCAAGCTCGCCGCCATGGACCTCGCCCAACTCGGCGTGACCGCGTTCATGGAAATCCCCGAGCATCCCGCCGCACGGGAACTCGACTACTGGGCCGGCGTCATCGCCAAAGACGCCGTCCATCCCCAACCGGTTGCGGAAGCGGCCGTCCGCTGGCTGCGCAGAAATCTGCCCGCCCCCTCCACCAGGCTGTCGCTGGTTCACGGTGATTACCGTGCCGGCAATTTCCTGTTCGATCAGAGTGGCGCGGTTCGCGGGGTGCTCGACTGGGAAATGGCCCACATCGGCGATCCCCTGGAAGACCTGGCGTGGTCGCTGGATCCGCTGTGGGGCTGGCCGGAGCGCAAGCTCGCCGGCGGGCTGCTGCCGCGCGAACAGGCCATCGGCACCTGGGAGCAGGCGAGCGGCATCAGCGTGGATCGGCAGGCGTTTCGCTGGTGGCAGGTGTTCGCGTCGCTCAAAGCGGTCGCCATCTGGATCTCGTCCACCGAGGATTTTTTCCATGGCGAATCCAAGGAGCCGATTCTCGCCATGGCCGGCTGGGTCATGACCGACCGCCAGAACCGTATCCTGGTAGACCGCCTGCACCCCTCCTCCGCCCATCAGTACGTGGAGCCGCTGCTGTGATACCGCGACTTTCCCAAGGCATGGCCGATCTGGCCGGCAAACTGGTCACGGCCATCGCGCCGGAGACGAACTCCCGCTTCGCCATGGCCAACACCGGCATGATCAGCATGCTGCTCATGGCGCTGGCCCAGGATGCGGAGCGGGCGGTAGCGAGCCGCATGACCGACATCGCCGACATGAAGGCCCTGTTCCGCGCCGCGCCGAAGTCCGCCGGAGCAGATGCCCGGGCGGCATTCTGCGCCCGCAGCCCCGACAGCCTGCGGCTCAGCGATGTGGACGCCCTGCACGCCGAGGGGCTGCGGCTGCTGATCGCGCTGCACGCCTGGGCCGAACAAGCCGACCCGGCTCTCGACCGGCGGATCTGGGATTTCCTGCTGCGGCACACCGAGCGCCACCGGCTCGACCTGCCCAGCCTCTGAAGGCCCATGATGATCGCGCAGCAGATGCAACCCTACGGTACGTGGGAATCTCCTATTGCCGCGGCGGACCTCGCCCGCGCGGCCATCGGCATGAGCGATCTGCAGATGGCCGACGGCCGTCTGTGGTGGCGGGAAAGCCGCCCCGCGGAGCAGGGCCGCCAGGTACTGGTGCGCCGTGACGGCGACGACGAGCCTCGGGTCGTTACCCCGGAGGGGTTCAACGTGCGTACCCGCGTGCACGAATACGGCGGCGCCGCCTACGTCGTGCTTGCGGACGGCGCCGTTGTATTCGCCAACTTCACCGATCAGCGCCTGTATCTGCAGCGGGCATCAGCGGAGCCCATGCCGCTGACGCCGGCCGGCTACCGATACGCCGATTGCGTCGCGCACCCTGATCAGGCGCAGATCGTCTGCGTGCGCGAAGACCACACCGCGGAGACGCTGGCTGCGAATGGCGAGGAACGCAACGAGATCGTTGCGGTACCGCTGTCGGGCGGCGGGGCCGGCCGTGTGCTGGTCAGCGGCAGCGATTTCGTCGCCTATCCGCGTATCAGCCCGGACGGCAAACGCCTGGCCTGGATTCAGTGGAACCACCCCGACATGCCCTGGGACGCCACCACCCTGCACGTCGCCGATCTGACCGCTGACGGCATCGGCAATCCGCTGCAGGTGGCCGGCGGAGCGAATCGCGCGGTGACGGAACCGGCCTGGGACGCCGACGGCACCCTGTACTTCGTCGACGAGCCCGGCGGCTGGTGGAACCTGTACCGCTGGACGGGCGGCACGCCGGAAGCGGTGAGCCCGATGCAGCACGAACTGGCCGGGCCATTATGGTCCCACGGCGCTTCCAGCTACGCCCTCACCGGCGACGGCCGCGCCGTGCTGCGCCACAGCCGCAACGCGGTGGATGCGTTGGGCGTGCTGCAGCTGAAGACCGGCGCGCTCACCAGCTTCGCCCTGCCCTACACCAGTTTTGCCGAAGTGAGCCTGGCAGATGCCAACACCGCGCTGGTCATTGCCGCATCGGACGTCGAGCCGAGCGCGCTCATCGCCGTGGATCTGACCAGCGGCGCCCATCGGCTGCTGCACCAGCCGGCAACCCGCGATCTGCCCCTGGCATACATCTCCCGCCCCGAGGCCATCGAGTTTCCCACCGCCGCCGGGGCCGACGGCCAGCCCCGCAGCGCCCACGCTTTTTTCTACCCGCCGACCAACCCGGATTTCCGGGCTGCCGACACAGAGAAGCCACCGCTGCTGGTGTTCGTGCACGGCGGTCCCACCAGCGTCTCGAAAGCAACCCTGAACGTCTCCAAACAATTCTGGACCAGCCGCGGCTTCGCCATCGTCGACGTCAACTACGGCGGCTCAACGAGCTTCGGCCGAGACTACCGCCGGCGGCTGAACGGCAACTGGGGCATCGTCGACGTTCAGGACAGCGTCGCTGCCGTCGATCACCTGGTGGCCACCGGCCGGGTGGACGGCGAGCGACTGGCCATCCGCGGCGGCAGTGCCGGCGGCTTCACCACCCTCGCGGCACTGGCGTTCACCGAGCGTTTCAAAGCCGGCGCCAACTACTACGGCGTGGCCGACATCGAGGCGCTGGCCAGGGACAGCCACAAATTCGAGCGCAACTACGACCGCTCGCTGATCGGGCCGCCCAGCGAGGAACTCTACCGGGCCCGCAGCCCCATCCATCACCTGGAAGGGTTCAACGCACCGCTGATCACGTTCCAGGGCTCCGACGACAAGATCGTGCCGCCGAACCAGTCGCGCATGATCGTCAACGCGTTGCAGAACAAGGGGGTGCCGGTCGCCTACCTCGAGTTCGAAGGCGAAGCCCACGGCTTCCGTCGGGCCGAGAACATCATCCGTGCCCACGAAGCGGAGCTGTACTTCTACGGTCGCATCTTCGGCTTCAGCCCCGCGGGCGATCTGCCGCCGTTGGCTATCGACAACCTGCCCGCGGGTTGACCGCAACCGCCGCAGTCCCCGAGGTGACTGCCGTGCCCGCACGGCGCGAACTGACGCTGCTCGTGCGGCTGGCGTTGCCAATCATCGTCGCGCAACTCGCCCAGATCAGCATGGTGGTGGCAGACACCCTCATGGCGGGCCGGGTGAGCGCCACCGATCTCGCGGGTGTGGCATTGGGCGCCAGCATCTACTGGCCGGTGATGCTGTTCCTTTCGGGCATCCTGCAGTCGGTCACACCGTCGGTGTCGCAACTGAATGGCGCCGGGCGTGTCGACGCGGTGGCGCACGTGACGCGCCAGGCGCTGTGGATCGCTGCCCTGTCCGGCACGATCATGCTCGGGCTGATGCAATTCGCCGGGCCATTCTATGGCTTCATGGCCGTGGACGCACGCGCGATTCCGGTAGCCACCGGTTACTTGAGCGCCGTGGTGTGGGGGCTGCCGCCGATGCTCGGCTACTACGCGCTGCGCCATCTGTGCGAAGGCATGTCATGGACGTTGCCGGGGATGGTGATCGCATTGGCGGCACTTGCTCTCAAGTTGCCACTGAACTACTGGTTCATCTACGGCGGTCTGGGGCTCGAACCCATGGGCGGTGTCGGCTGTGGTGTGGCGACCGCGGTGGTGCTGTGGTTCGAGTTGATCGCCATGATCCTGGTGGTGCAATTTTCCCGCATGCGCCGTATCGGCGTGTTCAGCCGCATGGCCGCCCCGGACCGCCGCGAAATCGGCCGGCTGGTACGCCTCGGGCTGCCCATCGGCGCCGCACGCTTCTTCGAGATGGCCGCTTTCTCGGTGATGGCCCTGCTCATCGGCCGGCTCGGGGTCGAAGCGCTGGCGGCCCACCAGATCGCCACCACGATAAACGGCGTCACCTTCATGATTCCGCTGGCATTGGGCGTCGCTGCAACCATCCGCGTCGGCCACTACGTGGGCGCCGGCGATCCGGACGGTGCGCGCCGTGCCGCGTGGATCGCCATCGCCGCGTCGCTCGGCTTCGCGGCGATCGCCGCCTCCGGCTTGCTGCTGTTTCGCAACGGCATCGCGGCGTTGTTTTCCACCGATCTGCAGGTGGTTTCGCTGGCGGCCCAGCTGATGGTGTTCATAGCCGTCTACCAGTTCTTCGACGACGCCCAGGCAACGGCCACGGGAGCGCTGCACGGCTACAAGGACACCCGCACCCCCATGCTGGTGATGGCGGTGTCCTACTGGGTGATAGCGTTGCCGCTGGGCGCGGTGCTGGCGTTCGGCTGGGGCGGCCAGGGGCTCGGCGTGCTGGGATTCTGGTGGGGAGCGACGTTCGGCCTGGCGCTGGTCGCGGCGGTGCTGTGCGCACGGCTGCGCTGGCTCAGCCGCCGGGCAGAGCGCATCGCCCTGTACTCGCTGCGCTGATTCGCTCGCGCGGAATCCATTTGCTTACGCGCGCGCGTTGGAGGACCATCGCGCCAAGTTG
>JBLRXD010000189.1:0-8662 GCA_047920935.1 Pseudomonadales bacterium | reverse complement strand
GGCGTCAGCCTGCCGCCGGAGACGCCCACCGTCGCCCACTGGCTGGGCGATCACGGTTACCGCACCGCGCTCATCGGCAAGGCTCATTTCGAGCCGTGGCTCGGCTCCCGGGACGACTTCTACGAGAACCGCATGGCGTTGCTGGGCGAGCATGGCCCCCATCGCGGCTTCGAGCACATGGCGCTGGCCAACCACTTCGTCACCGGTCACGCTCACTACGACCTGTGGCTGCAGCAGCAGCACCCCGAGGCGCTGGCCGCTTTCTATCCCATGATCACCCCCGAGGGCCAGCAGAACACCGCCGGCGGCGGTGATACCGGCGCCATTCAGGTGTGGCCGGCGGAGTTGGCGCGCGACGTCTATCACACCGACTGGGTGGCCGAACGCACCATGGCCTGGCTCGACGGCCTGGACGCAGACGAAGACTGGTTCGTGTGGATGAGCTTCCCCGACCCCCACCACCCCTGGGATCCGCCGGCGGCAGAGAAGCACCGGGTGAATTGGCGCGACCTGCCGCTGCCCGATCTGTACCCCGGCAGCGCCGCAAAGGCTGCGGAGCTGCTGGCGACCAAGCCCCGGCATTGGCTCGGCTACTTCGACGGCTCGTTGTGGACCAATCTCGAATCGCCCAGGGGCTTTCGCCCCTGCGATCTCACCGCGGATCAGATCCGGGAGATCAACGCGTACACGCACATCGAGAACGAGCTCATCGACGAGGCCTGCGGCCGGGTGCTCGATTATCTCGGCCGCCGCGGCTGGGCGGAGCATACCGACATCGTCTTCACCACCGATCACGGCGAGCTGCAGGGCGACTACGGGCTGCTGTTCAAAGGCCCCTACCACGTCGATGCGCTGATGCGGCTGCCGCTGATCTGGCGCCCGGCGCCGTCCGCGGGGGTGGCGCCCGCCGAGGTGGCCGCGCCGGTGGGCCATGTCGACCTGGCCAGCACTTTCTGCCGCATCGCCGGCATCGGCGAGCCCCCCTGGCTGGAGGGCCAGGTGCTGCCGCTGTCCGAAGCCGAGGCGTCTGCCCAGGGGCGCGAGCGGGTGCTCACCGAGTGGGCCAGCGAGCACGGGCCGGTGAGCATCGGCCTCGAGTCCATCTATCGGGACGGCTGGGTCTGCACCGCCTACCGGCCCGGCTCGCTCTACCAGGGCACAGAAGGCGAGCTCTACGACCTGAGCGCAGACCCTGGCGCCCTCGTCAACCTGTGGGACGATCCGGCACGCCAGAGCCTGAAAAGCGACCTGATCGCCGACCTGCGCAGCCACCTGCCCCCGGCCCGCGACCCGCGCCTGCCCCGCAAAGCCCCCGTCTGAGCCTCAGGGCTCCCCCTCTCCTGTGGGAGCGATCTCGCATACTGTGGGAGCGATCTCCCGATCGCGATGCCCCTGCCGTGGGAGCGATCTCCCGATCGAGATTCCTCTGGCACGCCGCTTGCCTCAAACACGCACTGAATCCCCGATCAATGCACTACGGAGACGACCATGGCGAACACCCCGAAGGATACGCTCGCAAGCTGGCTCAAGGACGCCCACGCGATGAAATCGGCGAGAGTCGAGAACCTGGAGCGCCAGGTGGAGCGTTACGACGAGTTTCCCGAATTCAAGCACAAGCTGTCTGAGCACGTGAGCCATTCCAAGACGCAGATCGGCGAGCTCGAGCGTTGCCTGCAGCAGCTCGGCGCCGATACCTCGACCATAAAGGAAGGGGCTTCCAAGGTCGCTTCGAAGCTGCAGGGCTGGACCGTGGCGGCCGCGCCCGACGAGGTGGTGAAGAACTGCATCGCCAACGATGCGTTCGCCGAGTTCGAGGCCGCGTCTTTCGAGAGCCTCTCGGTGGCTGCCGCTCAATGCGGTGAGCCGCAGATTGCCGAGGTGTGCTCGCGAATGCGCGACCAGGAGCGCGAGATGGCTGACTGGTTTCAGACCGAGTTGCCGAAGATCACCCAGGGCTACATCGCGCAGCAGAGCCAACAGGCACGTTGACGCGAGCAGCGAAGGCAATGGCGGCGGCGCCGATCGGCGCTCGTCGCCACGTCTGCGTGCGCACTATCCCCATCAAACCCCATCAAAGGACGGTTTCGAAGGTCTCGAGTTCTGGATGGCCGAGGTAGGTGCCCTTCGGTGCCGACGCCTGGGCGTGGGCGCGACGGAAGCTATCCGACTCGGTCCAGGCTTCGAAAGCGCCCCGCGAGTCCCAGACGCTGTGGGAAGCGTACAGCACATGGTCGTCGCGCTCGGGGCCTTTCAGCAGATGGAATTCCCGAAATCCGGGCACCTGGTCGAGATACGACTCGCGCTCCCGCCAGACCTTCTCGAAGCCTGCTTCGAAACCTTTGGCGATGCGGAAGCGATTCATGGCGATGAACATTGGCAACCTCCAGGAAGAATGAAACGGCCGACCAGGTACCCGGTTTTTACCGCCCGGTGTCTTCACCGGGCTTTGACCGCTGGGGCCGTAGGATAGTCCGCATGGTACACCGTCATCCGCACATCCTCATGGTCACCGCCCTGCTGGCGCTGCTCGCCAGCGCCAGCGTTCACGCGGTTCCGCAGCTTGCTTATCAGGTCGAGGCGACCGTGGGCGATGTCGAAGTGCGGCGTTACGCGCCGCACCTGCTGGCGAGCGTGCAGGTCGACGCCAACTTCGAGGCCGCCGGCAACCGGGCGTTCCGGCCGCTGTTCCGCTTCATCGACGGCAACAACAGCCGCGGCGAAGAGATCTCCATGACGGCGCCGGTGCTGCAGTCGGCGGGAACTGCGGGTTGGGAGGTTTCTTTCGTCATGCCCGAGGGCTACCGGATGGACACGCTGCCTCGACCCGAGCAGCAGGAGGTGCAGATTCGCAGCGCTTCAGGTGAGCTGATGGCTGCGCTTGCGTATTCGGGGCGCTGGAGCGAGTCGCGCTACCGGCTCCACGAGACCGCATTGCGGGAGGCGCTGCAGACCTCGGAGTACCAGATCTGCGGCGAACCCCTGTGGGCGCGCTACGACCCGCCGTTCAAACCCTGGTTCATGCGCCGCAACGAGGTGCTGATTCCGGTGGCTAAGGGTTCCTGCTGAGTCTGCAGCGCGCATGTTGACGATGTAAACTTAATGTAGCAGGATAGCTCTGCGCCCGGTTTTCCCTATCGAGGAACATCTCATGGTCGAACGCTATCTGAGCGACAACTTCGCGCCGGTTGATCGAGAGATCACCGAAACGGGGCTGCAGGTGATCGGCGAGATCCCGAGAGAGCTGAACGGTCGCTACCTGCGCAACGGCCCGAACCCGCTCGGTGCCGTAGATCGCGATCGGCATCACTGGTTTCTCGGCGACGGCATGGTGCACGGTGTGCGCCTGGTGGACGGCGCCGCCGCCTGGTACCGCAATCGCTGGGTGCGCAGCACTGAGGTAGCCCAGGCGCTGGGCGAGTCCGTGGGGCAGCGCGATCTCGCCAGCGCCAACAATACCCACGTCATCGGCCACGCCGGCCGCACCTGGGCCCTGGTCGAGGCGGGAGCGCCGCCGGTGGAGCTCGGCTACGAGCTCGACACGGTGGGCCGCAATGACTTCTTCGGCACCCTCAGCGACCAGGCGTTCAGCGCTCATCCGAAGATCGACCCGGACACCGGCGATCTGCACGCCATCGCCTACAAGTGGCCCGACTTCGCCGATCACGTGCAGTACGTCCACGTCGGCCGCGACGGTCGGGTCAAGCGCACGGTGAACGTGCCGGTGCCGGGCATGGTGATGATGCACGACACCAGCATCACCGAGCGCTACATCGTCATTTACGACCTGCCGGTGACCGTCAGCTTCGAGCTGCTCGGCCGCGGCATGCGTTTTCCCTTCGCCTGGAACCCCGACTACGCCCCGCGGGTGGGGCTGCTGCCTCGTGACGGTGGCGGCGACGATGTCATCTGGTGCGAGGTGAACGCTTGCTTTGCTTTCCATCCGATGAACGCCTACGACGACGCCCAAGGCAACGTGGTGATCGACCTGTGCCGCTACGAGCGGATGTTCGAGACCGACGTGCAGGGTCCGTTCGGTGACAGTCTGGCGACTCTCGACCGCTGGACCATCAACCCCAGCACCCGGCGGGTGTCGGAACAGCGCATCGACCCCCGCGGGCAGGAGTTCCCCCGCTGCCATCCGCAGCGCAACGGCAAACCATATCGCTACGGGTATTCCGTCGCCGTGGAAACGGATACCTTTCCGCAAATCTACAAGCACGACCTGCAGACCGGGGCTTCCGAGCAGCACATCCTCGGCCCAGGGCGACATGCCGGCGAACCCTACTTCGTGCCGCGCGAAGGCGCCCGCAGCGAAGACGACGGCTACCTCATGAGCTACGTCTACGACGCTGGCCGCGATAGCAGCGAGCTGGTCATACTCGATGCCCTGGCCGTGGCGCAAGCGCCGTTGGCGCGCGTGTTGCTGCCCGGCCGGGTGCCTTACGGGTTCCACGGCAGCTGGCTGCCCGACGGCTGGGACGGCCCCAGCGTCTGATCGGGGCAGGGCCGCGGCTTGCAGTCACCCTCGCCTCGAGGTTGAATGCGGGCGTACATTGTGTGCGCTGGAGATCCGATCCGATGAAGAAAATTCTCTTCACCACCGTGGTGGTCGTCGCCCTGGTTGGCGCCGGCCTGTTTGCCTTCCGCGGCCCGCTGCTGTCTGTGGGCGCCGATCTGCTCACCGCCGACATGTTCGTCTCTGCGGATGCCGCCGAGTTCGACCCCGGCCTGGCGCTGGGGGAGCGGTTTCCCGCGGTGGCGGCCGTGCACGATCAGCGCGTGGTGACCGATGTGGCGGAGTTTCTCGGCCCCAACGGTCTGGTGGTGTTCGCCAATCGCTCCGTGGTGTGGTGACCCTTCTGCGTCAAGCAACTCGTGCAGTTGCAAGAGCATGTGGAAAGTTACCGCGCCGCCGGCCTCGGAGTGGTGGTGTTGACCTACGATGCGCCTGAGGCGCAGCAGAGCTTCGTCGACAAGTTCGCCATCGACTACCCGATGCTGTCCGACGTCGACGCCGCCACCGTGAAGGCGCTGGGCATCCTCAACAGCGATTACGCGCCCGATCACGCCGCCTATGGCATCCCCTATCCGGGGGCTTTCGTGCTCGATGCGGATCTGCTCATCCGCGAGAAGGTTTTTGTCGAGGGCTATCAGACCCGGGTGGATGCCGAGAGCGTGTTGGGCGTTGCTCGTCGGGCGCTGAATCTGCAGCCGTAGCTTCGGCCTCGGCCTCGGCCGCAGCCGCAGCTTCGGCCGCAGCCGCGGCCTCTGCCGAGGACGCAGACGCAGACGCAGCCTTGCCCTTGCGGGGCGCGCGCGCTGCCGGTTTGCGGCCAATGGCGTCGTGCTCTTCGTCCTGTTGCCTGTCGTACGCCCCGAAGCCGGGCGCCGCGCGGGCGTAGCGGCTCGGCCGCACCGGGGTCCCCCGGTGGCGCGCCACGGCGCGGGTCAGTTCGGCGCCGAACAGCAGAATCAGCGCGGTGTAGTAGACCCATACCATCAGCACCACCGCGGAGCCTGCGGCGCCGTAGGCGGAGCCGATGCTCGCCTGGCCCAGGTACAGGCCGATGAGGAACTTCCCCGCCACCAGCAACAGCGCGGTGCACAACGATCCGATCCAGGTGTCGCGCCACTCGATGTGCGCGTCGGGCACGAACTTGAACAGCGCCGCGATCAGCAGGGTGACGATCAGCAGCGCAATACCGTTGTTGATGAGCTGCCATACCACCGGGGCGCCGGGCAGTTGGGCGGCCACCTGTTGGTACAGCGCCGCCAGCACCGCGCTGAGGGCGAGCGACGCCAGCAGCATGAAGCCCAGCCCGAGCACCACGCCGAACGACACCAGCCGCGCGCGGATCAAACCGAGAATGGCGTTGGAAGGCGCGGCGCGCACGTTCCAAACCTGATTCAGCGCGGTCTGCAACTGGGCGAACACGGTGGTGGCGCCGACGAGAATCAGCGCCCCGCCCAGCAGCATGGAGACGATGCCGCGCTCCGGGCGCTCGGCGTTCCTGATGACCGTCTCCATGACGACAGCGCCTTCTTCCCCCACCAACGCGCGCATCTGCGCGATCAATTCGCGCTGCACCGCATCCTGGCCCAGCAGGAAGCCGGCCAGGCCGGTGACGACGAGCAGCAGCGGCGCCATGGACAGCAGGGTGTAGTAAGACAGTGCCGCCGCCAGCTGAAACGGTTGGTGGTCAGAGAACGCGCCGCCGGCGTCCGCCATGACGGCGCGTGTTGCTCGGATGAATCTCATGGCGTCAGCGGACTCGTGGGGTGGCCGAGTGCTGCAATGATCGTTCCGGGAGGATGCCTCTCTTGGTGGGAGCGATCTACCTGCCGTGGGAGCGATCTCCTGATCGCGATTCCTGCCGGCCCGGCTTCAGACTGCGACTGGGTTCTGGTCGAGCGCTCTGCCGGCGGCCGCCGTCCGGGTAAGACCTTCGGGGGCAGCGGGCGTCAGCGCTCTCCCACCCCGCGAGAACCTGCGTGCCTGAACGCCCCCGAAGGTCTTCCCCGGCCAACGTCCGCCTCCCACCGCTCTGTCAGCCCCAGCCGCACACAGCCGCGGGAGCGATCTCCCTGCTGTGGGGCGATCTCCTGATCGCGATCGCCCATGGACGCAATTAAAACCCCTATTCCGGCGCCAGCTCCAGCTGTCGATACCGCGGAAACCCGCGCTGTGCCTGGAACTGCGCGAGCTGCTCCGAGAAGGCCGGGGATCGTGCGGCGCGGTCGAGGGCTTCGATCAGAGCGGGCAACGCCGCGCGGTCTTGCCGGCAGCAGGCTAGGTAGGTGCGCAGCACGTCGGTCAGTCCGGCCTCCGCCGACCCTTCAGGGTCGGCCGACCGTCCGCGGTCGGCCGACCGTCCGCGGACGGCGGACGCCCGCAGCTTGGCATCGAGCTGCAGGAAGAACGCGGCGCCGCCCCAGTACAGAGTGGGGTATTTGCCTTCCGCCCGCAGTCGCGGCGCCGCCGCGACGAAGGGCCGTTGGCCGTGCTGGTAGCCGCGCTCGGCGCGTTCCAGGTTGCGCCGGTACTGCTGCGCCGTCTGCTCTGCGCTCAGCACGCCCATGGCGTGCATCACCTGATATTGCATGAAGCTGGCGAAGCCCTCGGCGAACCACGCGTGCCGCGAGCCGAGGTAAGGCAGGATCAGATGGCTCAACTCGTGGGGGGCGGTCCAGTCGTTGCGGAACGCCTCCGGCGGGTAGGCGGGATCGACGTGAAAGTGCACGCCCTGGGTTCGATGCCGCTGGGTATGGGCCCAGGGCACCGGCTCGCGGGCGCCGTCACGGCGGTGGAAGTAAACGTGCACCTCGAAAGGGAACGGCCCCACCAGGCGCTCGACGCCGGCCTGGGTCTCGGCGATCCAGGCGGTGAGGCGTGCCTGCTCCGCTTCCGAGAAACGGTCCTGCCAGTGGAAGGTCAGGTGGGCGTGGCTGAGGGAGGTGATGGCCAGAAGCAGGAATATCGTAGCGGCCTTCGCGATCGGGAGATCGCTCCCACATCGGGCCATACCATGGGGGCGTTGTCTGTTCATGGCGGCAGCTTGGCTCAGGGTGGTGTGGCGTTCAATGGGAATGGTCGCCCGGGCGCGGCGCGTCGGCCACCAGCCGCTGCAGTACCTCGGCGTCCACGGGCTTGGTCAGGTGCTCGTCGAAGCCGGCTTCGCGGGCACGCAGCTTGTCCTTGTGCTGCCCCCAGCCGGTGAGCGCGATCAATCGCATGTCGGCGCCGCCGGGCAGCGCCCGAATGCGCCGGGCTGCCTCATAGCCGTCCAGGCGCGGCATGCCGATATCGAGAATGATCACCTCCGGATGGAACTCCGCCGTCTGCTCCACGGCGGCAAGCCCGTCGTGCGCGGTGTGGACGATGTGACCGAGGGTGCGCAGCAGCATGGCGAGCACCATGGCGGCGTCTTCGTTGTCGTCGCACACCAGCACCCGCCGGGCGCCGCTGCTCGCCAACGGCGCGGCCGCGGTTTGCTCGTCGCTATCCGCCGCCGTCGCTTCGGGCTGCAGCGCCGGCAAATACACGCTGAAGGTGCTGCCGCGCCCGGGGCCGGGGCTCGCTGCCTCCACCCGGCCCCCATGCAGCTCCACCAGCTGGCGCGCCAGCGTCAGGCCGATGCCGAGCCCGCTTTGCGGCTGCTCGGGCGAGCCGACGCCCTGCACGAACATCTCGAAGATCCGCTCCACGGCTTCCGGCGCGAAACCCACACCATCGTCTTCGATGCGCACCACCACCTCGGCGGCGCCGCTGCTGGCCCACAGTTTGATGTGGCCCCCGGGCGGCGTGTATTTGGCGGCGTTGTTGAGCAGATTCGAGAACACCTGGGACAGGCGGGCAAGATCGCCGTAGACGCTGAGCGGTTGCTCGGGCACCTCCACCGTCAGCACCTGGGATGCGCCGTCGATGAGCGGCCGTGAGCCTTCCACGGCGTCGTCCAGGACGGTGCGCAGGTCTACGGGCTTGCGCCGCAACTCGACGCGGCCGCGGTTGAGGCGTGACAGATCGAGCAGATCGTCCACCAGCCGGGTGAGCAGCAGGATCTGGCGCTCGACGATCTCCTGGGCGCGGCGCAGCCCGGGTTCGGCCGCTCCGGTGAGCTTTATGTAGTCCACCGCGCTGCGAATGGGCGCCAGCGGGTTACGC
>JBLRXD010000188.1:0-8679 GCA_047920935.1 Pseudomonadales bacterium | reverse complement strand
GGTCTGTACCGCGTGGCGCTCGACCAAGCCAGCGTCAAAACCTGGCGGATGCCGGTTGAGGGCGAGGCCCCCGAAGGTATCTGGGATCAACGCTACTACCGGCCGAATAGCAAGCTGTCCGTTGAGGAGAAATGATTATGCTGTGTCCAAAATGCCCAGGCACCCTGGAGTCCAAGACCTACGGACGCAAGATCACCGTGCATCGTTGCAACGATTGCGGGGGCTTGTGGTGCAAGCCCGAGGTGCTCATGGAGATGCGGCGCGAATGGATGTCAGACGCGGTGCTCGATGCCGGAGACCCGCGCCGCGGCAAGCAGCAGGATAAGGTCGTGGACATCGATTGCCCCGAGTGCAGCCTGCCCATGGACAAGACCAGCGACCCTCGCCAGACCCACATCTGGTACGAGACCTGCGGGCAATGTGGGGGCATGTACCTCGATGCCGGTGAGTTCACCGACCTCAAGTACGACACCCTCATGGATCGTCTGCGTGGCCTGGTGCGCGGCAAGCGTCCGGACTGAAAGCCGCTCGGGTCTGGCCGGGGCGGTAGCGATTTGCGCCCCGACCGGCGACCACGTGTGGGCTGTTACGCGGAAAACAAGTCGTCGAACGTTCTTGCTTCGTTGCTGGTTCTGGCTTCGCGAATGCAGCGCGCCAGGCGCGCACTACCTTCGTCGATCTGCTCTTGATTGAGGTGACCGAATGCCAGCCGCAGGTACGGCACATCCTGGCCGGCGAAGTGAAAGGCTGAGCCGGGCAGATAGCTGACCTGCTGGCTCTGGCAGATCTGCCACAAGCGCTGTCGATCAACGTCCTCGGGCAATCGCACCCACACGAACAAACCGCCGGGAGGCTCCGACCAGACGCAGATGTCGTTCAGGTGTTCCTGCAGATTGGCAAGCAGCCGGTCGCGCTTCACCCGCAACACCTCGTTGACATGGCGCGCGTGACTCCAAATGCCATCGGCGTAGAACTCCGCGGCGATGGCTGCTGCCAGGGTGTTGCTGCCGGCGTCGTTGCGCTTCGACATCAGCTGCTCCAGCACAGGAGAACGGGCCAGTACGTAGCCCAGCCGTAGACCCGGCGCGAGAATCTTCGACAGCGAGCACAGGTAGATCTGATCCGGGCTGGCGTCCAGCGTGTACAGCGCTGGCTCGACCGGGCCCTCGTAGTGCACGTCGGCGTAGCAGTTATCTTCCACTACCGGGACGCCGTAGCGTGCCGCCAGGGCGATCAACGCCAGGCGGTTGGCCTTGGGCATGACGAAGCCGGTGGGGTTCTGATAGGTGCTGATGGCGTAGATGAACCTGGCTTGGCGCCCGGCGGCCTCCAGCGACTTCAGCCGCTCCTCGAGCACGTCCAGGCGCATGCCCTCGTGCGACAGGGGAATTCCCTCCATGTTCAGCTTCAGGTTCCGGTAGGCCGATAGCGTGCCCGGATAGCTGAACTCCTCGACGATCACCGTGTCGCCGGGCGCTTGCTGAAGGGTCTGAGCGGTCAGCGTCACCGCTTGCATGGATCCGTGAGTGATCAGCAGTTGATCCGGATCGACGCTCACACCCTCGCGCTCGGACTCCCGCCGGGCCATGGCCTGACGCAGACCGAGGTGGCCGAGGGCGCCGGGGTAGTTGGTGAGCGCCTGGGCGTTGTTGCCGATGGCGCGCTGGGCGGCGGCCTGCAACGCCGCCACCGGGAAGGTCTCCGGGTCGCCGCGGCCGGTACCGAAGTCGTAGCGGATCTCCTGAGTCTGGGCCATGGCTGGGTTCCTGTGGTTGCACTTGGGTGATGGGTCACCATAGCAGCGTCGGCCGCGCTCGGGAATCGGCCAGGCACCGCTGCTGTTTACGTATGGTGAGCAAGGCTCGATGACGGCGCACGAACGGTGCAGTAAGGTTCAGGAGTGACTGACGAATGGCAAACCCTGCTTCTGGCGACGGGCAAGCTTGCTGTGCCCATCGTCCTTGGGCTCGTTTTGCATGTCGTGCTGCTGCGCATCGCATCGGCGGTGGCGCGTCGCCGGCACGTCGACGAGCGTGTGGTGCAGAGCCTGCGCGGGCCCTCTCGAATCATCATCCCGCTGCTGTTGCTCAGCGCGACGCTGCCGGCAGTGCCGGAGCTCGGCCTCGCCGCGCAGACCCTGCTGCGGCATCTGTTGAGCGTCGCGGTCATCGCCGCCTTTACCTGGCTTGCGGCCGCTCTGGTGGTGACGGCGTCACAGGTGGTGATGGGCCGCTATGACGTGGCGCATGCCGACAACCTGGAGGCCAGACGGATTCACACCCAGGCCCTCGTGCTCCAGCGCACCATCATCGGTGTGATCGTGGTGCTCGGCCTCGGCGCGGTGCTCATGACCTTCCCGCGGATCCGGGAAATCGGCGCCAGCCTGCTGGTGTCGGCCGGTGTAGCCGGCCTAGCCATCGGCCTGGCGGCCCGGCCAATACTGGAAAATCTCATCGCCGGGCTGCAACTCGCCTTCACCCAACCGATTCGAGTGGACGACGTGGTCATCGTCGAGGGCGAGTGGGGGCGGGTGGAGGAGATCACCGCCACCTACGTGGTCGTGCGCATCTGGGACGAGCGCCGTCTGATCGTGCCGTTCGCGCATTTCATCTCCCAGCCGTTTCAGAACTGGACCCGACGCACCGCCGACATTCTCGGCACCGTACTGATTCACGCCGACTACACCGTGCCGGTACAGGCCGTGCGCGAGGAGCTGATGCGGTTGTGTGCGGCCAACGAGCTGTGGGATGGGCGGGTGTGCAATCTTCAGGTCACGGCTGCCGGCGAACGCACTCTGGAGTTGCGTGCTCTGGTGAGTGCCTCCGACGCCGCGCGCGCCTGGGATCTGCGGGTGCAGCTGCGCGAGCAGCTCATCGGCTATCTTCAGCAGCATCATCCGCAGTGTCTGCCGCGCATGCGGGTGTTGCTGCCCGGACAGGACGGCCCATCCGACCACAGCGGTGACCAGGCCGACCAGCGCGAGGGGCCGTGATGGGGATCGATCTGGGCATCGTCCTGGTGTTCATCGTTTACAGCATCTACGTCGGCTTTCGCAGTCACGCCCTGGCCGGGAAGAACCTCAACGAGTATTTCCTCGCCGGCCGCAGCGTTCGCGGCTGGCGAGCGGGATTGAGCATGGCGGCCACCCAGTTCGCGGCCGATACACCGCTGCTGGTCATGGGGCTGCTGGCGGTCAGCGGGGCGGCATCGTTGTGGCGGCTGTGGATCTACGCGCTGGCGTTCCTGCTCATGGGTTTTCTGCTCGGTGGTGCCTGGCAGCGGGCCGGGGTGCTCACCGACGCAGAGCTCACCATGAAGCGCTACAGCGCCAGGGGCGCGCTCACGCTGCGGATCATGAAGGCCGTGTACTACGGCACCGTGATCAACTGCGTGATCCTCGCTTTCGTGCTGGTTGCCGCGGTACGGATATTCGAGCTGTTTCTGCCGTGGGATCTCTGGTTGCCGGCGGGCGTGTATCAGTTGATCGCCAGCATTGTCGACGCTACCGGATTGGTGATCGCATCGGGAGTCTCCGGTGTCGATCCCGCCATCGCCACGGTCAACAACGTGATCAGCATCGTCGTGATGATCAGCTTCGTGATGCTGTATTCCACCAGCGGCGGGCTGCGCGGGGTGATCGCCACCGATATTCTGCAACTGACCTTCATGCTGCTCGGCACCGCGGCATTCGCGTGGGTCGCGGTGGATCATGCCGGCGGCATGAACAACCTGCTGGCGTCGCTGGAATCCATTTACGGCAGCGGCGCCGAGCGATTCGTCAGCTTTTCCCCGGGGGCGGACGCGCTGACGGCATTTCTCGTGGTGGTCTCGCTGCAATGGTTCTTCCAGCTCAACAGCGACGGCACGGGATATCTGGCGCAGCGCACCATGGCTTGCGCCAGCGAGCGCGAGGCGCGTACCGCTGCCGTGGTGTTCACCTTCGTGCAGATCGTCGTCAGAAGCCTGTTGTGGCTGGTGATCGGGCTGGCGCTGCTGGTGATCTATCCGTTCGACCCGGCGGTGCCGATGGATGATCTGTTCATCGCCGAGCGCGAGCTGACCTTCGCCCGAGGCATGGACGAGCTGCTGCCCATCGGCCTGCGCGGGCTGATGCTTACCGGAATGCTTGCCGCGCTGGCGTCGACGGTGGATACCCACCTGAACTGGGGCGCCAGTTACTGGAGCAACGACATCTACCGCGGCTGGTGGCTGGAGCACGTGGCGCGGCGCCCGCCGCGCCGCCGAGAGCTGGTGCGGGTGGCGCGGCTTTCCAACCTGCTGCTCATCGTGCTGGCGCTGCTGGTGATGGTGCAGCTCGATACGATTCAGGCTGGCTGGCACCTGACGCTGCTGTTCGGCGCCGGCATGGGCGCGGTGCTGGTGCTGCGCTGGCTGTGGGAGCGCATCAACCTGTATTGCGAGTTGGCAGCGATTGCCACCTCCATCGTCGCAGCGCCGTTGCTGCTGCTGACGGTGGAGGAAGAATGGCTGCGGCTGGCGCTGATGGCGTTGCTGTCAACCGTGGCGGTAGTGGCGGCGGCGTTGTGGATGCCCGGCACCGAGACCCACCGGCTGCAGGAGTTCTATCAGCGGGTGCGCCCGCCGGGATGGTGGGGGCGCATGGCGGTTGCTGTCGGGGAGCATCCCTCGGTGCCGCGCCGGCGCTTCACCACCGGGGTGGTGGCCATAGGCGCCGCCGCGGTATCCGTCTACGGGTCGCTCATCGGCGTGGCGCAGATCATGGTCGGGCGGGCCGATCTCGGCACGGCGGCGATGCTGATCGCTGGCGTGTTGATGGCTCCGTTGTGGATTCGCCATCTGTTGCGCGGCCGCCGCGAGGCGGCGCCGGAGTATGCCGGGGAGTGAGTGGGGGTGTCAGGCCGGCTCGGCCCCGATCAACGCGCTCAGAAACGCCTGCCTCCAGGTGGTGGCGGTGTTGCCTGTCAGGGATTCCATGCCGCGTTCCCAGCGCTCGCGGCGCTCGGCCAGGGGCATGTTCAGAGCGCGATAGATGCCGTCTGCGACCTGATCGGGACTGTAGGGATTGACCACCACGGCGCAGTCGGCGAGTTCTTCGGCCGCGCCGGCCAGGCTCGACAGCACCAGCACACCAGGGTTCTCTCCCGTCTGGCTGGCCACGAACTCCTTGGCAACCAGGTTCATGCCATCGCGTAGTGGCGTTACCAGCCCGACATGCGCCAGCGAGAAGTAGCCGAGCAGCACTTCCCGGGACACATCGCGCTCGATCAACCGCAACGGTGTCCAGTAGACGGTGTTGTTGCGGCCGTTGATGCGCCCAGCTTCGGCTTCGAGCTGACGGTTGATCTCCTGGTACTCGGGAACGTTCTGCCGCGATGGGGCGGTGATCTGAATGTAGATCATCGCGTCGTCCATCTCGTCTCGGTGTTTGTCGAGAAACAGCTCGAAGGCCTGGAAGCGTTCCACCAGGCCCTTGGTGTAGTCGAGGCGATCGGCGCCGATGATCAGCTTGCGCCCGCGCAGCGCGCGCGTGAGCCGCTGACCGGTCTGGTTGCCCCTGTTGGTCAGCGCAGCTTGAGCCGTGCCGGTGACGTCGATGCCGATGGGAAACGCCGAGAAGCGTATGGTGCGCCCGTCCAGGGTTGCCGTTCCTGCGGCATTGGCCGCCTCTGCGCTGAGCTCCACTTTGGCGCCCAGCTCGCGAGCCAGCGACTCGGCAAAGTGGCGGACGTCCCATGGCGTTTGGAACCCCACCAGGTCGTAAGCAAAAAACGAGCGCAGCAGACCTTTGCGCTCGGGCAGGGCGCGGAACACGTCGGAAGGCGGAAACGGCGTGTGCAGAAAGAACCCGATGCGGCCGGCAGCGCCACGGTCGCGCAGCTCGCGCCCGAGTGGAATGAGGTGATAGTCGTGAATCCACACCACGTCGTCGGGCTGCAGCAAGGTCGCGGCCGCCTGGCCGAAGTAGGCGTTGACGTCCTCGTAGGCGATGCGAAACGCCTCGTGGTATTCCATCGCGTGAAGGCGCTCGTGAAACAGCGGCCAGAGGACGCTGTTGGCGTAGCCCGCGTAGTAGCGTTCGAAGTCCTGGTCGGTGAGCGGCAGAGTCGCGAACGAGATGTTGTCTTCCTGCACCACTGACGGCGAGGATTCCCGTTCGGTCGTGCGGCTGCCGCTCCAGCCGAACCAGATGCCGCCGAACTCCGCCAGCGCATCCCGCAGCCCCACAGCCAGACCCCCGGCGCCGCTTATGGCTGTGGGTAACGGCACTCGATTGGAAATGGCGACGAGCCGCAAAACTGTGTCCTCCTTGGGTCTCCCGCCGATGGCGTTGCCGGGGAATCGATCAGCCGGGGGAATCGCATAGCCCGGGGGATCGCATAGCCCGGGGGATCGCTTAGCGATGACCCTGCCGCACCGGTGGCGGTACGTCAATGGAATGGATCAAATACAGCCGGAGAGGGGGATCTCCCGGTTCTCGGCGGCGCTGCGGTAACAGGCGTCGACGACGCGGTGGGCGATCAGCGCCTGGTCGAAACCGGGTGCGGCGGTGCGTCCTGCCGCGGCCGCCTGCAGAAAGCGCCGATCCGACAGGCCCGCAAGCAAGCGCAGGTCTTCGTGGCGCGGATGCAGACCCTCGAGTTCCATGAACTTGGCGAGAATTTCGTCCGATGACAGAGTCACGGCGGGCTGATCCTCCTGTTCCACCGTGAGCGTGCCGAAATAATCCTGGAAGGTTTCGAACCGGGTACGCTCGTAGAACACCTCCAGGTGTCTGCTCGACGGACGCTGCGCGATTCCATGCCACACCGAGGTAAGCGTGGTCTGATGACCGCCGCGATGATGGAACGTCACCAGGGCGACGTCTTCGATGCCGGGATGGCCGGCGATGTTGCGGGTCTGGCAGCGCACGGCTTCGATCTCGCCGAACAGGCGCCGCATCAGGTCGACGTCGTGAATGGAGTGCTCCAGCAGCGCACCTCCCCCGGCGCGCTCTACGTCGGCGCGCCAGTTGGACCCGTATTGCCCGCCCACCGGAAAGAACTGGTCGTCGCGCAGGTGGGCGGACAGCAACGCGCCCCTGTCCTGGGACGCCAGGTGAGCGAGCACGCGATATACGGGGCTGTAATGCAGTATCAGCCCAACCTGGTGCACGATACCGGCACCGCTCACGGTCGAGGCCATGGCTTCCGCGTCAGCCAGATTCTTAGCCAGCGGCTTCTCGCAGAACACATGCTTGCCGGCGCTGGCAGCGGCTGCTACCAGATCCGGGTGCTCGGCGGTCTCGGTGCACACATAGACGGCGTCGCAGCTGTCGATGATCTCCTGCGGGTTCTCGGTGACCAGCGAGCATCCGGCAATGGTTGCGAACCGTTCGGCGCGCGAGATGATCCGGTCGCAGACGCCGTGGTAGACCGCGTCTGCCAAGCCATGGTTCTGGACATCCTTGATGTTGCGGGCGTGGAACGTGCCGATGTGTCCGCAGCCGATGAGACCGACTTTGATGCTCATGGTTTCTTCCGTGCAGTGACGACGGAAGTATGTCGAAGCGCCACCGCTGATGCCACTGGCCCCGACCGCCGGCACGCGCGCCGGGTTTTTTTCGCGTCCGTCGTTGACAGGTAGGTGGCGCAGGCGCAGAATTCCGCGCCTCGTTTTTCGGCGCCTCATTGCGCCTGAGTGAATCCGTCAGCAATCGATCGGCAACCGGCACGGCAACCAGATGATCACCACCACCATGACCACATTCATGCACGGCTCCCCGCAGGCGCACCGGGTTCGCGTCGGTATGGCGGTGATCTGGGTTCAGGGAGGGCATGACTCCGGCGGATGATGTTTGTGGCAAGCGTGAAGCTTGATACGAAAAACCCCGGAGAGCCGCAAGCCTCCGGGGTTTTTTCGTTTCCGGGCGCGGAAAGATGCGGCGTGTAACACCAGCAACAACAAAACAGCAGCTTCAAGAGCAGAAAACAATGAGCGCTCAGGCGTCGGCGAAACAACTCGAAAGCAACGTGAGAAAGGTTCTGGCGCTGTCCTTCTTCCAGGTGTTTCTGGTGATCATGCCCATCGCCGTGCCGTTCTTTCAGTCCAAGGGTCTGGACATGCAGCAGATCTTCACGCTGCAGGCGCTGTTTGCGGCTGTGGTGCTGATCACCGAAGTGCCTTCGGGCTACGCGGCCGACCTGCTGGGGCGCAAGCCTACCTTGCTCCTCGGCGCGGTGCTGGCCGGTATCGGGCACACGGTGCTGGTGTTCGCCGACGGGTTCCTGGGGCTTGCCCTGTTCGAGATCGCGCTGGCTATCTCGAGCAGCCTGATCTCCGGTGCCGACCTGGCGATGCTCTACGATACGGAGGCTGCCATGGGGCGTTCGGAGGAGAAGCAGCGCCGTGTGGTTGGCCGGCTGTACTCGGTGACGACCTTCTCCGAGGCCGCCGCTGCCGTCTTCTGCAGCCTGCTGATGCTCGCCTCGATGGAACTGGTGGTGTACGTCCAGGCGCTGATCGGTTGGATCCCGTTGCTGCTGGCGTTGCGCCTGGTGGAGCCGCCCTCGGTGCGGTTGGAGCAGGCCGGGCACCTGCGGCAGATGGGCCTGATCTGCCGCCACCTGCTGTCCCACAGCCCGGTGCTGCGCCTCACCTTCGCGGCGCTGTGCATCTGGAGCCTCACCACGTTCTACGCGGTCTGGCTGATTCAGCAGT
>JBLRXD010000187.1:0-8792 GCA_047920935.1 Pseudomonadales bacterium | reverse complement strand
GCCACGCGGAGGGTCGCGATTCGAATGGGGCGCACTTCAGCTCCTGAAAGTGCTTCTCGGCGGCCGCCGACGGACCACGTCGAAGGCCGCCAACGAAAGCCGCAGCTGCGTTCGGCAGCCGCCGCGCCGCACAGCGCCCGGCACAACAAGTATCATCCCCCGCCATGAACTCCCTCCGGCAACGCTTCAACACCATGGTCCGCCCCCAGGGCCAGGTTTTTTATGGCTGGTGGATCGTTGCCGCCGCCGGCGGGGTGCAATACCTGGCCAGCGTCCTGTGGATGCAGTCCTATGGCGCCTACGTGGTGCTGCTGCAGAGCGACTTCGGTTGGAGCAAGACGGTGCTGGCGGGGGCGTTCGCCCTGACGCGGGTGGAAAGCGGTCTGCTCGGGCCGTTGCAGGGGTGGCTGGTGGATCGATTCGGGCCGCGGCCCATCCTGCAGATCGGCACGCTGCTGTTCGGGTTGGGTTTCGTGCTGTTCAGCCAGGTGAATTCCCTGCTGACGTTCTATCTGAGCTTCGCGCTCATCGCCCTCGGCTCCAGCCTCGGCGGCTTCGCCACCCTCATGGTGTCGCTGGTGAACTGGTTCAGCCGTTATCGCGCCACCGCGGTGTCGATTTCCCAGGTGGGTTACGCCCTGGGTGGGTTCTCGGTGCCGCTGGTGATACTGCTGCTGGAGGCGTTCGGTTGGCGCACCACGGCGCTGATATCCGGCGTTCTGGTGGTGCTGGTGGGGATGCCGCTGGTACAGGTCGTACGTCATCGGCCGGGGGAGATCGGCCTGCTTCCGGATGGCGCGGTGCCGAAGCCGCGGGAAGCCCACGAGCCGCACCCGCTGAACCTCGACTTCACCGCGCGGCAGGCCATGCGCACGGCGGCGTTCTGGCTGATTTCCGCCGGCCATGCGGTGTCGCTGCTGACGGTGTCGGCGGTGATGGTGCATCTCGTGCCGCACCTCACCGAAGGGCTCGGCTTCACGCTGCCCATGGCCGGCATCGCCATTGCGCTGATGACGGGTTTCCAGATGACCGGCCAGCTGCTGGGCGGCTATCTTGGGGATCGCATGAACAAGCGCATCGTCTGCGCCCTGTGCATGGTGGCCCACGCCGTCGGTCTGGCGCTGGTGACCTTTGCCACCAACTGGGGGATGGTGGTGGCGTTCGCGGCGTTGCATGGGTTGGCCTGGGGCGTTCGCGGGCCGCTCATGGTGGCGCTGCGCGCTGACTACTTCGGACCGTCCTCCTTCGGCACCATCATGGGATTCTCGTCGCTGATCGTCATGTTCGGGATGTCCGGCGGGCCGCTGATCGCCGGCTACATGGCCGATGTTTCCGGCAACTACGAAAGCGGCCTGGCGCTCCTGGCGTTCTGCGCGCTGCTGGGCTCGGTGCTGTTCCTGATGGCGACGCCGCCGGCCCGGCCTGCGCCTGCCCGTGCGCAGAGAGCGTGATACTCTCGCCCTGGCGCTTGATTCGCCTGCCAACACAGTATGACGAGGAGCCCTGGCATGATCGTTACTCGACTCCGGTTCGTTGCTCTGGCGGTTGGTCTGCTGGGGCTGGCTGCCTGCGGCGGCACGGAGCAGGCCGGCGGCTCGGCCCCCGCCAAGCTGGTGAACTTTTACAACTGGTCGGACTACATCGACGATCGGAGCCTGCCTGATTTCACCGCGGAGACCGGCATCCGGGTGCGCTACGACGTCTACGATTCCAACGATGTGCTCGAAGGTAAGCTGCTGGCGGGTAATACCGGCTACGACGTGGTGGTGCCCACGGGCAACTACTTCGAACTGCAGCGCACCACGGGGATCTATCAGCCGCTGGACAAGTCCAAGCTCGCCAACTACGGCAATCTGGATCCCGACATCCTCGCGAAGATCGAGCCCCTCGATCCGGGCAACCTCCATGCAGTGCCCTACGCCTGGGGCACCACCGGGCTCGGGCTCGACGTGGCCAAGATCAGCGCGCGGATTCCGGATGCGCCGTTGGATTCGTGGGAGCTGCTGTTCGACCCGGAACACGCGCGGCGCCTGGCCGATTGCGGCATCACCCTGTTGGATGCTCCCGACGAGATCGACGAGATCGTCTTGAACTATCTCGGCTACCCGCCCGCATCCGCCGACCCTCGTCAGCTCGAGGAAGCGATGGCGCTGGTGGCGGAGATTCGGCCGTACGTTCGCTACTTCCACTCCTCGCAGTACATCGACGATTTCGCCAATGGCGAGGTGTGCCTGGTGATGGGCTGGTCGGGCGATCTGTATCAGGCGATGAACGATGCCCGGCAAGGTCTGGATCTGCGCTACGTGATTCCCCGGGAAGGCACCGTGCTCTGGTTCGACCTCATGGCGGTGCCGGCGGACGCACCCAATCCGGACAACGCCCACGCGCTCATCGACTACCTGCTACGCCCCGAGGTAGCGGCGCGAATCACCAACAAGACCTTCTTTGCCAACGGCAATCTGGCGTCGTTGCCCTTGGTCGATGCCGAGATCCGCGATGATCCCGCCATCTACCCACCCCCGGAGGTGATGGAGCGGCTGTTCCCCAACCCGGTGAAGGAGCCGAGTTACGTGCGCAGCCGCAACCGTCTCTGGACCCGCGTGAAGACCGGGTTGTAGCCGTCGTGGCCGCAAAACCACTGGTATTGATCGGCTGTGACGTGAAGCAGGTGGGCATCCACCCGTTTCATTGCGTGGGCGAGAAGTACATCGATGCGGTCGCCCATGGGGCTGACGTCTGGCCGTTGCTGCTGCCCGCGCTTGGCGCCGGGGGCGACCTGGAATCCCTTGAGCGGCACATCGACCTCGACGCCCTGCTGGGCATGGTGGACGGGGTGTTTCTTCCTGGCAGCGTCAGCAACGTGGCCCCCGAGCACTACGGCGCCACGGCGGATCCGGCGATGCTGCAGGATCCGCAGCGGGATGCGCTGGCGCTGCCGTTGATTGCCCGCGCCATGGCGCTGGAGGTTCCACTGTTCGCCGTGTGCCGTGGTTTTCAGGAACTGAACGTGGTGCTCGGCGGCAGTCTGCATCCGCGCCTGCACGACGTGGAAGCGTTTCTCGACCATCGGGAAGACACCGACCTGGCGCGGGACGATCAGTACCTGCACGCACATGCGGTGGCGTTGCGCCAAGGCGGCGTGCTGGAACGCCTGCTCGGATGCCGCGAGATCCAGGTCAACTCCCTGCACGGCCAGGGCATCGACCGGCTGGCGCCCGGGTTGGTCGCCGAGGCGGTGGCGCCGGATGGGGTAATCGAGGCAGTCAGCTGCCCGACCCACCCCGGATTCCTGCTCGGCGTGCAGTGGCACCCGGAATGGCACTTCCGGAAAGATCCCGCTTCGGTGGCGATGTTCCGCGCCTTCGGCGAAGCCGCGGCGGTTCGCGCCCGGGAGCGGGCCCGGTGAGCGCTACTTGACCAACCGCAGTGCGAACGGGTAGCGATAGCGCTCGCCGGCGTTGGCCTTCACGGCGCCGATGACGGTGAGGATCAGCGCACCGATGGCGACGATGGGCAGCAACAGCGCGCCGATGACGATGACCATCAGTAGCACGCTGACGAAAATCGCGATCAGCACGGTGATCTGAAAGTTCAACGCCTCCTTGCCCTGATCGTCGACGAACGGCATGTCGTTCTTCTTGAGCTGCCATACCACCAGCGGGCCGATCACATTGCCGAACGGGATGATGAAACCCGCCAGCGCCGACAGGTGCGCAAACATGCCCCATTGCCGCTCATCGCTGCTCAGCCCTGGCGGCGACGCCTGGGTGTGGTCGTGATCGCTCATGGTGCTCCTTGCTCGGTTCGGCGTGTGTCCGTGCACTTTCCGGGCAGGGGCGAATCCTTGTCAAGGGCCGTGACGGTGAGGCCGGCGGAAGCTACCAATCGATGACCACGTAGCGTTGCTCGTCACCGCTGCGAATCAGCAGCATGGCACGGTCCACGGCGCTGGCTTCTATGGCCTGGCTGAACTCCTCCGGGCTGGTCACCGGCTGCCGGTTCACCTGCAGGATCACGGTGCCTGGTGTCAGGCCCGCCTCCGCCGCCGGCGACTGTGGTGCCACCTGGGTGACCACCACGCCTTCGCCGGGCGGTACTCCCAGGGATTCCGCCATCTGCGGCGTCGGCGTCTGCACCACCACACCCAGCTGGCGCGCGGTGGCCTGCGGCGCCTGGGCCATGGCAGTGCCTTCCTGTGAGGCGATGGTCGGGGCCAACTGGCGTTCTTCGCCATCGCGCAGCACGGTCAACTGCGCGCGGGTTCCGGGCTCGGTGAGGGCGACCTGGTTGCGGAAGTCGCCAACGTCTTCCACCGGCCGGCCCTGGTAGCCGACGATGACGTCGCCCACCTGTATGCCGGCCTCACCCGCCGGAGAGCCGCCGGTGACCTGGGCGACGAGGATGCCCTGGTGCCGGTCGATGCCGAACGACTCGGCCAGATCCGGCGTGAGTGGTTGAATGGCGACGCCGAGGAAGCCGCGGATTACCTCGCCCTGCTCGATGAGCTGCACGGCAACGGCGCGTGCCAGATCCACGGGGATGGCGAAGCCGATACCCATGTAGCCGCCGGTACGGCTGAAGATGGCTGTGTTCATGCCTACCACCTGGCCGTCCAGGTTCACCAGCGGCCCGCCGGAATTGCCCGGATTGATGGCGGCATCGGTCTGAATGAAGTCCTCGTAATCGTTGATCCCCAGTGCCGTGCGTCCGGTGGCGCTCACCACGCCGACGGTCAACGTCGAGCGCAGCCCGAACGGGCTGCCGATGGCCACCACCCACTCGCCCACGTTCAGGGTCGTCTCCGCCAGTTCCAGGGCGGGCACGTCCGCGACGGCCACCTCAATGATGGCGATGTCCGACTGGGGGTCGGTACCGGTGATTTCGGCGTCGAACTCGCGGCCGTCTTCGAAGCGCACGCGAATGCGTTCGCCGTGCTGCACCACGTGATTGTTGGTGATGATGTAGGCGGTGCCGTCGTCGCTACGGAACACGAACCCCGAGCCCTGGCCGACCATCCTGCGTTCGCGCTGCTGCGGCATCTCGGGGGCCTCCTCGCCGAAAAAGCGGCGCAGGAAATCCTCGCTGAAGGGCAGCCCGGGACCGAACGGCGAAGCCCGTTGCGGCGCCGTGCCCTCCACCTGCAGGAACACCACCGAGGGTGACACCGCTTGCGCTACCGCTGCGAATGCCTGGCCGGTCTGCCGTAGACTTTCCCTCGCGCCCGGGTCGATGGCTTGCGCAGCCATCGTGGGGGAGGCCAGCGCCAAGAAGCCGGCGGCGAGCAGGGTTGCGGTGGGGTATCTCATGGTGTTCCTCAATGCCTGGCTGGTTCCCGAACACCCACGGAAGGCAAATATCGCGCCAGCGAAGCGCGCCGGGTCGCGCGGTGGCGGCACACCCGCAGGTAAGGTGCCGGTTTTCCTCAGTTGCGGCGGGGTGGCGGCGGCGCCCCGCGCCGGGCGAGCAGCAACAGGGCGACCGACACACCAACGACCACGGCGAGAATGAGCAGGGTGGCCAGGGCGTTGATCTCCGGCGACAGCCCCAAACGCACTTTGGAGAAGATCACCATCGGCAGGGTCGAGGCGCCCGGGCCGGAGACGAAGCTGGCGATCACCAGATCGTCCAGCGACAGGGTGAACGCCAGCAGCCAGCCGGCCAACAGGGCAGGGGCCAGCAGGGGAACGGTGATCAGCAGAAAGGTGCGGCCGGGGCGGGCACCCAGATCCATGGCGGCTTCTTCCAGCGATGGATCGAGCTGCGACAACCGCGATTGCACCACCACCGCCACGTAGGCGGTGCTGAAGGTGATGTGGGCGATGGTGACGGTGGTGGCGCCGCGGGCGCCCGGCCAGCCGAGCATGTCCTGCAGGGCGATGAACAGCATCAGCAGCGACAGCCCGGTGATCACCTCGGGGATGACCAGCGGCGCCGCCAGCATGCCGGCGAACAGAGTGCGGGTGCGGAAGCGGCCGAAGCGCACCAGCACGTAGCCGGCCATCAGCCCCAGGACGGTGGCAAAGGTGGCGTTCACCACGGCGATGCGCACCGACAGCCAGGCGGCGCCGAGGATCTGCTGGTCCTGCAGCAGCGCTGCGTACCAGCGCGTCGAGAAGCCCTGCCAGACCATCACCCGATCGCTGTCGTTGAACGAGTACGCCACCAGCGTGAGGATCGGCAGGTAGAGAAACGCGTAGCCGAAGGCTACGGCGGTAATGAGGGTGATGGAGCGTTTGCGCATCTGATCCCGGCCCTCAGGCATCCGCTCCGCGCAGGCTCTTGCGGGAGTTCTGCAGCAGCGCGATGGGCAGCACCAGGATCAGCAGCATCAGGATGGCCACCGCGGAGGCGATGGGCCAGTCGCGGTTGGCGAAAAACTCGTTCCACAGCACCCGGCCGATCATGATGCTGTCGGGCCCGCCCAGCAGTTCGGGAATGACGAATTCGCCCACGGCGGGAATGAACACCAGCAGCGAACCGGCGATGATGCCGGGCAGGGACAGCGGCAGGGTTACCCGCATGAACGCCTGCCAGGGTCGGCAGCCGAGATCCAGAGCGGCCTCGACCGTGGCGTAATCGAGCCGCGCCAGCGCCGCATACAACGGCAGGATCATGAACGGCAGGTAAGAGTAGACGATGCCGACGTAGACGGCTCCTTCGGTGTACAACATGGTCAGAGGCTGGTCGATGATGCCGAGCCACAGCAGCGCGCCGTTGATTACCCCACCGCCCTGCAGCAGCACCTTCCAGGCATAGACGCGGATCAGAAACGAGCTCCAGAACGGCAGGATCACCAGCATCAGCAGCACCAGTTGGTAGCGGCCGCGCGCGCGGGCGATGTAGTAGGCGATGGGATAGCCGATGAGCAGGCACAGCACCGTGGAGATCAAGGCGATGCGCAGCGAGGTGAGGTACGACAGCACGTACAGCGCGTCCTCGATCAGAAACCGGTAGTTGCCGAGGGTGAGGTGCAGCGACAGCCCGTCTGCCGTCTCGACCAGCAGCGGGGTGTATGGAGGCTGAGCGATCACCGCTTCGGCGAACGAAATCTTGAAAACGAAGCCGAATGGCAGCAGGAAGAACAGCGTCAGCCACAGCAGCGGCACCGCGTAGACCAGCCAGTGCCGTTGGCTCATGCCGAACACCCCTGGGTCACGTCGGCAGAACCACCAGGCTTTCTGCCGCCCAGCTCAGCCACACCTCGTCGCCCCGCTCGAAGTCGCCGTCCGGCGCCCGGCTGCGCATGGGGAGGTTGACCTCGAACATCACTTCCGCGGCGCGTACGTGATAGGTGGAGTGGGCGCCCAGGTAGGTGATCTCCTCGATCCGCCCCGCGAGCACATTGCCGCGCGTCATCGGCGGTTGCCGTTGCAGGCGGATCTTCTCCGGGCGCACGGCCACCCACACAGGGGAGTTCGGGTTGCCGGCGTTGTGTTCCGGGAGCTCGAGCACCACGTCGAGGTGCACGGCGCGCAGTTGCCCCGGCCGTTCGCCGGGCAGGCATTCGAGCAGGTTCACCGAGCCGATGAAGCCGGCGACGAAGCGATTGGCGGGGCTTTCGTAGATTTCCCGCGGCGTCCCCACCTGCTGGAAGCCGCCGTCGTGCATCACCGCGATGCGGCTCGACAGGTTCATGGCTTCTTCCTGGTCGTGGGTCACCAGCACGAAAGTGATGCCCACCCGCTGTTGAATCCGCGCCAGCTCCAGTTGGGTGCGTTCGCGCAGCTTCTTGTCCAACGCGGCCAGCGGTTCGTCGAGCAGCAGCAGCTTCGGCCGTTTGATCAGCGCCCGCGCCAGGGCGACGCGCTGCCGTTGACCGCCCGACAGTTGATCTGGCCGGCGGCTGGCGAAGTCGGCCAGCTCCACCATGGCCAGCGCCTCCTCCACCCGGGCGCGGATCTCCTTGCGCGGCACGCGATCCTGCTTCAAGCCGAACGCCACGTTGCTGTGCACACTCATGTGGGGGAACAGGGCGTAGGACTGGAACATCATGTTCACCGGCCGCAGGTAGGGCGGGGTGTGGGTCATGTCCTGGCCGTCGATGAAGATGCGCCCGCCGCTCGGCGTCTCGAGCCCGGCGAGCATTCGCAGCAGCGTGGTCTTGCCGCAACCGGAGCCGCCGAGCAAGCTGAAGAACTCGCGCTCGTAGATGTCGAGGGTGACGTCGGCGACGGCGACGAAGTCGCCGAAGCGCTTGCTCACGGCCTCGATCCTGAGGAACGGTCGAGCGCCGGCTTCGTTGCTGGGGCGATCGGTCGAGTCGTGTGCAGTGGGCTGTGGCAAAGGCGAATCCTGTTTGCGGCTATGATAGGCGAGGCGCCACGACAATCACATGACGAGCACGTGACGAGTACATGACCCGAAGGGGCATCACACGCAGGGACTTTCTCAACGGGTTGGCGCTACCCGCGGCCGGTGCTGGTTTGCTGGGCTCCGGATTGGCGACTGCAGCGGCGCCGGCCGCTGCCGCGGTTGGCTATCCGCCGGGCCGCACGGGCCTGCGCGGCAGCCATCCCGGCTCGTTCGAGATCGCCCACGCCCTGGCGCGCGATGGCGTGCGCTGGCCGCGGCCGCGGCGGCAGACCGATGCCGAGTACGATCTGGTGGTGGTGGGCGCGGGCCTGTCGGGTCTCGCGGCCGCTCACCTGTTTCGCGCCCAGGCAGGCCCGGCGGCCCGCATCCTGCTGCTCGACAATCATGACGATTTCGGCGGGCACGCAAAACGCAACGAGTTCCGCGTGGGCGGGCGCACGCTGCTCGGATGGGTGCTCGAGGCGCTCGCGCCCGAGGTC
>JBLRXD010000186.1:0-8923 GCA_047920935.1 Pseudomonadales bacterium | reverse complement strand
GCCGCCGCTTCGGCCTCGAGAACCGCCTGCATCCGCTGTTTGATGTCCATGAACCGTGTGCCCTGCTGCTGGTCGGGCGCGATGGTGGCACGGGCGACCCGGGTGCTCAAGGCGCGCGTGCCGGCGCCGGAACCGCCGGTTGACGAGAAGCTCTGGAGGTGTTGGTGAGCGCTGTCGGTGATCTGTTGATGCCCGTCCCCGCCGCGGTGGTGGCGCTGGATGCCGAGCGGCTTGCCGCCGGCGCGCGCTTCGCGCCGGACTATTCCGGGGTGCGCGGCCTGCGGCTGGAGCGGGGCGTGCACCGCTTTCTCGCCAGCACGGCGCACGGGCGTGCCCGAGCGAGGGTCACGGTGCCGTTGCAGGTGGTATGCGCGGCGGTAAGTGCGGGGATTCCAGCGCTGGACGATGACGAGGCTTACACCCTGGAGGTATCTGCAGCCGGTGTGCGCCTGGAGGCCGCAGCCGAGTGGGGCATCCTTCGCGGGTTGGCGACCTTGACCCAGCTGTGCGCAGGCGGCGCAGCGGTCGCCGCGCAGCGCATCGTCGATCGGCCGCGCTTTCCCTGGCGTGGGCTGATGATCGATGTGGCCCGGCGCTTCATGCCGCTGGCGACGCTGTTGCGTACCCTCGACGCCATGGCGGCGCTCAAGCTCAACGTGCTGCATCTGCACCTGTCCGACGACCAGGGCTTCCGCCTGCCGAGCCGGCGCTACCCGCGGCTGTCGAGCGCCGATCATTACCGGGTCGAAGAGCTGCAGCGGCTGGTGAGCTACGCCGCGGACCTGGGCATCAGGGTGGTGCCGGAGCTGGACGTGCCCGGGCACACCAGCTGCTGGCTGCAGGCCTACCCCGACTGGGGCTGCGGCAAGGCGCAACCGTCGCGGCGTTTTGGCGTCCACCGGGAGTGCCTGGATCCCACCCGGCCGGCGGTGATGGAGGCGCTGGAAACCCTCCTGGACGAGCTCGCGGAGCTGTTTCCCGATGCGTACGTGCACCTCGGTGGCGATGAGGTGCATCCGCAGTGGTGGTCGGACGACCCGGCCATCCAGGCGTATCTGCAGCAGCACCAGCTGGCGGATGCGGCTGCGCTGCAGGCCCGCTTCACCAGCCATCTGGCCCAGCTGTTGTGCGGCCGCGGCAAGCGGCCGTTGGGTTGGGACGAAGTGCTGCACCCGGACGTGCCGGCCGCGGTGACGGTGCAGAGCTGGCGCGGTGCCACCGCCCGTGATCGGGCCCTGGCGGCGGGGCATGACTGCGTCGTGTCGGCTCACTACTACCTGGATCTGTGCTATCCCATGGACGTTCACTACGGCTTCGATCCCGGCGCGCCCGAAGCCGAGTTGCTGGCGCTCGAGGATCAGCTGCTCGACGACCCGCGCTTCGCCCACGTGGCGGCAGGCATGCGCTGGACCGAGCAGTGGCGCCAGGAGGCTGCATCACCGCGCGCCGGCCAGGTGCCCCCGGGGCGGCTGCTGGGGGCCGAGGCCTGCCTGTGGTCGGAGCTGGTGGACGCGCGCGTTCTCGACGTGCGGCTGTGGAGCCGGATGCCGGCGCTGGCCGAGCGGTTCTGGTCGCCGGCCCGATACCGGGACTCGGCGGATGCCCATCGGCGGCTGATTCACGTGCTGGCGCGCCTGCCGGAGTGGGCGGGCGTGGACGTGGCCGGAAGCAGTCGACGGCTGCTCACGGCTGCGGGGGTGACCGAGCCGTGGCTGCTGCTGGTGGCGATGCTGGAGCCGGTGAAATGGTACGGTCGCCTGCTCGGGGAGCAGGCCCTGGCCGCCCGGCTCGAAGGCCGGGAGATGCCCCAGTCGCGACCTTACGATGCCGATACGCCGCTCGACCGGGTGGCCGATGCGCTGCCACCCGAGAGCTTCGCCGCCCACGAGCTTGCCGCCTGGGCCCAGGCCGAGGCGCGCGGCGACGCATCCGCCGGGGCGCAGCTGCGCGCCGTTGCCGAGGGGTGGCGGCGGCTGCCGGCCAGTGGCGCCGGTCCGCTGGAGCTGGAGCCGCTGGCGCAGCGGCTGGCGCATCTGGGCGAGCTGCTGCTCGGCGTGCTCGATGGCTCGCTCGAGCCAGCGGCGGCGCGCGTCGAGCTGGCCGCGGCCGCGCGCCCCGTGGGCGAGTACCTGCTCGCGCCGGTGCCCGTGCTGGCCGCCTGGCTCGATGCCCGTGAGCGCTGACCCTGCCACTGCCGCCGCGGCAGCCGCAGCCGCGGCAGCCGCGGCAGCCGGCTGGCTCGGTGCAACCGTCGCAGCGGCCCTGCAGCCGTTGGGGGAGGGGCACATCAATGGCACCTGGCTGGTGACCGCGGGGCGCGACCAGTTGGTGCTGCAACGCATCAACGAACGCGTGTTCCCCGAACCTCTGCGGCTGATGGCGAAAGTGGCGACGGTGGTGGCTCATCTGCGCCAGGCCAGGGGTGTCAACGTGCCGGTGCTGCTGCCCACGTTGTCCGGCGCCAGCCATTACGTAGACGCCAAGGCAGGCGTCTGGCGGCTGTGGCGGTTCGTTCCCGCGGCCCGCACCCTGCAGGGGCTGTCGAGCCCGGCCCAGGCCCAGGCGGCCGGCAGCGCCTTCGGTGCGCTGCAGCTGGCGCTGGCCGACCTGCCGGGCGCGGTGCCGGATCCGATTCCCGGTTTCATGCAGCTCGGCCACTATTTTCAGCTGCTCGACGCGGCGGTGGCGGCCGGGGCTCCCGCAAGCGAGGCCGAAGCGCTGTTGGCTGCCGTGCTCGCCCGACGCGATCTGGCGCTGCTGTTCGGCCGCCGCGACCGATTGATTCACGGCGACTGCAAGGTCGACAACCTGCTGTTTCATGCCCGGCGCGACGAGGTGGTCTGCATCCTCGACCTGGATACGGTGATGCGTGGCCATTGGGCTTGGGATTTCGGCGATCTGGTGCGTTCGGCGGCGGCCGACCTGGAGGAACCGGCCGCCGGCGCGGTCGGGGCAGCTTTCGACCTGGCGCGCTTCGCCGCCGTGGTGCGCGGCTTTGTCGGCTCGGGGGCGGCGGAGCGCGATCTGGACGCGCTGGTGCTGGCGCCGCGCTATGTGGCGCTGATGCTGGCGGTGCGATTTCTCACCGATCACCTGCAAGGCGACCGCTACTTCAGGGTGCGAGCGCCCGGGGAAAACCTGCTGCGGGCCCGTCAGCAGTTGGAGCTGCTGCACGCCATGGAACGGCAGGAAGCGGAGATGCGCGCAGCCGCGGCTCGGGCTTGAGGCTCGCGCTCGCGGTCAGGAGACGCTGCGCAGCACCAGGTTCACCAGCAGCACCATGGCCAGCACGAACAGCAGCGTGAAGATGATCCCCGCGGCGATGAAATGGGACGCTTTGCCGTGGCTGAAGTCGCGCTGTCGATTGCGGCTCGACTGCACGCCGAAGGCGGCTGCTAGCGTGCTGAAGGCGATCTGCCAGGCGGTCAGCCGCCGCGGCTGCTGCTGGTCGTCGTCCGGGTCGTGGGTGCCCGGCGTCCCGTCCGGCTTGGGGTTGGGTTCGTTCATGGCCGTGAGTATACGGCTGGGGCATCAGTTCGGCTCGTTTTCTACTCGGGTGAGCCAGTAATCGGCATCGAAGCTGTCGTCCCCCAGCAGGTAGCGCCACAGGCGTGCGCGATTGAGGTACTCCAGGCGGCCGGTGTCGGCCTCGAACCAGGGCTCGGGGCGGGTCAGTATGGCGGCGATGGCATCTTCGCGAGCCTCTGCGGCGGTCCAGAAGATGGCCCGTTGGGCGGGGGGGCCGGCGGGGAGATCGGCGGTATCCCACAGCCGTCGCTGGCGGCGCGTTGGGCCCAGGCGGATCTTGAACATGTAGCGCAACCGCTCGGAGCGGTTCACGCCGCCACCGTGCCAGATGCCGTGGTGCAGCACCAGCACCGTTCCGGCGGGGCACACCACATGCTGCTGACCGCGTAGATTCTGGTAGCGCGCGATGGCGGCCTCGCTGACGATCCGCAGGTGAGACCCGGGAAGAAATCGGGTGCCGCCCATCGCCGCGGTGACCTGGTGCGGAAAGTACATCAGTTGGATGTCGAAGGCCTGGCGCGGATCGATGGTGGAATCCTGGTGGTAGGGCTGCGCCACCGGCTCACGCCCCTGCATCCGGTAGAATGCGGGTGGATACGTGATGTGCAGAAAGTGGTGGTCGAAAACCGGCTGTTCCCCCACCAGGCTGCGGATGGCGCCCGCGACGATCGGTAGTTCGAGAATGCGGTTCAGTGGCGAATTCGGCGGGTAAGCTCGGGGCAGCGGGGTGCCGGCGGCGATCCGCGGTATGGCGCTGCCGGCCATGATTCTGCCGTAATGCTCGCGAATGCTCGTTACGCTGTCGGCGGGCACGTCGTCCACCTGGGCGAGGAATTCGCGGTTGAGTTCGTCGGGTACCGCGGCGTCGAAACGCAGGAATCCCCGCGCCACGAAGGTCGCCATCTGGGTCGAGTTCAGCAGCTGGGGCTCATTCATGGGGGGCGACCAGCTTCTCGAAGAAGAATTCGTACTTCAGATAATCGGTGCGGAATTCGCCCCCAGGCGCATGCGGCAGCAGTTGGCTCGCCTGAATGAGCCGCCAGCCGTCTCTGAGGGCATCCAGACCGCTGGCGTAGGGCGGGGTGGCTGCGTCGCCGGCGTCTCCCGCCATATGCTCGCGAGCACCGCTGCCGTCGTACAGCGACCAGCCGATCGCCGGCGAATCCAGCGCCGAGGTGGCGAGATAGAGCACCATGACCTGCTGTCGCATCGCTGTGCCGTCGCTTCCGCTACTGGTTCGGAGTGAGCCTACCACGGCTTGCCCGCGTGGTTGCGAGCAGCGGATGCGGGGTGTCATCATCGCGCCGTCATGCTGATGCAACCACCCGCCCCAATCCAGGAGAACGCCGTGACCAACTCGACCCCCAGCAGGCCGCATCCGCATCCGATCCGGTCAGGGAGCGTGGCGCTGGCGCTGGCCGTGCTGCTGTTGGCGGGTTGCGCCTCCACCGATCGGCCGCTGCAGCTGGTCTCCGGCGCCGGCGCCACTTATCCGCCTCAGGCCCGGGCCGATGGCGTGGAAGGCTACGCCGTGGTGCGTTACGACGTCGACGTGGAAGGCCGGGTGCACAACGCCCGGGTGGTCGCATCGTCGCCGCGGGGCGTATTCGACGAGTCGGCACTGCAGGCGGTGACGCGCTGGCGGTTCACGCCGGCGCAGCGCCAGGGGCAGCCCCATGCGGTCAACGGGCTCGAGAGCCGGCTCGACTTCGTGCTGCAGGGTGGTGACAGCTACGCGGACTATTGAGGCGCCGGCGTTGGGGCCGCCAGCCGCACGGCGTACTCGCCGCTGAACTCGGCCGCGAGATCTCCGGCGCAGCGCAGCCGAGTGGTCAGGGCGAAGCGCCCGCGGCGGCTGCTGGCCAGCGCCTCCAGCGCGGCTGCCGCGGCTGTGGTCCATTCGCACGCGGCCCCCACGTCGTCTCGCACCGGTTTCAGGCAGCGGATGCTGCCCTCCACGAAGACGATGGAACCGCTCAACCCGCGGCACTGCAGCTGCAGGTGCAGCAGCCCCCAGCCGCACAGCGACGCCAGCGAAAACAGGCTGCCGGCGAAGGCGCTGCCGTGGACGTTGACATTGGGCGCCAGCGCCGCGCGCAGCTCCAGGCGCGCCCCATCGAAACCCGCGACGGTAATGCCCATGGCCGCTGAGATCGGGATGTCATCGTGCCAGCGGGCTTCCAGCGCTCTGCACAGCGCCCCGAGGTCGTGCTGGGGCTGGGTTGCCGCCACCGCCGCTTACCAGTTGTTCCAATGAGTGACGGTGCTGATCGGCGGGCGCTCGGCGCGTTGGAAATCCGTGCCGAGCGTGTAAGCCACCGGCAGCAGCGCCACTTGCAGCACGTTCTCCGGCAGGCCGAGGATCTCCGCGGCCTCCTGCTCGTGCAGCAGATGCAGGGTGGTCAGGCAGGAGCCGAGGCCACGGGCCCGCAGCGCCAGCTGAAAGCTCCACACCGCAGGAAAGATGGAGCCGTACAGCCCCGCCAGCATGGCGGGCGGGACATTGGCGTTCGGCCGCCCCTCGACGCACGGGATCACGTGCACGGGCACCTCGTGCAGGTGCTCGGCGAGATACACCGCGGAGCTGAATACCCGCTGGGTCTGCTTGTCGCCTTTTTCCTGCGCCGCGGCGCCCGCCTGCGTCAGGTAGGCGTCGGCGCTGCGCCGATAGAGCTCGGCCAAGCCGCGACGCTTGTCGGCATCGTCCACGACCAGCCAGCGCCAGGTCTGAGAGTTGGAGCCGGTAGGCGCCTGAACAGCCAGCTCCAGGCAATCTTCTATCACCGCCCGCGGCACGGGCCGCTGCAGATCGAGGCGCTTGCGCACGGCGCGTGTGGTGGCCAGCAACTGGTCGGTCATGTCGATGTCGAATTGCATCGTGTTGTTCCCCTCGGTTGTCGAATCCATGTTTGCGAGGCAGCGTACCATGTCCTACCCGCGGACCGGCAGCCGCTGCTGTCTCTGGCACGAACGGTTGCAAGCGGCGTATGAACCGCAGGCTTGACCCACAGACCGCGATTGCCATCCTCGAAGGTCGCGCCGGCATGGTGGCTGCGCTGGCTGTGCTGATCGCGCTGGTGGTCGCGCACCAGGTGGTCACGCTGGGCGCGCCGAACGTGTTCGACAGCACGTTCAACAATGCCCTGCACGTGCCGCTGTTCGCCACCCTCACCCTGCTGCTGGCGCGTCTGCTCCGCTGGCCGCAATGGTGGCGGCTGCTGCTGGCTGCGCTGGCCCTGAGTGCGGCCACCGAGGCGCTGCAGTTGCTGACCGCTCGCAGCGCCAGCTTGCAGGATCTGGGCGTCAACCTGCTCGGCATCGTGCCGGTGGTGGCAGGGCTGGAAGCGCACCGCTGGCTGCGCCGGCACCGGGCCAGGCCGCTCACCGTGGCAGCCATGTGGCTCGCCATCCTGACGCTGCTCACCGCCCTGACTCTGGCTGCGCCGTTGCGGGTGTTGCTGGCATACGAGCAGCGCGATCGGGCGTTCCCGCTGCTGCTGCTGCCGGAGGCCTGGGAACGGTCGCCGCTCATGGAGAGCAGCAGCAGCGCCCGGCTGGTGCCGGCACCGGCCTCCTGGCCGGATTTCGCCGGCGAGCGGGTGCTGGAGATCGTCTTTGCCGACGAGAGCTATCCCGGCATCCTGGTGCGTGACCCGGTGGCCGACTGGTCGGCTTTCGATACTCTGGTGGTGGATGTATGGCTGCCGCAAGGCCCGCCGCTGCCGTTGACCGCTGCCGTCGGCTACATCGATCGCGACCGGAGCAGCCACCTGTGGCGTATGGTCCCGCCTGGGCCGCACCGACTGCGCTACCCGCTCAGCGAACTGCTCGCGGCGGACGAATCGGCGCCGCGCATCAGCCGCCTGGTGCTCAATACCAGCCGCCCGCACGCCGGGCGCAGGCTGCTCATCGGCCGCGTCGCGCTGGAAGTTGCCGCGCCCGCCGCCCCGTGACCGCGGTTCGGTTAATCTATGTGGGCCGGTTGCTGATCTCGAGGAGCGGAAATGCACAGAAACAGGGAAGAGCGTCGTCCGCCGGGTCGTTCGCCGGGTCGTTGGCTCGGTTGTGGCTGGCTGCTGCTGGTCTGGCTGGTCGCGCCGGCTCAGGCAGATCTGGCCGAGCGCATCGAAGCCGCCGCCCGCGCCATGGAGGGCCAGGTGGTGGCCTGGCGCCGCGACATCCATCAGCATCCGGAGCTTTCCAATCGGGAGTTCCGCACCAGCGCGCTGGTGGCGGAACATCTGCGCGGTCTCGGCATGGAGGTGCAGACGGGTATCGCCCACACTGGCGTGGTGGGCGTGCTGCGCGGCGCCAAGCCGGGGCCGGTGGTGGCGCTGCGGGCGGACATGGACGGCCTGCCGGTGGAGGAGCGTACCGGCCTGCCGTTCGCCTCTACCCAGCGCAGCAGCTTCGACGGCCAGGATGTCGGGGTCATGCATGCCTGCGGCCACGACGCCCACGTAGCCATTCTGATGGGCGCCGCCAGCGTGCTCGCCGGCTTGCGTGAGCAGCTGCCGGGCACGGTGAAGTTCATCTTTCAGCCGGCCGAGGAAGGCGCGCCCAGGGGCGAGCAGGGTGGCGCCGGCCTCATGGTGGAGCAAGGGGTGCTGCGCAACCCGGACGTGGCGGCCATCTTCGGCCTGCACGTCAGCCAGGCGGACACCGTCGGCTGGGCCAGCTATCGGCCGCGCGGCGCCATGGCCAGCGCCCAGAGTTTCCAGATTCGCGTCCAGGGCAGCCAGACGCACGGCGCGCAGCCGTGGGCGGGCGTGGACCCGATCATCGTCGGTGCGCATATCGTCACCGCCTTGCAGACCATCGTCAGCCGCCAGCTGGACCTCACCGTGGCCCCAGCGGTGATCACCGTAGGCACCTTTCATGCGGGCGTGCGCAACAATATCGTGCCCGACGTGGCCGAGCTCGGCGGCACCATCCGCACCTTCGATCCGGGCATGCGTGCGGCCATACACGACAGGGTCGAGCGCATCGCCACGTCGGTGGCGGAGTCCATGGGGGCCACCGCAACCGTCACCATCGACCCCGGCGTTCCCGTCACCTACAACGACGTCGAGCTCACCGAATCCATGGTGCCGACCCTGCGGGACGTCTACGGCCGCGACAACGTGCGCGTCAGCGAGCTCATTACCGGCGCCGAGGATTTCGCGTTCTATCAGGAACGGGTGCCGGGGCTGTTCTTCTTCATCGGCGGCCGGCCGGCGGGGGTGCCGGCGGAACGGGCCATTCCCAATCACTCGCCGTATTTCGACGTGGACGAAGGCGCCCTGGTGCTCGGCGTGCAGGCCATGAGCCGGCTGGCGGTGGACTACCTGAGGCTGACGCCCTAGCCTGCATTATTCATGAAAGCTGATGCTGCGGGTTGATTCAGGATGTAGCA
>JBLRXD010000185.1:0-8987 GCA_047920935.1 Pseudomonadales bacterium | reverse complement strand
CAAGCGGGCGTGCAACTCGCGACTTCATTGAAATGAGGTGGGCTGCGGAATTCGTCGAAGCCTTTGTACAAGGTCCAACCGCTGCCCGAACCAGGCTGAACAGCCGTATTGGTCTGCGTGTTTCTATGGCCGCGAATGTCGACGGTGACGCTGCCACTGGAGGGCATATCGAAAAACAGATTCGCAGAGCCCCTCGCCTCCACTTCGAAAGTTCGGCGCAGGCCTACGCACAAGCGACCCAAATCGTTCGAAAACTCGCAGCCATTGCGGGTCCACACGAGCGAAAGCAGGTTTAGCGCCGTGGGAGGGTTCGAGCTGTATTGGGCAATCAGCCGCTCGCGCGCCTCACCAAATATGTCGACGTCGCTGTCGATCAGCTCGGCGCCGATTCGGGCGTAGATCTGGTACCCGGCGCCATCCTCGTCGTCGGGGAAGTCATCGGCAAACTCTTCCCGCATGGCTTCCAGTTGCGCCTGCTCGAAGCCAAGCTCGAGGAAAGCGGCCGAAAAGAGCAGCAACGCACCGCTGCGGATGGCGAGAACCTCATCGGTAGGCGCTTCGAGCAGATTCAGCAGAATCGGATTGGTTTTGCCGCCGAACCAGAAGTCGAAGTCGTTCAAGGCTCTGGCGAGCGCATCGTCGAAGCTCCGGCCGTCTTCGCGCTGGAAGTACTTGATGCGTGCCGCGAGTAAGTGGGTGAAGAGGTTGATATTGCCTTTTATTGCCCCGTCTTCGGCCTGCATCATCGCCTGCAGCGTGATGGCATCGTTGCTGAAGTTTCCGGTGGCTTCGTTGAAGTACGTTCCAGTGACTTCCACTAAGGTGGGGCCGGACCAAGGCAGCGTGGGAAACTCGAAGGAGCCGTTGTTGCCCGTCGGGGTTGTGGCTACGTCGCTGGTGCGTTCGCCGCCCTCGTCGAGGCGAATTGCCGTGACTTCCGCGCCCGGGCTGAAGGGGCCCTTTTGAGCATAATTCAGGTCGGGGTCGGGGGCGGCGCCGACTCCGCCGTCGGAGGCGTCGGAGCCATCGTCAGCATCGTCGTTGTCGACGCTGCCGCCATCGTTCGAACCGGTTTGGTTGTTCTCGGTCGCGCTGCTGCCACTGTTGCTGTTGCTGCCGCAGCCGACGAGAACAAACATCAACAGCAAGCTCATCAGAGCCGTACGTACCATTGAATTGACTGTAGTCATTACCCGCATCCCGTGCTGCCTCGGTTGATTGCATGAACCATCATGCACACGGGGGTGTGCATAGATGACCAACGGATACGATAGTGTCGCTCGTTAGCAATCACCATAAGTAATTTGTCTTAATCAGGTAGGTGTTGGCGTGTGCCGTGCGGACGGCAACGCGGTAGAGTAATGAGCACCAGATTAGCGGGAGCCGACATGACCCCCTTCAGCTACGACGACGCGCCTTTCAACATTCGCGCAGAGATTGGCGCTGCGCACCGTGAGTACTGGCGCGCTCTCGCGCGACCCGGCAGTTGGTGGACGGGCGAGCAACGCGTCGCCATTGCCCAGGAGAGCCGCAACGCGGTCTCCTGCGCCTACTGCCGGCAGCGCAAGGCGGCTCTGTCCCCGTACACGCTGACCGGGTCTCATGATCACAGTCACGCATTGCCGGAGGCCGTTGTCGACGCGGTGCACCGCGTCGTCACCGACCAGAATCGCATTACTCGAAAATACGTCGACGATAATGTCGCTGAGGGGCTAACCAAGGAAGCCTATGTGGAACTCGTTGGCGTCGTAGTCGCGGTGTTCAGCATCGATGAGTTTCACCGCGCCCTTGGGCTTCCGCTGGAACCTTTGCCGCAGCCTCGGCCGGGTGACATCAGCCGTTATCGACCCGCCGTTCTGAGCGAAGACATCGGCTTCGTGCCGACGGTGCCCCTCGAGGGTGGGGTTGGGGCGGAGGCAGACCTGTGGATATTCGGGCGCGCGCCGAACGTCTTGCGCGCACTGACTCTGGTGCCGGATGCGTTGCGCGATTGGCGCGAGCTCAGCGCCGCCCAATATCTTTCGTTTGCGGGCATGGCGAACTTCGTCAAGGACGACAACCGCGCCATCAATCGCATGCAGATGGAACTGGTCGCCGGCCGGGTATCGTCCGTCAATGAGTGCTTTTACTGAACCAATGCACATGCCACGATGCTCCGTGTGAGCGCGCAGACCACAGCAACGGATATCGATCTGCAGGCCGTCATCGGCAGCGAGGCCAGCGCGGCGAAGGGCATTGCTTTCGGCCCGGAGTTGATGAAATTCGCCGAGAGCGTCGCCAACCGCGATGAGGCCGCCCTGGAGCAAAGCCGGCGCGCTCTGCTGCAAGCCGCAGGCCCCGCGGTGCTCGTCGATGCGGCGGGGGTTGCCGCGAATTTTCAGCGCATGGTGCGCATTGCCGACGCCATTGGCATTCCGGTAGACGACATGCAATCCGAATTGGGTCAGCAGATCCGCGAAGAATTGGGGCTGAGTGAGTTCGCCAGCGCGCGCAACTCGATGCCGTGAGGCAGCACCGCGAACAGGGGGGTACGGATGGAAGGCATTGACAGCGAGCGAGTCACCGCGTGGCTTGCTGCAGAACTCGAGGGGGTGACCCCGCCATTTTCGATCCGGCTGATTGCGGGCGGCCATTCCAATCTCACCTTCGGCGTCACCGACGCGGGCGGGCGCCGGCTGGTGCTGCGCCGGCCGCCGCTCGGTCATGTGCTCGAGAGCGCCCACGACATGGCGCGCGAACATCGCATCATCGCCGCGCTCGACGGCTCCAGTGTGCCCGTGGCGCCAGCGTTCGGCCTGTGCGAAGACGAGGCCGTCAATGGCGCTCCGTTCTACGTTATGGGCTTCGTCGACGGTGTGGTGTTGAACGACGCTGCAACGGCAGCCGAACTGCCCATGGTCGAGCGCCAGCAGTTGGGGTTGAACTTGGCCGACGTTCTGGTGGCGTTGCATGCGATCGATCCCGACGCGGTCGGTCTGGGCAGCCTCGGCCGCAAGGAGGCTTACCTCGAGCGTCAGCTGAAGCGCTGGACGAAGCAGTGGGAGGCCGCCAAGACCCATGAGGTGCCCGAGATGGATGCGGCGCGGGCCCTGCTGGCGGAGCGGATGCCCGAGCAGGTCGGCGCCACCATCGTCCACGGCGACTTCCGGCTCGGCAACATGCTGGCGGCTGACGGCCGGATCAGTGCCGTGCTCGATTGGGAACTGTGCACGCTCGGCGACCCGCTTGCCGACGTGGGCTTCCTGATGAACGACTGGGTTCAGCCTGGCGAGGTAGCAGGCTCGACCGCTCCCACCAGCGCCGGCGGCTTTCCGACTCGAGAGGAGATGCTCAGCCGCTATGCGGCAGGCACGGGGCGCGACCTCTCGGCCATTGCGTACTACCGAGCTTTTCAGCATTGGCGGCTGGCGGCCATCGGCCAGGGCGTCTACAAACGCTACCTGGTCGGCGCGATGGGCAAGGATCGGGACTTCGATCTCGACAAGCATCGCGACTCGGTCGCTCACCGGGCCAGCGCCGCGCTGCAACTGCTCGAGTCGCGCTGACACAATCAGGGGAGGAGCTGCCGTGCAGGATCGGCCCACTGCCACCGAGTTGCTCGCCACGCTGGCTGAGTATCTCGAAGACGAACTCATGCCGGCGCTCGAAGGCCCGCTCGGCTACCGCACTCGGGTGGCCGCCAACCTGCTGCGAATTCTCGAACGCGAGCAGTCGTTGGGCGCCGCTGCCTTGCAGCGTGAGCGGGCGCTGTTGTGCGACCTGCTCGGGGCCGATTCGCAGGCGCTGCAGCCGGGCTCGCTCGCCGAGCAGGTTGCTGAGCTGAATCGCCGGGTAGCGTCGGCCATCGACGACCATCATATCGATCACCAGCAGGCGTGGAACGCCTTGATGGAGATCAGTCGCGCGAAAATCGCCATCATCCGCCCGGGCTACGATGCCTGGGATGCCGCCGGAGAGTTGCCGTGACCGATGCAGTGCGCGAGGGTTTGAGGCGGTTTCTCGCGGCACGCTGGGGCCGTGAGGTGTCGATCCCCTGGCTCAGCGTGACCAGCGCCGGGGCGCGGCGGCTCAACGTGCTGTTCGACGCCGACGACGGTGCCCAGCGCCACGAACTGGTGGTGACGGCGATTCCCAATGCCAACATCGAGCTGACGCCGATTCTGCAGGAGGCGCTGACCATTCGCAGCGCCGAGGCTGCCGGGGTGCCGGTGGCCCATGTGGTGCTCGACAGCGACGATCCGCAGTGGCTTGGAGGCGGTTTTTTCATCACCCGCCGCATTGCCGGTGAAACCGTGCCGCGACGGGTGCTGCGGCTGGTTGATCGTTGCGGCCACGGCGACCTCATAGCGGCCCGGCTCGGGGAGGCCCTGGCGGCGCTGCACGCCATTCCGGAAGCGGGTATCCCGAGCCACTTCGTGCGCCCCGAGAACGGGCATCCCGCGGCGAACGCGCTGCTGCGCCTGCAGGAGCAGATCGATCTGCTGCTGCAGCCGTCGCCCGTGTTCAGCCTGGGGATGCGCTGGCTCAGCGCCCGCTGCCCGCCACCGCCCGAGCGCTGCGTGCTGGTGCACGGTGATGCGCGCAACGGCAACCTGATCGTTTCCGAGCGCGGCCTCGAGGCCATTCTTGATTGGGAAGGGGCGAGCATCAGCGACCCGATGGCGGATCTGGCCTGGCCCTGCCTGCGTACCTGGCGCTTCGGCGAGGACGCGCGCGAGGTCGGTGGCTTTGCCGGCCGCGTGCCCCTGGTTGCCGCCTACGAAGCGGCGGGGGGAACGTTCGACGCGCACCGCTTTCATTGGTGGAAGGTGCTCGGCACTCTGCGCTGGGGCCTGGGCCTGGCTGGCCAGGCCAAGGCCCACATCGATGGGTCGGTGCCGAACATCGTGATGGCCGCCAGCGGTCGGCGGGTCGGCGAGCTGGAGTACGATCTGATGTGCCTGCTGCGGCGCGGTTAGCGCTTCCGTATCTCCAGACCTACCGGGTCCGGCTCGCCCGCCGGTCGCTAATGTGTCAGCTGGCCGCGCACGGCACCCCCAGGGAAGGGTTGGTTGTGCACGTTCACGTAGTAGCCCTCGGGGTTTTCCACGATCGCCGCGACCACCTCCGCCGGAGGGTTCAGGCAACCGGCGGATTCCCCTTCGTCAGGTGTTGCCAGAGGAACCACGACGCCACCGGTCTCAGTGGCGCCGCCGACGTGGATGTGCGCCATCGTCGCCGGTTCGATGCCGGCGACGCTCAACTCATAGCACAGCTCACCAGATGCTTGGTCGATCACGATCTGCGCGCTGCCGGTGCCGTCGGCATCGCCCTCGGTTGGGCCGGCGGTGCCGGACAACTGCGCCGTGAAGGTGTGCGTGGTTGCATCCGCCAGTGCCGGCTGGGTCTGTGGCGTCGCGTCCGCCACGTGCGGAGGTTCAGTAGCCGGGTCTTGCGCCGCGCCGTCCTGTTCCTGCCTGCCGCAACCAAACAGCGTTACCAGAGCCAGTGCGCTGCCGCATATGAAGAATTTTCCGCTGGTCATTCGCTCTCTCCCGATTGGATTACCGGCAGCCACTGTAGTCCCGCCGGGCCGCAGACGCGAGCAGCTGGCGGCAGTCGGTTTGCATTGACCTGCGTCAATGCCGCGCGTTCGCCAAGAGACCAGCATTTACGCATGTTAGCGAACATGGATGGTTTGGTGCCTCTCGGCAGCCCCGCGCTCGCGGATCGCGGCGAGATGACTCGGCGGATTCGCAGCTTCGGCTGGGAGCAGACGTCGCTTGGCCCGCTGGAAAGCTGGTCGCCCGAGCGGCTTTTCGCCGTACGCATGGTCGCCGACAACCCTTGTCCGCAGATGCTGATGTGGGGCCCTGAGCTGATCGTATGTGCATACAACGATGCCTGTCGCCCCCTGCTGAGTACCGAGGTCGAGTTGCTGGGCCGGTCGGTGTTCGAGGTGTGGGGTGCAATGGAGACCATCGTTGCGCCACACCTGGCGGCGCTGGCGGGAGAGGGCGGTTGCTGCGAAGCGGTGCCTTTCGTCCTGACGCGCAGCGGCTGCCCCGGGGAATCGTTTTTCGACCTGTGGCTGTCACCGGTGCGGGTCGCTTCGGGGGCGGTCGGCGGTGTTCTGAATACGGCGTTCGAGACCACCGGCCGCGTGCTCGCCGAGCGGCAGTTGCGCACCCAGGAGCAGCAGGCCTCGCACGGGCAGCGCTTGACGCGCGCTTTGCTGGACCACACTTCCGTGCTGATCGCGGTCGTGCAGGGGCACGAACTGCGCTTCACCCTGGTGAATTCCGCCTGTCAGGCGCTGCGCCCGGGGGTGGAGATCACCGGCCGCAGCTACTCCGAGGTGTTTCCCGAGGCGGCGGCCGCTGGCGCGGAAACGCTGCTGCGCGAGGTGTGGGAAACCGGTGAGCCGCGGCTTCTCACTGGCGTGCGGGCGCCGCTCACGGCTACGACCGACGCCTGCTGGAACGTGCAGATCGTCCGTCTGCCGTTGATCGAGAGCGAGCCGGCAGCGCTGCTGATGATTGCCCAGGACGTCACCGAACACCATCGTACCGCCGCGGCCCTGCGTGAGAGCGGCCGCCGGAAAGACGAGTTCCTGGCGACCCTGGCTCATGAACTGCGCAATCCCCTGGCGCCCATCCAATCCGGCATCGACGTGTTGCGCTTGTCGGGCGATGAGCAAACCAGCGTTCGGGTTCTGGAAATGATGCAGCGTCAGATGGTTCACGTTCGGCGACTTGTCGACGATCTGCTCGATGTCTCGCGAGTCACTCTGGGTAAAGTGGTTCTGCGCAAGGAACCAGTGGATGTGGTGGAGGTGATTCGCAGCGCGCTCGAAAACGGCAGTTCCGCGCTGCGCGCCGGCGAGCGGCAAGGTTCGGTGCATTTGCCGGCCGAGCCGCTGCGGGTGCACGCCGATCCGGTTCGGTTGGCGCAGATTTTCATGAATCTGTTGGACAACGCGGTGAAGTACTCTCAGCCGGGCGGGCGGGTATGGATCGCTGCAACTCGGGAGGGCGGCAGCGTGCGAGTCTCGGTGCGGGACGATGGTGTCGGCATCCCCCCGAAGATGCTGCGCGAGGTGTTTGGCATGTTCGTCCAGAACGATGCCGGCAGCGAAGGCCTCGGCATCGGTTTGACGCTGGTGCAGCATCTGGTGGAACTGCACGGGGGAACGGTCGAAGCGCGCAGCGACGGCCCCGGTCGGGGCAGCGAGTTCCTGGTGACGCTGCCATTGATACAGAGCGAACCGGCAACCGTCACGGCCACCGGCACGAAGTCGTCGTTGCGTGGTCGACGCCTGTTGGTCATCGATGACAACAAGGATGCCGCCGTCACCCTGGGAATGCTTTTGGAGGCCATGGGGGCGGAGGTTCGCACCGCCTTCGACGGTGCCACGGGCCTGGCGTTGTTGAAGACCCACCCGGTCGACACGATCCTGCTGGATATCGGCATGCCCGAGATGGACGGCTATGAGGTGGCGCGGCGGGTCCGGGCGGAACACGCCGGAGAGCCCATTCAATTGGTGGCGGTGACCGGCTGGGGGCAGCACCAGGATCGGCTGCGGGCGACGGAGGCCGGGTTCGATCGCCATGTGGTCAAGCCGGTGAGCATCGCCCTGCTCGAGAAGGCCATCTCGGTCACCCCGGGCACCTAGCACGGGACGGAACTTGCAAGACCAAGGCGGAACAGGCCGGTGCAGCGGCCACTTTCGGCGTTCATTTCTGGCGTTTGCGGGGCGTGTCTGACAGTTTCTGACGCGCTCCTCGGGCGACGCGCCGCTAAGTGCCGGCAAACCATGACAAATCGCAATTTTGAGCAGTCCGGCACGGGGTCAAAAATTTGTCATGTATCTCTCCATTTTCTCTTCATGTTCGCTCTAATCGGCTGTATAGTTCTGGTCCAAGCTACTGAAACTAAAGACTTGCCCAGATGTTGAGACAGAAGACAATCAGACGCCCAGCCCATGCCATCGGCATTGGCGTGCATTCTGGCAAGAAAGTCCGTATGACGATGCGCCCTGCCGGGGAGAATACGGGCATCGTGTTCGTGCGCACCGACGTGGTCGGCCAAGGCGGTCGTGGCGCGGCGGTTCGCGCGGATGCGATCAACGTATCCGATACCACTCTGTCTACCAGTATTGCCGATCGCGGGGTCCAGGTGGCCACGGTCGAGCACCTGATGTCCGCCTTGTGGGGCATGGGCATCGACAACCTGGTTGTGGAATTGAGCGGTGAAGAAGTGCCGATCATGGACGGCAGCGCCGCACCGTTCATCAGCCTGATCCGTTCCGCGGGCGTGGTGGAACAGAATGCTGCCAGGTTGTTCATCCGCATCAAACGGGAAATCACCGTGGCCCAGGGCGATGCCATGGCCAGCCTCAAGCCGTTCAATGGTTTCAAGGCCGACTACACCTTCGTGGCCGATCATCCGGTGTTCAATCGCTACCCGAAGCGGGCGCGGTTGGATTTCAATCACGCGTCGTACGTTGATGAGGTGAGCCGCGCGCGCACGTTCGGATTGATCGGCGAACTCGAGCAGGCCCAGGCCATCAGCCGCTGTCTCGGCTCGAGCCTCGACAACGCCGTTGGCATCGACGACACCGACGTGCTCAACGCGGGCGGATTGCGCTGCGAAGACGAGTTTGTGAAGCACAAACTGCTCGACGCCATCGGCGATCTGTATCTGCTGGGCCGGCCCTTGCTCGGCGAGTTCTGCGGCTACAAATCGGGGCACGCGCTGAACAACAAGCTGGCTCGAGCATTGGCCCGTTGCGATGACGCCTGGGAGCTTTCCACCTGCGGCGGCCCGGAAGATTTCCACGGTGTGGCGCAGCTGGCGGTGCCCGCCATCGTCTGAGCGCGGGGGTTGCAGCCCCCGCCGACCCAGCTCGTTTTCCCTGGGGTGATCGTTCACCGATCACCCCTTTTTTTTGCCCACCGTAGGAGCGACCAAGCGGCCTGCGGCCGCCGCGGTCGCTTGGGGAAAAG
>JBLRXD010000184.1:0-8999 GCA_047920935.1 Pseudomonadales bacterium | reverse complement strand
GGCCATGTCGAAGACTTCACCGGTGGCCACCAGGTCGAACACCTGCAACTCGTTCCGGGTAACCGTGCGAATCTGGCCCACCATCCACTGCAGCAGTTCCGGTGAGTTCCTCAGCATGGGATCTGTCTGCGGGCTGCCGTCGGCCTGGAACGTGCCGCTGAAAAAGGGGTTCCAGAAGAAACACTCACCCTCTCCGCGATTGCCGCTGCCGCGCGCGTTGGGGGCAAGCGGGTTGCATCGCGGCCCACCGACCCCTTGCACCGCAAGCTCGAGCTGCTGCTGACGGGTATCGGTATTGCGGGTCTGGTCCTGACGCTCGGAGTACGTGAATGAGGTATCGAACGTCCAGGTATCGCCGATGAACGGCAGATCACCGCGGAAGCCACCCACCGTGCGGAACTCGTCGCGGAACGAGCGGGTATCGGTATCCACCGGGCGCAGGTCGAACGGCGTATCCGGCGTACCGCCGAGCACCCGGCCAAAGAAGATGGCGCCGCCGCCAATCGTTGCCGGGTCGACACCACGGCGATCGAGCTCGTTGAGCATGCCGGGGCTGTCCGCGGGAATGATCGGGAAGCGCACCAGCGGGAACAAGCTGTTTCTGCGGCTCCAGTTCTGATCGGCGAGGCCGAGGGAGCCGTAGAACTCCAACTGCTCGGAGATCTGATAGTCCCCACTGACGTGCGCGAGAAACCGGCGTTCGTCGCCGACGACGGGAAAGAAGCCGGTCGCGTCGTACAAACAGCCACCATTGCCTTCGAGCAGACTGCTGACCTGGCCGGTGAGCGGCGAGCGGAAAGCACCACCACCGAACACTTCTCCGGCAAGCTCGCAGTCGGAGTCGCCAAGGGCGCCGAAACCGGCCCTGGCCGCGGGATTGAGCAGCAGGAAGCTGCGACCCAGAGAGCTGGGAACGCTGCCGCCGAAATCCTTGGGTCGATCGCCCATCAGCTGACCGGTGCGATCGAGATACTCCACCGAAGCGACCATGCGGCCATTACCCGCACTGACACCCCAGATCCCCGACAGGGTGACGTCGGTCTGATCCCAGGTGGCCTGATCGGCACGGTAATCGACCGAGACTTCCGCCCCCTCGAAGTTCTTCCGGGTGATCATGTTCACCACGCCGGCCACCGCATCGGAGCCGTACAGTGCCGAGGCGCCGTCTTTGACCACCTCCACCCGCTCGATCGCGATGATCGGCACCAGCGTTGATACCGAGACGAAGGCATTGCCGCCTGCATCGGTGTTCTGCGCCACATGGCGTTTGCCATCGAGCAAGACCAGGGTGGAACCTTGGCCCAGGTTGCGGAGATTGAAGTTGCCGGTACCGTTGCTGGCATCGCCCCCGCTGAACGCGTTGGTGGCGTTGGTCGAACCGCTGTTGAACGTCATGCGATCGATCAGGTCGACCATTTCGATGGTGCCCTGCTGCTCGATGCTCAACCGGTCGATGACCGTGAGTGGCGACGGCGAGTCTGCGGTGTTCCGCCTGATATACGAACCGGTAACCACCACCTCCTCGATGGCACCTTGGCCGTAAGCGGCTGGCGCCGCAAACATTCCCATCACAAGCGAAGCCACCCCGGCCAGGGCACCTCCGCGCCTGCTGACTACTGACATTAACTATCTCCCCTTGAGACGTCTGATTTCTGCGGGAACGCCAGGCACAGCCGAGCCGCCCCTGTTATGAACAGTTATGAACACGAAGCAACGGATCGAAATTTACTGCTCGCCTGACGGCTAGAAAACTCAGCAGACGCCGCGCACGATGCCACCGCGTGGCGCCACTCTCTCCCCTGCTTTCCGCGCCAAGGGTCGAACAACGCCACCCTGCCTGTCAAGAGTGGCTTCCGCTTACCCGCTGACTTGTTGGACAGAGACCGGCTCTCGCTGCGAAGCGGCAATTCTCAGTTGTCGATACGCCGTACCCGGGTAGAACGACCCGAATCCTGCGACAACAGATGGCTGCCGAAAGTAGTACGCCGGATCTCGACCGTCGCGCCTTCCGCGAACGGCAACGACTGCGGCTGAACCTGCGTCCAGACCTCGCCGTTGGCGAGGCTGAACACGTACTCCCCGCGTGGACGTTGTTGCAGTTTGATGATGGCACTGCGGATGAGCGCCGGCTGCTGCTGAGAACCAGCCACGGACCGTGACTCAGACTCCGAACCGTCGGCACCAGTCGGCGCCAGCAACACCTGTGGCTCGCCGGCAGAACCGGCAGAACCGGCAGAACCGGCCAGAGCCGATTCCTCCGCGACGTTAAGAGAACGCTCGAGCGCGGCAAAGCACTCGAGGCGATCCTGCATGTCTTCAACCAGCGCACACCGATGAACATCGGCCGAAAGGGGTGACGGCTCTGAAAAGCCCTGCGCTGCCAACAGCGAGAGCGCCAGCAAGCACGCTCCGTACTCGAGGCTGCCGCGCAGCCTGGACCCCGATCGACCGAATCTCATCATCTACTTAGACCATCCCGCCTACAGCTGCATGGTGTAGCGCGCGTACCAGACAGCACCACGCGGGTCATGCACGAACGGATCGAAATCCGAGCTGAAGTTCAAGCGCGGCGGCTTTCGGTTGAAGATGTTGTTACCCCCAATGGTTAGCCGGCTACCCTCTGCTACCGCACCGAATCCGGGCAGTTCGAACGTGTACTGCGCGTCCCACACGGTCATGCTGGACTGGTGGCTGTTCTGCGGGTTCAACCCCATGGCCGCGGCACGCAACAGGTCGCCAACGTTGCCGGCCGCGTCGCGGCGCTCGTCGTTTTCGTAGCTGTCGATATACCTGACTTGGACGAAGCTCGAGTGCCTGTCACGCATCCAGCCGAGGCTGGCGTTGACGCGAAACTCAGGCAGCGTGCGGCCGATCGAGTTGCCGAAGTTGCGCGAGCCGACACCATCCACCTTCGCCCCGCTCGGCAGCGTCAAATCGTAGGATCGCGTCCAGCTACCGTTGAGCCTGGTATTGAACATCCCCAGATTACTGGTCGACCACCGATAGCCTACCGACAGATCGAGGCCGCTGGTCTCCAGCGATTGCGCGTTGACGAAGTCATTCTCGAGCCGGATCAGCTTGAGGTCGGCCCCGCGTACCACTTGCGGGATACCTTCGCCGATGCTGATGACCTCGTTGGTAGCCGACTGAAATCCACAGAGCGGCACGCCGGGATCACCCGCCGGGTCCGCTGCGTCGCGAGTTCCCTGGGGGCAGCGCTGCGCCACGTCCAAGGTCAGCAATTCGCCGAAGCCCTGTGCCGTGATGAGATCGTCGTAGTCGTAGTAGTAGAAATCGGCATCGACACTCAGCCCTTCAAGGACGCCGGAATCGGGCGCCCACGAAAAGCCGACATTCCAGACGAAGGCTTCTTCCGGGGTCAAGTCGAGGTTGCCTCGCGTGATGATCGGTCGAAAGACAACCGAGGTATTGCTGAAGGCGACATCCGATACGTTGATCAACTGCGTGCTCGCTCCGAACCGCTGCCGCAACGACCCGGCGCGAAAAGACGTGCCCGTGGATGCCCGCAAAGTCAGATCGTCACGCACGTTCCACAGCATCGTCAATTTCGGGTCGAAGCTGCTTTCACCCAACTCATCGAAGCTCTCATATCGACCGGCGAGCTGGAACTCAAGACGATCCGTCACCGGAATCGCCAGTTCGGCGAAGACTGCGCTGATCTTTTCCGTTCCTTCCCAATCCTCGGCACCGAAGATGAAGGAAAAGTTGAACGAGTTTGAATCTGCATCGGCGTCCGAAAAAGCGCTCTCTTCGCGGTACTGCACCCCCACCGCCAAGCCGAGCGGTAAGCCGTTTGGCAAAGTGACGAGGTCACCTGCCACCACGGCATCGAAAACCTTCTGGTCGAACTCCGATACCCCACGGATGTCACCGATCATCCAGCGCAGCAGCGACTCAGGGTTCTTCAGCAACGGATCATCTTGGAGCGTGCCGTCAGGCTTGATCGCAGAACTGGCAAACGGATTGAAGTAGAAGCAATTGCCAGTACCGAGATTGCCGCTGCCAGCTGTTCCCGTGAGCGGGTCGCACTGCTGGCCGCCGAATCCATTCACCGCCAGATTCACGTTCTGAGCTTTGGTGTCACCCTGGTTGGTGGAGGACGTCCGCCGCTTGGCAAAGTTGAACGACGTATCGTAGTACCAGCCGTTGCCTACAGGCAGGTCGCCGCGCGCCCCGAAGAGAACGCGCCATTCGTTGTGCAATGCGCGCCGATCTTCCTGCCTGGTTCTTACGTCTTCCAGCCGCGTCGGCTCCTGAAACAGCGGACGTGTGAACATCGTCACCCCGTCGCTCAAGTCGTCGATATCGATGCCACGCCGGGCGGCATCATTGATAAGCCCCGGACTGGTGTTCGGCACCACAGGGAAACTGATCACCGCGTTCAGAGTGCCGCCCTGGGTGAAGTCCTGGTCGGAAAAACTCACGGAGCCGTACAGCGTATGCGCCTCACTCAGCTCCCACTCAGCACTTGCATGACTGAGGAATCGCTCTTCCTCGCCGACGATGTGAAACGCCGAAGCGGTGTTGGAAATACAGCCCCCGAGCCGATCGAGGCTGGGACCAGTTTGCGGTAGCGGCGAACGGAATGCGTCGAATGTCTTGTTTCCGAATCCCCGGTGGATCTGGTCGACCACCTCGCAGTCGAGATCACCGACCACCGGCCCACCGATGCCGGTGGCGATGCCGCCGCCCGTCAGCCAAGGCCCGACCATCGCCGGGTTGACGGGGACGAAGTTGCCGGGAAATCCAGACGTCGAAATCGCGCCCTTGCCGAAGTCACCGATGCGCTTGGAGCGACGCAGACCCTCTCGGTTGAGGAATTCCGCCGAGACCACAAGTGAACCGCGCTCGCCCTGCAATCCCCAGATTCCCGACAGGGTGATGTCCTCCTGCACCCGAGTCTCCTGATCGACGCGGTAATCTGCTGAAAACTCCACCCCCTCGAAACCCTGCCGGGAGATCACGTTGACGACGCCGGCGATGGCATCCGAGCCGTAGAGTGCGGAGGCGCCGTCCTTGATGATCTCCATCCGTTCGATGCCGATCGTCGGAATCAGCGTGCTCAGCGGGACGAACGTGTTTCCGTTGGTGTCTGTGCTGGACGCGACGGTGCGTTTGCCGTCGAGCAGCACCAGGGTGGCGCCCAAACCAAGGTTGCGGATGTTGATGTTGGTGTCGCCGGCACTGGCATCGCCGCCGCTGAACGGGTCGGTGACGTTCTTCGCGCCGGAATTGAACGTGAGCCGGTTGACGACATCGGCAATCTCGATGGCGCCGATTTCCTCCAGATCGGAACGGCCGATCACCGTCAGTGGCGATGGTGAGTCCGCCGTTGTGCGGCGGATGTACGAACCCGTAACTATGATCTCTTCCAGAACTGGTTCTGCGGCTATCGCCCGTGGGCTGGAAAGGCCCATCCCTGTGATTGCACAGGCGACGCCGCCCATGACTATGCTGGGCACAGACAACTTCTTCATAAACCCTCTCCCCGCGGCTTATTTGCTATTCATTGACTAGTTTGACGATTCTTGAGCTTGATCTTGTCGCTGCTTCGCCTCCGTACCTTCATGACTCTAACTTTTGGTTGCATTCGCGCGTGTACGCGAAGTCACGCTTTCGAATCATTTTGAAACACGTTGCATCTAACCCGGCCCCGCTGTCAAGAGATCGCGCAACCAGCGAGCAAGTTGTTGGACAGAGGTGGCGCAGGGCGAGCCGGCTTTCCTCAGCTGGCGAGTCCGGCGCCCTCGGCCGCCGCCGCACCCGCGCCAGCGCCGGAGCTCAGCGTCGACGTCAGGATGCGGGCGCGGAAGGCGCTCGAGCAGATCCTGCCGAAGATGCGCTCGCCCAGCTCGAGCGTCTGCGCGTCGAACAACTCCGAAGGGCAGAAAAATTGATCCAACCAGCGCCAGCGTTCGGTTACCGCCATGTCGGCAGCGCGGCCGTGAAACTTCAAGCCGTCGAACGAGCTGCCGCTGGCCACCTGCGGAACCTCCAGACGCCCTGCGTCGGTGAACTCCAGCTCGAGCAGCTCGGCGAGATCCCGGCGGTACTCGTGGTCTCGAACCCAGCGGTTGTAGCTGACGACCACCCGGTCGGCGCCCAGGTGGCGACCCAGACCGAGAAACTCCCGGGCGTGCTGCTTCCAGATGCGCAGCGCGGTGGCGTGGTTGCCCGGCTGCAACTGCGCCTTCAACCGGCTGGCGAACAGGTTGAACGGATCCCGCAGCAACAGCACGTCGAGCCGTCGCCGCGAGCGCCCCAGCCACAGGTCGTGTTGGGCTTCGGCCTCGCGCTTGCGCAGGCTGCCGAGAAAACAGTCTTCGTGCGAGTAGATGAGCAGATCCTTGCTGCTGAAGCGGCCCCTCTGCTCGCGCTGCAGATCGAAGTCGGCATAGTTCGCGCGGCACACCGCGCCGTCGTCCTGGGGACGCGCGCTGGTGAAGGGGTTGTGTCCGGGCTCTGTGCAGTTGAGGAAGCAGGAGCGGCCCTGGGCCTGCGCCAGCATCCAGTTGATCAGGGCGTGGTTGCCGCTGCGCGACATGCCAACTAGCCTGACTTCGAGGTGATTGACGAACGGTTGCGTGGTTATCGCTGCCTCCTTCGATCCGGTGGTCTCACAGAGCGTCGCCCGCAACCTTCTCAAGTCGACGGTGGGCCCGTCAATCCCAGCTGCGGCTACTCCTGGTTGGCGGCATCCTGGTTGGCGGCATCCTGTTTGATGGCATCGGCAATGGTCAGCCGCGCCGGTGGTGCCACACCCTGCTTCGGCTCGCCGAAGTAAACGGTAGTGTGCGGGAACGGGATTTCGATGCCGCGCGCGTCGAACAGCTTCTTCATGCGGCGGTTGAACTCCCGCCCGGTAGCCCACTGCCGTCCGGCTTTGGTCTTGATGCGCGCCTTGATCACCATCGCGCTGTCGGCAACCTTGTCAACGCCGAGAATCTCCAGGGGCACGAGAATGTCGCCGCCAAACTCCGGGTCGCGGCTGAGCTCTTCGGCCACCTCGTGCAGCGCAGCGCAGACCTCGTCGGTGTCTTCCCGGTACGCCACGCCCACGTCCATCAGATAGAAAGAAAAATCCTTGGTGTAATTCATGATCGAGGTGACTTCGCCATAGGGAATCAGGTGAACGATGCCGGCAAGATCGCGCAGCTGCATGATGCGCAGACGCATGTCTTCGACCACGCCGACGTGACCGGCTACGTCGACCACGTCGCCCAGGGTGGCGCCGTCTTCGAGCAGAATGGTAACGCCGGTGATGACGTCCTTCACCAGCGATTGCGCGCCGAAACCGATGGCGAGCCCAAGCACGCCGGCGCCAGCCAGCAGCGGGGTGATGTTGACACCCAGCTCCGCGAGGATCAGCAGCGCCGCGAGCACGGCGATGATTACCTGCAGCACGGTGCGCAGCAGCGGCGCGAGGGTGTCCACCCGCCGCGCCCGACGTTCGTCGCCGCGATGGCCGGCCACCGCCAGCAAGCGCGCGACCACCAGCCCGGACATATGCCACGCCACCGAGGTCAGCAGCAGAATCAGGCCGAGCGCCAGGCCCGCCTCAGCGATGCGCGCGCCGATGTCGGTGCCCAGTAGCTCACCAATCCCCGCGCCCCAGCTCTCGGCAATCAACGCCACCGCGAGCACGGCGATGATCAGATCGATGAGTCGGGTGAGAGCGGCCGGCAGCTTCACCCGCCCCCGGGCGGCCAGGCCAGCCGCTTCGGGCTCGACGCGGGCGAGATCCACGAGGTTGTCCGGCGGCAGCGCGGCGGATCCTGTCAGCCGCGCATAGGCGTGTTGCAACAGCCGCACGATCATCCAGCGCAGCATCACGGCAACGATGGCGATGAGCAGCGTCACGCCGAGGGAAACCAGCAGCTGCCGCGGATCCACCGAGGTGATCGCGCCCCAGACATCGGCAACCAGGTCGCGCAACGTGTCGACCAGCTCACCACCGGTGAGCGGCAGCCCTTCCGCCTCGCCATCCGCACGCGCACGCTCGGCTTCCAGCAGAACCCGCAGCTCGCCGATCAGCTCAGCCCGGGCTTGCGGATCTTCGAGGGTGGCGATCATCTGCTCGATGGCCTGAGGCTCGACCTCGGTGGGCGGGGCTTGCGTCTCCCCGGCCGCGACCATCAGGGGAAGCAGCATCAGTGGCAGCGCAAACAGGCTGCGGCGCATTGCGTGGGTCACGGTGCCGTCCTTTCGGTTTCACCGCCGAGGGTTACGCCGGCGGTCCAGTAGATTGCCTCACCTTATGTGCGCAGGTGTGCGCATGCAAACCGCGCGGCCGGCGTTCTCCCGACTGGGCACCCCTGCGCCGATCACAGGCCTGAATGTTGCTAACCAATGTGCTAGTCGACAGGGAACGACTTTACTGTCCGGTCGTGAAGAAGGCTTTCAGGTGCACCTCATCGACAACGGCACCCGGCCCATCGACGCGGCAGAGGCGGCCCGGCTTGCAAAAGCCGGTCCAGCCGAGCCCGAGCCGCCTCCAGCCAGATAGGCCAGGCATCCGCGCGCGGCGTGTTACTGCGAGGCGAATCAAACCCTTTCGGCGCCCGAGCAACCCCGGAGAGCTGACCATGACCAGAGCGATGAAGTACCTGGGAGCGCTGCTGCTGACCGTGTCGATGCTCGGCGGAACAGCCGTTGCCGCAGCATCTTTGCCGGCAGACGATTACAAGTCCGAACACGGGCCCCACGCGGTGGTGGTGCTGCTCGGAGTCTGGAAGGATGCGAGCCGCAATGACCGGGAGGTGTCCTGGAAGCTCTACCTGCCGCGTTCCGCCGACGAACCGCTGCCGGTCGTGGTGTGGTCCCACGGCCTCGGCGGCTCGCGCAATGGCGCGGAATATCTCGGCCGACATCTGGCAAGCCATGGCTTTGCCGCCTTCCACATCCAGCACCCGGGCTCGGATCGGGCGGTGCTGCGACGCGGGCGCGCCCCGCTGATCGAGGCCATCAAGGATCCGGAG
>JBLRXD010000183.1:0-9026 GCA_047920935.1 Pseudomonadales bacterium | reverse complement strand
CCCCCGGCCACCGCCGGCCCACTGCAACGGCCTGATATTTCTACCTACCAGGCCCAGCGTCTGGCGTATCAGGCGGTGTTTCAGCGCTGGGGCGCCGATCTCAGCAGCTGGGATGCGGCCACCATACCCTGCAACTTCGCGCCCAGGGCCGGCTTGCAGTGCCTGTCGCGCACGGGCAGCTGGAGCGACATCCACAGCTTGAACCTGCCCGTGGTACTGGAGCTCTGGGGCCAGGGCACGAGCCCCTTCTACGGCGCGGTAATGGCCATGAATGGCCGCGACCTGGAGCTGCAGATGGGCCGCGAGCGTTATCAGATCAGCCAGACGGAGCTACGGGACATCTGGTTCGGCAGCTACGTCGTGCTCTGGCAGATGCCGCCGAATTATCAGGGGACGTTGAAGCGGGGCGACCGTCATCCCAGTGTCGGCTGGCTGCGCAAGCAACTCGCAGAACTCGGCAACCAGCCGCTGCAGGGAGACGAAGCCAACCTGTTCGACGCCACGCTGCAGGAAGCGGTATTGGCGTTCCAGCGCGAGGAAAGGCTGCTCACCGACGGCATCGTCGGCCCCGCCACCTGGATCAGGTTGAGTGAGCGTCACAATCTGCCCGCACCGAAGCTGGAGGGTTGAAAGCATGTCGTTCGTCCTGGAAGCGCTGAAGATGCAGGAGGCCGGAAACGATCCCGACGCCGTGGCGGCGCGGGCACTGGCCGACATCCACCAGCGACGGCAGCGCTTGTGGGTGGGGCTGGCGGTGGCTGTCACGGCGGTAAACGTGGTGGTGGTGCTCTGGCTGCTCGGCGGCCCTTATCTGACGAACCCGGCCGCCACCACGCAGCCCATCGCCGCCGCGACGGCCGAAACCGGGCCCGCGCCTGCAGCCGCCGCGCCCACCGCAGCGGCGGCCTCGCAGCCACCGGCCGAGTCGATCGCACCGGCGGCAACCGCCCAGCAGCCACCGGCCGAGGCTCAGCCGCCGCAGGTGCGACGGGTGACCCGGCTGGCCCTCACGGATCTGCCCTCTGAGGCGCGCCGCCGCTTTCCGGGAATCGCGTTCTCCACCCACATCTACGCCGACGACAGCGACCTGCGGGCCATCGTCGCCAATGGCCGGCGGTTGCGTGAAGGCGACAGCATTCGTGGGCTCGGCATCGAAGAGATCTCCGCCACCGGGGTGCTGCTCAGCTTCGAGGATTACCTCGTCGAGATCCCCATCACCACGAACTGGGACGTACCCTGACCCGGGCGGCAGCGATCACCCGGCCCGACGTGCCCTGGCGCGAGCCGGCTGCGTCAGCCGGTAGGCGCGGCTGTCGATGAACACCCGCAGCATGTCTGCATCCACCAGACCACGCCGAGCCTCGTCGGCGAGCACGTCCAGCGCGGTGTCGACGCTCATGGCCGACTTGTACGGCCGGTCCATGGCGGTGAGTGCATCGTAAATGTCGCACACCGTCATGACCCGACTCGCGAGCGGAATCTGCTCGCCGACCAGCCCGTTCGGGTAACCGCTGCCATCGAGCTTCTCGTGGTGCGCGCCGGCGATCTCCGGCACCCGCGCCAGTTCCGGCGGCCATGGCAGCACCGCGAGGAAGTCGCGGGTGTGGGTCACGTGCGATTCGATCTCGCGACGTTCCTCGGGCGTCAGGCTGCCCCGGCGCACCGACAGCGCCGCCAGATCCACGTCAGAGATGAGACCGTCCCGGGTGCCGTCCAATTCGCGGAATGGATACTCGCGCAACTCCCGCAGGTGGGCGAAATCGCCTTCGTCCAGGGGCGACGGCCGGTTGGCCAGGCAGATGAAATCGAAGTACTGGTCGAGGCGGCTGAGCTCAGCGTCCAGCTCCCGGTGCAAACGACGGCGCGACACCTCGAAGCCTTCGCTGGGATGATGGAGCATTTCCAGCTCCTGCTCGACGGCGCGCCGCCGCAGCCGCTCCTTGTGCAGTTCGATGCGGTAGCGGATCAGCTCAAGGCGCGCATCGGTCAGCTTGTTGGCCTTGAGCAGGATGTGCTCACGCACGCCGATCTTGCCGAAATCGTGCAGCAGCGCCGCATAGCGAACCTCACGCAGATGCTCGGGTGTGAACGCCAGCCCCTGGAATCGGGCTAGACCAGACGCCGGCAACGCCTGCAGCAACGCCAGCGTCGTCTCCGCCACGCGGAACGAGTGCCCGCTGGTAGACGGGTCGCGCTGTTCGATGGTCTTCACCGAGGCCTGCACGAAGCCCTCGAACAGGCGGCTGACGTCACGGATCAAGGTGTTCTTCTGGATGGATACCGCAGCCTGGCTCGCCACCGCGCGCAACACCTCGCCGATCTCGGCGCCGAACGGTATCGGAGTGCCCGTCGCGGGATCGAGCCGATTGATGAATTGCAGCACACCGACCACCTTGTCGCGGTGATCGCGCATGGGAATCACCAGCAGCGATCGGGTGCGATAGCCCATGTCCTGGTCGAACGAGCGATTGAAGCTGTAAGGGCGCCCGGGAGGAATTTCGTAGGCATCCGGAATGTCCAACGCCTCACCCGAGAGCGCCACATAGCCGGCCAGCGATTGTGGCGAGAGCGGCAGCCGGCTCTCCAGAAACGGCACATCCACAACGTCGTTCTGCGCCAGTTTGAAAACCAGCTCCGGGGCCTCGCCTTCCTCGTCCAGCAGGTACAGCGAGCCGGCTTCACAACACGCCAGCCGCCGGGCCTCCCGCAGGATGGTCTCGAGCAGCTCGGGAAATTCCCGCCGGGTAGACAGCAACAGGGCGATGTCGGAAAGCTGCCGCATGCGCACACGCTGGTCGCCCAACTCCTGCTGCAGCGCTCGGGTTTCGAGGCACCGCAACCAATGCCCTCGAGCGTGAGCGAGCAACGATGTCAGCAGGGAGTCGGCGGTTGCTGCCGGAACGCGCAGATCCGCATCCGCGCCTGCGGCCATCTCCGCGGCCGCCAGCGTCAAAGCATGGGGAAAGCGCGCCCGTAACGCCGCCGCATCCTCCGCCTGCGCGGTCAGCGCCAGCGCTACCGATGCATCGCCCTCAGGGGGCCATTCGGCAGCAGACGGCTCGCAGACCTGCCACCCTGCAGCACGCGCGCAGGCTCTCAGCGATGCGGGCAGTGGGGGCTCGAGGGGACCATCTTCGGTCGGCAGCCACAAGCGCGGATTCGATACGGGCGGATTCACCAGACAACGCAGCCTTCATGCAGACACGCGCACAGTATGGCAACGCCCGCACGGTCTGACCGGATGCGCGTCACAACTCGCGCCCACCCCTCCTCCGCCCCTCCTGGCGAGCGGCGGCGGCTCAGAGGCTGGCAGCGCCGCCGAGGCTGTTGAGGCGCCGCTCCAGATCCGCAAGCCGGGAGTTGAGCTGCAGCCGATAGGCATCGATGGCTGCCACCGCCTGCTCGTTCTCCTTGACCCGGTTGGCAAGGCCGGACTGCAGCGACGCCACGCTCTGCTGGGCGGCGTTCACCCCATCCACCAGATCGCGATGGCTGCGCTCCACCCGTTGCAGCTGCACTTCGATGCCGGTGAGCCGATCCACCAACTGCTGCTGCGCGGCAAAGGCGCTCTCGTGACGGCCCAGGATACCCCTGACGTCGCGGGTGCTGGTCTCCAGCGCGCCGATGGATTTGCGTACGCCCTCGATGGCCTGCTGATTGTCTTCGATCCACTTGCGGTTGCGATCGTTGCTGACCGCCCAGAGTTTGCGGATCTCCGACTCCCAGAAGTTGATCTGCTCGCTGGTGGTCGCCCCAGTCTCGGTGAGCGCCTCGTCCGTGGTCCGCAGGCGGTCTTCCAGAGCATCCAGGCGTAACCGCGCAGCGGCCAGCTCGTTGCGTTCGGTCTCGAGCCTCTGATGCTGCTCGACGATGAACCAACCGGAGACCATGAGCCCGGCGATGAGCACCGCCAGGACGATACTGAAACCGATGCTGCGGGAGCTGCCCGTGGATTCGGCCCCGCTGCGTCGGCGCGCCCCCGCCGGGGCGCGGCGACGCCCGGAACCATCCTCGGGGCTGGCGGATATCGAGCCCATCTCAGGACGCTCAGTCATAGATACTCCTAGCCGCGGTAAAGGGCGGGATTATAACGATGCCCACATGCAAAAAGAGCCTGCAATGCAGGCTCTCCTTGAGACCACGGCTGCCGCGAAAGGTTACAGCCAGCTGACGACGCCCCAGAGCACGGCGGTCAGCACGAAACCGCTGACGATGACGCCGCGCACCGAGGCGATCGGGCCGGGCTTGCCGAAGATGGCGTTCAGTTCCAACGCCGCGATGATCACCAGAGCCACCACCAGCGCCGTGGTGTTGCCGCCCAAGCCGCCATGGGAATAGTGCGCGCTGGAGCCCATGAAAAACAGCATGGGCACCGAGAACAAAACGTTGCTGCGAGACGCCAGCGCCGCCTTGGGCGCTGCCGCGGCAGCCTCCGCCAGGGCTTCGCCGCCCGCCTTCAACTGCTCGTTGGAGGCGATCAGAACTTTCTGATTCGGCCAGATGATCAGCCACACGTTGAGGAACATGAGGATGCCGAGCGCGCTGCCGACCATGATGTCGACGGTAAGGCCGGCGCCGCGGATGCCGAGCATGATCAGGCCGGTGAGGAAGGTGAACATCGCCGCCCAGCGGAACCACCACAATGCCCGGGGCACCAACTTCGTGAACGCGTCGGTACGAGCCGCGGGATCGGCCTCCTTGAAGTACTCCGTCTGCACGAAATTAAAGTAGTAGAGCAACCCGATCCAAGTGATGCCGAACAGGAAGTGCCCCCAGCGGGCCAGATAATCGACGAGCAAAGTATCCATTGTTGTTCTCCCCACCCAACCCGGGCGCTGCCTTTGTGGCGCCGACTATAGCGAAACTTGTTTGACAAATCACGCGGGCACTGCAGGCTGAGCCTTTTCGCAGGCAAAAAAAACCCCGCGAGCGCGGGGTTTTTCTCTGGCATGTAGGAGCGATCTCCAGATCGCGATCTGAGCCGGCCTGGCAGGCATCGCTCCTACCGGGCTACATCATGCCGCCCATGCCGCCCATGCCGCCCATGTCGGGCATGCCACCGCCGCCGGCACCCTTGGGCTCCGGCTTATCGGCGATCATCGCCTCGGTGGTGATCATCAGACCGGCAACCGAAGCAGCCGCCTGCAGCGCGGTACGGGTGACCTTGGCGGGGTCGAGAATTCCCCACTTGATCATGTCGCCGTACTCGCCGGTGGCCGCGTTGTAGCCGTCGTTGCCCTTCAGCTGGTTCACCTTGTCGAGCACGACCGCACCTTCGACGCCCGCGTTGGCGGCGATCTGGCGCAGCGGCGCGGACATGGCGCGCTGAGCAATGGCGATGCCCACGTTCTGGTCTTCGTTGTCGCCCTTGATGCCTTCGATGGCCTTCAGCGCACGCACCAGAGCGACACCGCCGCCGGCTACCACGCCTTCCTCTACGGCTGCGCGGGTGGAATGCAACGCGTCTTCGACGCGAGCCTTCTTCTCTTTCATTTCGATCTCGGTGGACGCGCCCACTTTGATCACCGCAACACCACCGGCCAGCTTGGCGAGACGCTCCTGGAGCTTCTCACGATCGTAGTCGGAGCTGGTGTCTTCCATTTCCTGACGGATCTGCTTGATCCGGCCTTCGATGTCGGCTTTCTGGCCGGCGCCGTCGACGATGGTGGTGTTCTCTTTGGTGGAGGCAACGCGCTTGGCGGTACCCAGATCGTCGAGGCTCGCGCCTTCCAGCGTCAGGCCCACTTCTTCGGAGATCACGGTGCCGCCGGTGAGGATGGCGATGTCCTGCAGCATGGCTTTGCGACGGTCGCCGAAGCCGGGCGCCTTGGCAGCCGACACCTTGACGATGCCGCGCATGTTGTTCACCACCAGCGTGGCCAGCGCCTCGCCTTCGATGTCCTCGGCGATGACCATCAGCGGACGACCGGACTTGGCTACCGACTCGAGGATCGGCAGCATCTCGCGGATGTTGGAGATCTTCTTGTCGACCAGCAGGATGTAGGGATCATCCAGCTCGGCCGCCATGGATTCCTGGTTGTTGATGAAGTAGGGGGAGAGGTAGCCGCGGTCGAACTGCATGCCTTCGACGACTTCGAGGTCGTTCTCCAGGCCCTGGCCTTCCTCGACCGTGATCACGCCTTCCTTGCCAACCTTCTCCATGGCTTCGGCAATGATCGCACCAACGGATTCGTCGCTGTTGGCGGAGATGGTGCCTACCTGAGCGATGGACTTGGTGTCCTCGCAGGGGGTGGCCATCTTGCGGATTTCCTTGACCGCTGCCGTCACCGCTTTGTCGATGCCGCGCTTGAGGTCCATGGGGTTCATGCCGGCGGCCACTGACTTCAGGCCCTCGGTGAGGATCGACTGGGCGAGTACCGTGGCGGTGGTGGTGCCGTCACCGGCTTCGTCGGAAGTCTGGCTGGCGACTTCCTTCACCATCTGCGCGCCCATGTTCTCGAACTTGTCCTCGAGCTCGATTTCCTTGGCGACGGAAACGCCGTCCTTGGTTACCGTGGGGGCGCCGAACGACTTGTCCAGCACCACGTTGCGGCCTTTGGGGCCGAGGGTGACCTTGACCGCGTTGGCGAGAACGTTCACACCTTCCAGCATGCGGCTGCGCGCATCATCTCCGAAACGTACGTCTTTTGCGCTCATTTCTACGTATTCCTCTTGTCTGCTTAGGTTAGGCTTCGAGCACGCCGAAGATTTCCGACTCGCTCAGGACGAGCAGCTCATCGCTGCCTACCTTCACGGTGCTGCCGGCGTACTGGCCAAACAGGACTTTGTCGCCTACCTTGACGTCCGGGGCCCGCACGTCGCCGTTGTCCAGGGTCTTACCGGGACCGACGGCCAGCACTTCGCCTTGCGAAGGCTTCTCGGCCGCGGAATCCGGCAACACGATGCCACCGGCAGTCGTTGTTTCTTCTTCTACCCGCCGCACGACAACGCGATCGTGTAATGGTCGAATTTTCATTACCTGCTGATCTCCAATTTGAATCCCTGTAAGGGGTATTTTTGGCACTCTCGAAAGGAGAGTGCTAATGCCGAGGGCCGCTATGATAGTCGCGGCGCCGGGAGTTGCAACTCCCGTCGAGCTTCACAGATGTAAAACCACCTTATTCCAGGACGGCTGCAGCACCAGAAGCTCGCACGTGGCGCTGACAGTTGGGGCGCAGGCGGATTTTTCAAGAGCCCTGACGCGGCGGCGGCTCATCCTCGGGCCGTTCGGGGTTGCGATTGCGATCGCCGTCGCGCGGCTCATCGCTGCGGGATTCGAACTCGCCCTCGATGACCACCGGGCCGCGCTGCGCGCGGTCACGGCGGGCGCCCGGCGCGGGCCCGCCGGGCGCAGGCCCGCCCATCACCTCTGCGCGGGCCAGTATCCGGCGGGCCACGGCGATGCGCGTCGCCGGCAGCAGCAGCAGGAAGCCGACCCCGTCGGTGAAGAACCCAGGGGTGAGCAGCAGCGCCCCGGCCACCGCCAGCAGCAGCCCTTCGGCCACCTCCTGAGCGGGCAATTCCCCCGCCTGCAGACGGCCCATGCCACGCCGCAGAGTCGCCGGCCCCTGGACGCGCAGCAGCGCCACCCCCGCAACCGCGGTGAGCATCACCAGGCCGATGGTGGGCCAGGCACCGATGTAGCCACCCACCTGGATGAGCAGGTACATTTCGACGATGGGCGTCGCGAAGAAAACCAGAAACCACAACCGCATGGTGTCGAGCCGATCAACCGTGACTGGCCAATCTGAAAGCAGTCGACGTGCAAGTCAAACCGCATTGGGAGACGATGGCCAGCCGCTGACGCCGGCCGAGCGCATCTGGCTGGTGGTCAACGCCATTCCCCCGGGCTGCGTGACCACCTACGGTCAGGTGGCGCAACTCGCCGGCATGCCGCGCCACGCCCGGCTGGTGGGCCACACCCTCTCACGGCTGCCGGCGGGCAGTCGGCTGCCATGGCACCGGGTACTCAACGCCGGCCTCCGGGTGGCCAGCCGCGGCGACGATGGCGCCATGCTGGAACAGCGGCGACGGCTGGAACGGGAGGGCGTAAGCTTCGTCGGGGCGCGGGTAGCACGAGAGCATCTATGGCAGAACTGACCGACTGGCGGCAGGCGTGGCTGGTCTACGCCCAGCCCCGCATCGTCGCCATGCTGTGCCTGGGGTTCTCCGCCGGGCTGCCGTTTCTGCTGGTGTTCTCCACCCTGTCTGCGTGGCTCACCGAAGCGGGGGTGTCGCGTACCGCCATCGGGCTGTTCAGCTGGGTCGGCATCACCTACTCCATCAAGGTGCTGTGGGCGCCCGTGGTCGATCGGCTCGAACTGCCGCTGCTGCACAAGCTGCTCGGCCGCCGGCGCAGCTGGATTCTGCTGGCGCAGCTTGCCATCGCCGCCGGTCTGCTCGGCATGGCGTACACCGATCCCATGGCCGACCTTGCCCGCATGGCGGCCTTTGCCGTGCTGGTCGCCTTCGGCTCGGCCACCCAGGACATTGCCATCGACGCCTGGCGCATCGAAGCGGCGCCCCCCGAGCAGCAGGCCGCCATGGCGGCCACCTACGTGTTCGGCTATCGCATGGCGCTGCTGGTTGCAGGCGCCGGCGCCCTGCACATCGCCACCTTCCTCAGCTGGACCGGCGTCTACATCTGCATGGCCGGGCTAATGGGCATCGGCATGCTGGCGGTACTGTGCAGCCGCGAGCCCAGCAGCCGCACCCCACGCGAGACCGTGTTCCTGGAAGCGCGGGTTCAGGATTTCATGACCCGCAACGCCCACCTGCCGCCTGCCGTGCGCAACGTCAGCGGCTGGCTGATCGGCGCCGTGGTCTGCCCGTTCGTGGATTTCTTCGCTCGCAACGGCCGCTGGGCGCTGATGATTCTGGCGCTCATCGGCCTGTACCGGGTCACCGACATCACCATGGGGGTCATGGCCAACCCGTTCTACCTCGATCTGGGCTTCACCAAGGCGCAGATCGCCAACATCAGCGGCATTTACGGCGTCGCCATGACCATCCTCGGCGGCCTGCTC
>JBLRXD010000182.1:0-9060 GCA_047920935.1 Pseudomonadales bacterium | reverse complement strand
CCTCGCCCGAACAGACCAATCAGGTATCGCGCGAGGTCGAGCGGGTGGTGGCCGCTCTGCCGCACGTCGACAGCGTCTTCGCGATGACCGGCGGGCACTTCTTCGGGGGGGTCATCTCGGAGCGTCCCGGGCGCATCGGCATAGACGTGGCCCTGGCGCCCGTCGTGGCGCGCCCGGAGATGCCGGCCTGGCGCTGGGTCGGTGAGGCCCAGCGGGCGCTGGATGGGCTCGACCTTGCCGGCGCCCGCTTCTGGGTGCGGCCGCCGGGCATTCCCGGGCTGACGTTCGGCTCGTCGGGCACCGACATGGAGGTGTTGATCGTCGGCGAGCAACTCGAGGTGCTCGATGCCTTCGCTCGTGACATGGTGGATCGCTTCGCTTCGGTGCCGGGCCTCGAGGATCTGGAAGTCAGCCGCGAGGAGCGCACGCCGCTGCTCAGCGTCGAAATCGACCGGGAACGCGCTGCCAGCCTGGGGCTGAGCCTTGGCGAGGTGGGGCGCAGCATTCGGGATGCTGTGACCGGCGCTATCCCCACCCGCTTTCAGGCCGGCAACGCGGAGTACGACGTTCGTGTCCGGCTGCCGCGCAGCGCCACCGGCGACCCGGACAATCTCGGCTCGCTCATCATCGCCCGGAGCGCCACCGGCAGCCCGGTGCAGCTGCAGCAGATCGCGCGCTTCGATCTGGGCCAGGGCCCCGCGCACATAGAGCGCGAGAATCAGGTTCGTGTGCAACGGGTTACCGGCAACTTCAACGCCGCGCTGAACGACCCCGGATCCATCCTCGCGGCAATTCAGGAGATCGTCGCCGAGATGGCGTTGCCGCCGGAGTACAGCGTGATCTACGGTGGGCAGTTCGAGACCCTCGCCGATACCGATCGCGAGATGCAGGGCGTGATCTTCATGGCGATCTTCCTGGTGTTCGTGGTTCTCGCCGTGCAGTACGAGCGTCTGTCGAATCCCATCGTCATTCTCGCCACGGCTCCGCTGAGTGTGGTGGGCGTCATCCTGATGCTGTGGCTGACCGGCACGCTGCTGAGCGCGCCGGTGCTGCTTGGGGTGATTCTGCTGGTGGGTATCGTGGTGAATAACGCCATTTTGCTGGTGGAGTACATCGAGCGCGGCATCCGCCGCGGCCTGGCAGTGGAGCAGGCGGTGGTGGAGGCGGGCGCGGTGCGGTTGCGACCGATCCTGATGACCACGCTCACCACGGTGGTCGGCATGCTGCCGTTGGCGGTGGGCATGGGGGCAGGCGCCAATCTGATGCAACCGCTGGCGGTGGGGGTCATCGGCGGCCTGCTCGGGGCCATGCTGCTGACCTTGTGTCTGGTGCCCTGTCTGTACGTCATCGTCCAAGGCGCCAGCGCCTGGCTGCGCGCGGTGCTGGTCGGCCAGCCGGCGTCGGGGCAAGGTGCCCAGGATCAGGCGTCCCCGGAAGCCCCTTCCAACTCGCACCCCCCCACCGGCGGGTAGAACACCGGCGCGAATCCGCCTCCGGCGGTGCGGAAATTCGTCGTCTGCCCCTGATACAGGCGGGCGGCGATCATCAACGGCGTTCCCCGGTGAGCGTACAGGCGGATGTCGAACTTCAACGGCTGCTTGGCGTCTGGCGCGTGCAGCCGCAGCCCGGGAGCGACCAGCGCCTGGGCGACGTAATCGCCTTCGAGTATGCGTGCGAAGGTCTTGCGAGTGAGTTTGGCGCCGCGGTAGGAACCGCGGCTGGCGAAGCCTCGGGTCGGCTTGAAGAACAACCGGTCGCGGTCGCGCCACAGACGCTCCGCAGCAGCCTCGGTGACGATCTCGGTGGCCGGAACGCCGCGCTGCAGCACGGCGATGAGCGCTGGGTCGACACCCCAGGCCTCCAGTTGTTGCGGGTTGCTGAGCAGCGCCAGATTGCGCTTGTTGGCGTAGAGCGCATGTTCCCGCGGATGCGGCGTCAGTACCGTGCCGGCCAGGTATGCCTCCCGTAGTGCCGCGTTGCCGTCCGCCTCGAAGTAGAAGTCGGTGAGCCGGTTGTAGACCAGGTCGATGACCCCCGCGCGATGGTGCAGTTGCCCGTCACGGAAGTCGAGTTCCCCCGGATCGGCCAGCACGGCGTCGATGCCGTGGGCCTCGAACAGTTGCTCGAACAGCAGAAACTCCGGATACAGATATTGGCTGGCTGGGTCCTCGTCGACGATGGCGATGCGGGCAAGCGGCCGATCACCGCGCGCCCGGCGCCACTCGTCCAGAAACATCTGCAGTACCTGCGTCTCGGTGGCGCGGTCGTTGGGCCCGGACATCAGCGCCGCTACGGCGTCGCAGCAGGCCTGAGCGGCGCGGATCATTTCGATGTTGAGCAGCGCGCCGCCGGCGTTGGTATTCACCTCGATCAACCGCGGCCCGTCCGCGGTGAGATGGAAGTCGTAGCCCTGCAGAATGCCCTGCGCCGCCGGCGCGTGCCCGGGCGCCGGCAAAGCGGCGGCGATCGCTGGCGCGGCGGCCAGTGCGTGGGTCTGATATTCGGGATTGGCGACGACCGCCTCGATGGCGGCGACGATCTCGTGCATGTCGTCCGCCTGCTGGCGCGACACGTACACCGGTGCGGCTGCGAACAGATGTGGATGGGTCTCAAGCACCGGGCGGGAGAGGCCGCGTTCACGCAGATCACGCTCGAGCCAGGCATGCAGGGCGTGCAGATTCACGCCGACGCAGAAGCAGGCTGCGTTAAACGCTTCGGGGGCCGGGGGTTGGTCACCAGGGTGGGCCATGGGGTGGCAGTCTGCGCTTGCGTCACGGTGCCGGCAAGGGCCCCTCGCCACGGCACTCACTATGGCACCAACGCTGCCTGTCAGGGTCGAACAGGGTAATCGTCAATTCGTAAGGCGCGGTTCTCCAGCAGGGCCGTCCGTTGTATTCGGAGAATCGTAACTGGTGGTTTTCGAGCAGAGCTTGCCACGGCTGGTGGCATTTGGGGTCGCCGTGTGCATGAGTATAGGGGCCATCGCCCACGCGGCAGAGCACAGATCGGGGCTGGATCTCAGCACCTTCGACCGGGAGGTGCGGCCCCAGGACGATCTGTACCGATTCGTCAACGGCGGCTGGCTCGACACCGTCGAGATTCCCAGCGACCGCTCGCGCTACGGCGCGTTCGACATGCTCGCCGAGCGCGCTGAAGGGCAGGTGCGGGCCATCATCGAAGCGGCGGCCGCCGCGCCGCGCCAGCCCGGTTCCGATACCCAGAAGATCGGTGACCTGTACGCTTCTTTCATGGATGAAGCGCGCATCGAAAAACTCGGAATCCGGCCGATCGTGGTGGATCTCGAGGCGATCGACGCGCTGGACGATCCGGCGCAGCTGGCCGAGCTGCTGGCCCGGCTGGGTCGCCAGGGGGTGTCCGGAGCCTTCGGCAGCTACGTCGGCCAGGATGCCAAGCAGTCCGACCGCTACACGTTCTATCTGGGGCAGGGCGGCCTGGGCTTGCCGGATCGCGACTACTATCTGCAGCCGCGCTTCGAGCCCGAGCGGCAGGCCTATCGACAACATCTGGAGATGATGTTCGGGCTCGCCGGCAGCGCTGATCCCGCGGACGCCGCGGCCCGCACCTTCGCTCTCGAGCAGCGCCTGGCGGGCGGCCATTGGTCGCGCATCGACAGCCGCGATCGCGACCGTACCTACAACAAGATGGCCCGGGGCGAACTCAGCGGGCTGGCGCCGACTTTCGGCTGGGAGCGTTATCTGCTGGCGCTCGGCGCGGATGCCGTCAGCGATGTCGTCGTCGCTCAGCCTTCGTACTTCGAAGCGTTCGACGCGGCCCTGCGTGAGGTGCCCATGGCCACCTGGCGAGCCTGGTTGCAGTCGCAGGTGCTGCGCGCCTGGGCGCCCTACCTGAGCGAAGAGTTCGTCGCCGCGCAGTTTGCCTTCTACGGTACTCAGCTATCCGGCACGCCGGAACTGCGGCCGCGCTGGAAGCGCGGCGTGGCGCTGGTGAGCGGCGGCCGGAACGACAGCCTGGGCGAGGCGGTGGGTCGGCGCTACGTGGAGCTGCACTTTCCCCCGGAAGCGAAACAGCGCATGCAGGTGCTGGTCGCAAATCTGGTAGAAGCCTACCGCCAGAGCATCCTCGAGATCGACTGGATGGGGCCGGAGACGAAAACCCAGGCACTGGATAAGCTGGCGAAGTTCACCACCAAGATCGGCTACCCCGAGCGCTGGCGCGATTATTCGGCCCTGCGGATCGAGGCCGGCGATCTGGTGGGCAACGTCCGCCGCATCAGAGAGTTCGACACCAATCGCTCGCTCGCGAAACTCGGCCAGCCGGTGGATCGGGACGAGTGGGGCATGACACCGCAGACGGTGAACGCCTATTACCGCTCGACCATGAATGAAATCGTGTTCCCCGCCGCCATTCTGCAGCCGCCGTTCTTCGACCTGGAAGCGGATGATGCCGTCAACTACGGCGGCATCGGCGCGGTCATCGGGCATGAGATCGGCCATGGGTTCGATGATCAGGGCTCGAAGTCCGACGGTGACGGCAACCTGAGGACGTGGTGGACCGAGGCCGATCGGGCCGGCTTCGAGCAGCGCACCGCGGCGTTGATCGCCCAGTACGATGCCTTCGAGCCGCTGCCCGGGCAGCACGTGCAGGGGGCGCTGAGCATCGGCGAGAACATCGGTGATCTGGCCGGACTGCAGATCGCCTACAAAGCCTACCGTCAGTCTCTGGCCGGCAATCCGGCGCCGGTGCTCGACGGCTTCACCGGCGAGCAGCGCCTGTTCCTGGGGTGGGCGCAGATCTGGCGCGCCAGCATGCGCGACGAAGCTCTGCGTCAGCAACTGACCACCGGGCCCCATGCGCCCCCCGAGTTCCGCTGCAACGGTGTGGTGCGCAACCTGCCGGAGTTTCACCGGGCCTTTGGGGTCGAACCGGGTGACGGGCTGTACCTGCCCCTGGAGGAGCGCGTCAGCATCTGGTGATGCGGTGATTTCCTCGCCGTGCTTAACGCGCAGCATTGCTCAAAATCCGGGCTTTGGCAGGATAGTGGTCATGACTATGACCCCAACCGTCAAGAATCTGATCGAGAGTCGCATCCGCGGCGCCACGGATGGCAGTCGGCCGCTGCGCATCCTTGAGGCGGGTTGCGGGCGTCGTTGGCCGTTCGACCTTGCGGGCATCGAGCACGTGATCACCGGTGTCGACCTCGATGCCGACGCCTTGGAAGCGCGCAAGAACACCAGCAAGGATCTGGACGTGGCGGTGGTGGGAGATCTGCAGACGGTGGAGTTCGAGCGGCACTCGTTCGACGTCATCTACTGCTCGTTCGTGCTCGAGCACGTGCAGGGCGTCGCCACCGTGATGGACAACTTCGCCGCCTGGATCCGCCCCGGCGGCCTGGTGGTCATCACCATCCCCGACCGCCGCAGCGTGCACGGATTTGTCACCCGCGTTACGCCGCATTGGTTTCACATAGTCTACAAACGCTACTTTTCGCCCCTTGGGAAGCGTGCCGGGAAACCCGGGTTCGGCCCCTACAGAACCTATTACGACCCGGTGATGGCGCAACCGGAGTTCTACCGATTCTGCGCGTCGCGCGGATTGCAACCCGTTGACGAAGTGGAGTTCGGGCAGCTTCCGCGATATCAGCAGCACGCCACCCGGCTGTTTGCGGCCCTCACCTTCAATCGCTTGAAAGCGAGCCACATCAACTTGCTGTACATCTTTCAGAGCGATGCCGGGCAGGCGGAAACCGTCGGCCAGGCGAAGGCCATCCGCCAGGCGATCTGAGCCAGATCTAACCGGGTCGTGCAGGCGGGCGCGCGCAGTAGCCGGCCTGGTGGAAGATGAGGCGTAAGCGCCCGTCTTCCTCGGCGAAGATGTTGGTGGCGATGGTGGTGGCGTCGCCCGCCTGTTCGTAGCAGATCACGACGGCAAGGTCGGTGGCCAGGGCCTGGTACGTGGCGCCGTAGAAACTCACCGTGCCCTGATTGGGGTTGCCGAGGATGCCGCGCCAGCTTTCCATCACCGCGGCGCGGCCGATGAGCGCGGGCCAACCGGGATGCACGCAGACCACCTCGCGCGCCTGCGACCACAGGTTATCCATGGCAGCGTAATCTTTGGCCTCAAAGGCGAGGTAGAAGGCTTCGTTGGCGAATTCTGCGCTGTTCAGATCCATGCTGCATATCTACACCAATTGCGCATTCGGGGCCATGAATCCGGTAGCATCCCGCGTTGCTGTCGATTAGTGGAACAGGCCTGCGAACATGATCGAACTCTCTCCCGTGACTCTCGAAGGCCACGGTGTGCGCCTCGAACCGCTTGCCGTGGATCACGTTGCCGACCTGGAGCAGGCCGCCAGCGATGGCGAGCTGTGGAATCTGTGGTACACCAGCGTTCCTGAGCCGGGTGCGACCGGCGCCTACGTCGAGTCTGCCCTGGCTGGGCAACGCGAAGGCCATATGCTGCCATGGGCGGTGCGTGAGCTGACCACGGATACCATCGTCGGCGCCACCCGCTATCACGACGCGGTGCCTGCGGCCGATCGGGTGGAGATTGGCTACACCTGGTACGCTCGGCGTTGGCAGCGGAGCCACGTCAACACCGCATGTAAGTTGCTGCTGTTTCAACATGCGTTCGAAGCGCTTGGCTGCGCGGTGGTCGGTTTGCGTACGGACAACTTCAACTTCACCTCGCAACGCGCCATCGAGAGCCTGGGCGCAAAGAAGGATGGCGTGATTCGTCACCATGCCACGCGTCGCGACGGCAGCGCGCGCGATACGGTGATGTACAGCGTTCTGGCGGGGGAGTGGCCCGGGGTGCGGCGCCATCTGCGCTTTCGCCTGGCGCGCGAGTCGCGCTCCTAGCGGTGGCGCTTTCGGGTTGCGGTCGGGTATATGCTAGCCCTTGGCCAACACCGATCAGGAGGATCGCATGAGCCGACTCGACCCGTTGGATGTCGACGCGCTGAACCCGCAGCAGCAGGCCGTGCTGGATGCCATGCAGAGTGGCCCACGGGCTGCGCGGCACGGCAAGTTGGGTCTGACCGGGCCGTTCGGCGTTTGGGTGCGCTCGCCCACGCTGGGTAACGCCGCGCAGGCGTTCGGCGCCGTGGTACGGTTTCAGAGCCAATTACCCGAGAACGTGAAGGAGGTGGCCATCTGCACGGTGGGCGCCCATTATCGGGCGAAGTTCGAATTCGCCGCTCACGGGCGCCTGGCCATGGAAGCTGGCGTCGCTGAGCCAGTGGTGGATGCAATTCGCGAGGGCCGTGCTCCTGCGTTCGCCGATGCAGAGGAGGCTCTGGCCTGGGAGCTCGCAAGCGCGTTGCTGCGCGATCACCGACTCAGCGACCTGTTGTACGCGCGCGCCCGGGAATGCTGGAGCGAGAGCGACCTGATCGAGCTGGTGACCATCGTTGGTTATTACTGCCAGGTATCGCTCACCCTGAACGCCTTCGAGGTACCGCTGCCCGAGGGCATGGCGGATCCCTTTCCCCAATGAGCTGCAACGTTGCCATCGTCCACGTCAGCGGAGCAAGCGCATGAGCATCGAGTTCGAGCCGCAGACCAACGAGTCGGGAGACGCCCGCGTGGCGGCCCAGGGGTTCGGCCGCGTTACCAGAGAGCAACCGCCGATCTTCGATCCGGTGGATGCCGCCGATGCGGCCTTCGACTATTTCTCGGCGCACGGTTTCGCCGTGCTGGGTAACTGTCTCACCGCCGGCGAATTGGCTCACCTGAACGAGTTCTGTGATCGTACCCAGCAGCAGCGTCCGGCAGCCTGGGGCCTGGGCGATCGGCGCAAGCCGCATCACCGCAATCAGGGCCTGATCTTCTCCCTGCCGCTGCTCGATCATCCCGAGCTCGATCCGTATACCCAGCATCCGCGATCCTACCCGCTGGTCGAGCGGCTGTTGGGCGGCGAGGGCAGCGCGCGCTTCAGCGAGTTCAACTTCCGCGAGGCGCCAGCGAACTCCGGTTTCGGCGCCATGAATTTTCATCACGATGCGGTGGTTGCCGACCGGCTGCTGCGGCAGCCCTACATGCCTTGCGACTGGCTCTGCGCCATCCACTATCTCACCGATGTGGCGCCGGGAACGCCGGCGTTCTGCGTGGTGCCGCGCAGCAATCGCTACCAGACCCTGCGTGAGGCTTATGATGCGCTGGGCGACGCCTATCGGGAAGTGCCGCTGTACGGCGCGGCGGGCACTTGTGTGCTCTATGACAGCGCCACGTTTCACACCCGGCTCGATGGCGACGGCCGGCAACGCCGCCGCACCTGGCACCAGTATTACGCGCGCGGCGGCTGGCTGCCGAGCACGCTGCCGACGACGAAGCGCTACGTCAGGGCGCCGACGCCTGCGTTGACTGACTGGAATCTGCTGCCCCAGCGGCTGGCATTGCATCCGGATCCGGCCAAGCGGCTGTTCTTCTCGCATTGGAACACGGCGCAGTGCGAATGGGTCGCATCGGGTTTCGACCCGGAAGTGCGGCGCATGATGCCGCGCGGCGAGCAGTAGCTTAAGTGCCCGCGCAGGATGCTCGCGTGAAGCTGGGCAACAAGGCGCTGTTCGCGTTCGGCTTTCTGGGCGTCCCGCTGTCCATGGGCGGTCTGCCGCTCGGGCTCTACCTGACCCCCTATTACGCCACCGAGTTCGGCATCAGCCTGACGGTCATCGGGCTCATTCTGATGCTGACCCGGATAACAGACGTCGTCACGGACCCGCTGATCGGCACCCTGTCGGATCGCACCCCGGCGCGCTTCGGGCGTCGTGGCATCTGGATATTCGCCGGCTTGCCGGTCATGGCGACTGCCATCGTGGTGGTGTTCGACCCCTTCGTTGCGCAGCCCGATGCCGCGTATCTGTTCCTGGGCGTCGCCTGTCTCTATTTCGGCTGGACGCTCATCGGCATTCCCCTGTCGGCCTGGGTGGCCGAGATCTCCGCCGACTACCATGAACGCTCGCGGATAACCGGCGCCCGCACCTGGGGCGGCATCGTCGGCTCGCTGCTGGCCATCTCACTGCCGCTGTTCCTGGCCTGGCTGGCAAGCCGCGGCTATGCGGCGCTTGCTCCGGAGCCGGCC
>JBLRXD010000181.1:0-9093 GCA_047920935.1 Pseudomonadales bacterium | reverse complement strand
ACTCGTGGCCGTCGTGAATGGCCAGGTGATCGGCCGGGGCCGCGGCCAGAAAGAAGTGGGTGTCGAAGCGCTTGGGCATCATGTCCGGCGTCACCCAGTGGGCGAAGTGCACCAACTGATCGCAAGCCAGACGCAATCGCTCCTGCTGCACGAAGCCGAGCATGCTGGCTTCGCCGTTGTGCAGGGTGGTGCGGTAGGCATCCAGTTCGGCCAGGCGTGCGGCGGCAATCAGCGCCGTCTGCCCTTCCTCGCGTGCCAGCAGAATGCCGCACTCCTCGAACGCTTCGCGAATCGCCGAGACCTGAATGGCGCGCATGGCCTCGTCGTCGGCGGCACCGTCGAGATGAGGAATGAGCGCCGCATCGAAATCCTGAGGGTCGGCCTTGCCGCCGGGGAATACCAGGGCGCCGGAGGCGAAGTCGATCTGATGATGGCGCACCACCATGAACACCTCGAGGCCCTGGGGGCCGTCGCGAAGCATGAGAATGGTGGCCGATGGAACGGGTGTTGCGGGTTGCTTATCAGTCACGGGTGTCTCTCTGTTAGCGGCCGGCGACGGCGCTGATGAATCGGTTCAGGGTAGCGATCTTCTGTTCCATGGGCCCCAGGGTGAAATCGGGCACGATCAGCTCGTCGACGCCCAGCGCCTGGTACTGCTGCACCCGCGCGCGGATCTCGTCGACGGTGCCGATGAGATGGGGCTGCTGGATGTTGGCCGCGCGCATCTTGTCGAGATAGGCGGCATCGTCGCTCATGAACAGCAGCGCCACGGCGGTGCGTTTGATGCTGCGCGGATCCCGGCCGAGGTCGGCGCAGTGCTGGTCGAGAATGGCCATCTTGTGCTCGAGTATCTCCGGGGTGCCCCAGACGTTCCACTCGTCGGCATGTCTGGCGGTGATGCGCAGCGTGACCCGTTCGCCGCCGCCGCCGATCAGCAGCGGCAGCGGATTCTGAACCGGCTTGGGCTCGAGCGAGGCGTTCTCCAGCTGATAGAAGCGGCCGTCGAAGGAGGCCGAGGATTCGGAGTACAGCAGCTTGATGACGCTGCAGGCCTCGTCGAGACGCTGCAGCCGTTCGCCGACGGTGTAGAACGGCAGACCGTACTGGCGATGCTCGTTTTCCCGCCAGCCGCTGCCGAGCCCCAGCACGACCCGCCCTTCCGTGATGTGATCCAGGGTAGCGGCCATCTTCGCCAGCACCGCCGGGTGGCGGTAGGTGTTGCCGGCCACCAGGGTGCCGATGCGCAGTCGTGGTACCTGAGCCCCCAGGGCGGCCAACGTCATCCAGGCTTCCGGCCAGGGTGCGCTGGTATCGGCGGCATTGGGCATGAAGTGGTCGGCATACCAGATGCCGTCCCAGCCGGTTTGCTCCACGTGACGGGCAAGTTTCAGGACGTCCGGATAGGACTGGCTCGGCGTCGGCCAGAAGCTGAAGCGCATGATCTCCCCCAGGTGTGCAAAGGCCTGGGATGTTCGCTTATGTCCTGGCGTATGGCAAACTCGGGCCCAAGGGGGAGGGTGGCCATGCCGAAGCTCAGCACGGAGAGGTTGACTCTGCGCCCGATTGCGCCGTCCGACATCGATGCCTTGCACACCTTCTGGACCGACCCCGCGGTTCGCCGTTATCTGTGGGACAATGAGATCATCGCTCGCGACAAGGTGGTGGACATCGTCCGCAACAGCGAAGCCTGCTTCGCCGAGTTCGGCTCCGGGCTGTTCGCCGTGGAGTTGACCGCAGCCCCCGGCGAGTTGGTGGGTTTCTGCGGGCTGCGCCACATGCAGGACGGCGACGACATCGAGCTGCTCTATGGGGTGCTGCCGCGTCACTGGGGCGAAGGGCTGGTGACGGAAGCGGCGCGCGAGGTGCTGCGCCACGGCTTCAGCGCTTGCGGCCTGGCACGGATCATGGGTGTAACCGATACCCCCAATCAGCGTGCGGTACGCGTCATGCAACGCCTCGGCATGGTATTCGAGGAACGTCGCCACTACAGAGGCCTCGACACGGTGTTCTACAGCGCCACACCGGACGCAGACGGCCCGTGAGCATCGCGGTGCTCGAGGTGGAGTTCTATCTGGGCGGCTGCCGCTCGCTGAAGGAGAAGCGGCAACGCCTGCTTGGCCTTCGCGAGCGCTTCGGTCGAGCGTACAACGTGGCCGTCTGTGAAAGCGATCATCAGGATCTGCTGCAGCGCGCCGAGTGGACGTTCGTGGCCGCGTCTGCCGGGCGGGATGTGGTGGAGCGCGCGCTCACCGACATCGAGCGCAATCTGCAGTCTTCGGTGGATGCAGAGATCATCGGGGTTCGGCGCGAGTGGCTCGACTGAACGATCGCCTGTTGCCCCGCTGGTGCCGCCGCCTGCTGTTCCCCCTGCTCGTGGTCCTGGCGGGCTGCCAGCCGCAAGCGCCCGGGGCGCCCCTGGAGGAGTACCTGGTGCGCGTCGCCCGAGTGGTGGGGGCGACGGCGGAGGTCCCCGAGCCAGAGCCGTTGCCCCGATACCCGGAGCGCCGCGCGCTGGCGGTGGACATTCCCCAGCACAGCATCGATGTGGCCAACTTCATCGAGTTGCACGGTTGCGACATGGGCGAATTAGTGGGCTTCCGCAACAGCCCCCTGGGCCGTCTGCAGGCACCCAGCCAGCGGCTGGGATACGAGGCGGCGTGGCTCGCGGCCGTGGCAGGCTGCGCAGCCGATGCCGATGCCGATGCCGGTGCCGATGCCGATGGCTGGCTGGGCGAGCTGCGCGACGACAAACGCGCCGCGCTGCCGGCGCTGTTCTGGAACGCCACCTTTGCCGCCGAAGAGATGCGCGCCGCGCTGGGCTTCGCGGCGCGTCCCGCCGCGGACGATTTTGCCGACCTGCTCAGGGGCTTGAGCGATCGCCTGACCGCACTGGAAGCGGACGAGTTCGAGCTGAATGGCCTGGAGCGATTGCTCGGCACCCTCCGGCAGGGCAGCTGGGCGGGGCCGGCGCGGCGCGACTGGGCACGGTGGCGGGGCCACCTGGATGCGGTGGCGACGCTGCTCGACGACGCTGCGCCGCGCCTGTGCCTCAACCGCCAGCCGACGCCGCGCAGCCGGCGGCTCTACAACGTGTTCGTCCTGTTCTATGTGGAGGCCATCCAGCCCGAGCTGGCGTTGCGCATGCGCGAGCACGAAGCGTGGATCGCCGAGCTGGCGCGGCTGTCGCAGCGGTTGGAGGCGGTGCAGCCCGAGGCTTACCGGGCGTGGTTCGATGCGGTGGTGGCGCCGCAGCAGCCCAGCAGCGAGTGGCGCCGCACCCAGGCGTCGGTGCTGAATCATGCGCGGGCCTGGCAGGAGATTTTCACATCCTGCGCTATTGAACCTGGCGTGGGGCTGGGACAGCATTGATACATGGGTTCAATGCTGCTTCTCATCATCGTCGCCGTGCTCTGCGTTCTGTGGGTTCGGGCGAACCGTCAAAGCCGCCGGCGCTGGCTGGAGCGGCTCGATCTGCCCGGCACCTGGATCTGGGAGGATCACGACGGGGCGCTCGAATTACAGGGCGAGTTGGACCACGGGCGCTACCGATTGCGCGACGAGGCCGACGAGGAGCGTGGCGCGTGGCGGCTGGATGGGCACGATCTGGTGTTGGAGCCCACTGCGGGAAACGCCACCACACTCGATCTGCGGATGTTCACCGAGGGCCGCATCGGCCTGCACGGGCCCGGGCTTGAGCATCGCATCTACGTCAAGAAGCGGGGCAACGTAATTCCTCTGCGCCAGCATGGCTGACCGCCGGCACAGCAAGCGCAAGCGACTGCTGATCCTGATCTTCCTGCCGCTGGTCATCGTCGTCGGGCTGATCCTGTTGCTTGGCCTGGGCGCGCCACCGCCTGCCGCCGCTCCGTCGTCCGGGTATTTTTCTGCCCCCAAACCCATGGTCATCGCCCATCAGGGCGGTGACGGCCTGCGCCCGAGCAATACCCTGGTTGCCTTTCAACACGCGGTGGAGCTTGGCGTGGACGTGCTGGAAATGGATCTGCACCAGACCCGGGACGGCGCCCTGGTGCTGATGCACGACACCACCGTCGATCGCACCACCGACGGCAGCGGCGCCCTGGCGGATCTGACCCTGGAGCAGGTGCGCGCGCTGGATGCCGGCTACCGCTGGCCCTACGAGGGCACGCTGCGCCCGTATCGCGGCCTCGGGATCGGCGTGCCCACCCTGGAAGAAGTGGTCGACCGTCATCGCGGGCTGCGCTTCAACATCGAGATCAAGCCACCGTCGGCGGCGGTGGCGCAGGCGCTGTGTGACGAGTTGTTGCGACTTGGCATCACCGATCAGGTGCTGGTGGCCTCGTTTCATCCTCGGGCCATGGATGCCTTTCGGGCGGCCTGTCCGGGGGTGCCGACCAGCGCCTACGCAAGCGAGGTCCGGCGGTTCTACGTGCTTTACCGGCTCGGCCTGTGGCGCTACGCCCAGCCCGAGATCCGCGTGCTGCAGGTGCCGCCCGAGGCCGCCGGCTTCGATCTGACGGATCCCGGCTTCCTCGCCGCCGCTCGCCGCCGCGGCCTGCATGTGGATATCTGGACGGTGAACGACGCCGACCACATGCGTTCCCTGGTAGACCGCGGAGTGGCGGGCATCATCACCGACCGGCCCGACCTGCTGCTCGGCGTGCTCGATCGTCCTGGTTCGGCGAGGGCGCTGCCGCGGTAGAATGCCGCGCTCCGCCCTGGCCCGGATCGAATCATGAAGAACCCTCTCGATGCTCTGATAACCGACGCCCGCGAGTTGGCGAGGCGCGCCCTGGCGGTGCTGCCGGCGCCCGCGAGCGTGAACTGGGCCGAGCGGCCGGTGGCTGCATGGCAGTCCGGCCCGTGGGGCAGCGGCTTCGTCGCCCATGGCCCCATCGACGACATCGCTCTGGAAGATCTGCTCTGGATCGACGATCAGAAGCAGCAGATCGATAGCAACACCCGGCAGTTTCTCGCCGGCCTGCCGGCCAACAACGTGCTGCTGTGGGGCGCCCGGGGTACCGGCAAGTCATCGCTCATCCACGCTTTGCTCAACCGCTACCACGACCAGGGGCTGCGGATGGTGGAGGTCGGCAAGGATCGGCTGGCGTCTCTGCCGCAGATCGTGCAGCGCTTGCGGGACGAGCCGTACCGGTTCGTGCTGTTCTGCGACGATCTGTCGTTCGAAGCCGACGACGCCTCGTACAAAGAGCTGAAAAGCGCGCTGGAAGGCTCGGTGTTCAAGTCGTCCGGAAACGTGCTGATCTACGCCACCTCCAACCGCCGCCACCTGCTGCCCGAGTACGCCTCCGACAACGCCCAGGTGAAGGTGCTCGACGGCGAGTTGCACGAGTCCGAGGCGGTGGAAGAGAAGATCTCGCTGTCGGATCGCTTCGGGCTGTGGTTGTCGTTTTACCCCTTCAGGCAGCAGGCCTACCTCGAAGTTACCGCGCACTGGGTGACGCAGCTGGCGCGCGAGCACGGTCTGCGGCTCACCTGGAACGATGAGGTGAGGGCCGCGGCGCTGCGCTGGGCGCTGGCCCGGGGGGTTCGCAGCGGGCGGACGGCCCAGCACTTCGCCCGTCACTGGGTCGGAAAAAGTCTGCTCGAGCAGTAGGGTGATGGTTTTTGGGCAGCGCCCTCAGGAGAGGGCCACGGGCTCGCCGGCGCCGGCTTCGAGATGCCGCAGCCGCCGCTCGATCTCGCGTTGCTCGGCGCCGTTCGACCCCAGCCGCTGCGCCGCGCGCAGTGCCGAGCGCAGGTGGTCGATCGCCTGGGGAATGCGCTGCAGGTACTCGGCCTGCAATGCCGCCTGGCGGTAGTGGGCGAACTCCAGCGCGGTCAGCGATTGCGCCACGCCTGCCTCGCAGCGCTCCAGTTCCGCCTGTGAGATCAGCCCGTCGCTGACACTTTCGTCGAGCACCCGCTTGAGATCGCCCAACGCCGCCATGGCCTGCTGCCGCGCCGCGCCAGTCAGTCGACGCCCGTCATCCCCCGGCGTGCGGCCGATGAAGCGGGCGATCTGCAGTTGCTGATCACGCAAGAAATGGTGGTCGGGCTGCACCCGCCGGGCGCGCTTCAAGCGCTGGTACATGATGCGGCCGAGGGTGCAGCGCAGCGGTTGCGAGAGCACCTCCGCCGGCAACTGGCCGAGCACGTCCCACCAGCGCTGCAGCGCATAGCTCTCGTGCGCCAGCACCTTCAGCTGGTAGAGGCTCCAGGCGTGCAGCGCGTACCGCCCCGCCCACGCCACCGCGCCCACCGCGACGCAGATCACCACCACCAGCTGCCACAGTTCCACCGTCATGCGTTTTTTGCTCTCGCGCCTCGATTCAAGAAGTGTAGACCAGGTCACGGACAGCGCCTGTTGTCAGCGATTCGACCGGGACTGCTTGACGAGGTCCCCTGGCGTTCATAGAATGCGCGCCTTCTCCAAGTCCCCTTCGTCTAGAGGCCTAGGACACCGGGTTTTCATCCCGGCAACAGGGGTTCGACTCCCCTAGGGGACGCCAACTTGCTTGACGCTTTTGAAATCAATCACTTACGGAAGATTTCAAGGCCCGCCTAGGGAGGTTGCTAGGGAGGTTTTTCTTCCGCATCCGAGGCGGGCATGGGCGGCGAAGCACCCGCTGACGGGCTAACCGCCTCTGAATCCAGCCATCTCAGCCAGCATCATGCGCTCCTCGTACGCCACCGTTCCGTCTTCCAGTGTCACCGTGACTATCGCCCCACCCAGGCACTCGCCCAGATAGCGGGCCATGTCCTTAATCGGCATGTCGAACGGTAGAGTGGCGTGCTCCCGGGCGGTCACCTCAGTCGTCAGCCACTGCAAGTCCCCCAGCGGAGCTTCATTTGGCGCATCCTCCAGCCCAGGATCAGGGTAGTCCGCCGGTTCGAATAGCTTGGGCGAGCACGCTGCCAGCTGCCGGACGATCTCCGCCCTGCGGGCCGCTTCCATCTCAACCTTCGTACGCCGCCTCCGCTGAGGCTTCTCGTCAAGCCGTAGGCTGACTCGGGCGGCCTTCGCGGCTTCCCTTTCGGCGGACGTTGCATGCTGCTTTGACTTGGCACGGTCGTACACGCAGGTCCGGCAGCCGCCGCTGGAGACGTAGCGGGTCGATAGATGACCATGCTTGCACGGGACTCCGGTGTAGAACTCAGTCATGCCCTTTGTCTTGGCGTCTGGCCTGGAAATGATCTCTGGGGTGGGCATGGTCTCGCGTCTCCTCGTATAGGTTTGGATCAGGAATAGGCCGCGTTCGCCTCCATGGTGGCGACGGCGAGATCGGCCTCAAGGTCAAGTACGCCTTCCGTGGCCTGCCCCAGCAGGGTGATGTGCAGGGCAAGCGGATCGAGGCAGCCGCTTGCGACTGTCAGGTCGCGGACCACGGCGGCCAGCTGGTCGCGGGCCTGACGACGCTCCTGTAGCAGCCTGTCGATCCTACTGGCCTGTGCGAGCGGCAGCAGACGAGACCAGTACTTCGGGGCCGGCATTCGTACTTCTTGGCGCACCTCAGCCTCCTCAACAGCGGCGAACGGGGGTGGTGATGAGGACGCACTTGCCGTTCGTTTGGCGGCGCTCCTCAAACTGTTCGCCATCGGCGGCGGTGGCACGTAGCGACCAGCCGGTCCCGGGAGGTGAAACGTGGCGGCTGCCCAGCGTCTGCTGGCTGGTGCCTTGGTGGAACCAGATGGCGTCGTCAGGCAGCCTGGGAGCGACCACACGGGCCGACCGCTTGACCACCCACCGGCGGGCCTTAGGCTCCCGGTCGATCTCCGCAGGGCTTCGTGCGGCCATGGTGTACTCGTGCCCGGGTGGGGCGACGTCTACTACGTTCAAGCTGGATGCTCTCGGATCATCGGCGGGTACAGCGATGAGACCTTCGGCTGGATCGTCCACCAAGTGCGTCAGCGGACTCATGACGGTGCCCGCGCCAGCACTTCGGCTGCGTACGCGGGATCGGACCGAAGACGGTTCAGCTCTATCGTCAGGCGCTCAAAGATGTACGCGGGGGCGTTCGTGCCGTTGGTCTTGTGTTCCGCAAGCATCGCCTGCAGCTGCCACACGTCCAGGCGTCGTATGGCCTTTTCGCGGTGGTACTTCTTCTCCTGCAGCGTCTGCTTGTGTTCGCGGTAATACTCGGTCTGGCAGGTACGGCATCGGGCGGTCGCTCGGCCTGAAAGCACGGACGGTGTCCAGTGTTCCTCCGTGGCGGGTAACCAGTGGCGACAGCGGTAACAGTGAATCTTTGCGGCGGGCGGTGGTGAATAGCTTGGGGCGGTGCGGGACATAATGGCTCCTCGGGAGTTGTTGATGCATGGGAATAGGTGCGCCCCCACCTGCTGCGTGATCAACTCGCAGTACGCCTGACTTGCTCGACGTCCTCACAGGTGTGCTCCCGGGGGCCTCCTCGGAGATCACGCGGGTGGCCTGGTGTTGGTTGTGGAGCGGGTCGTCAGGTGGTCGGTGGGGGGCGGGGAAAGTGATGGCTGCGATTGGGCGGATGCGATTGGTTGTTCAGGCGGGACTGCAGCGGCGGTTATCTGAACGGACGGTAGCGTTGACACACTTCGACCCCCCGCCCACCATCGGGTAAGCAGAGGAGGAGGCACAGTGCCCATACCGGATTTCCAGACGCTCATGCTGCCGTTGCTTAGACTCGCCGCCGACGGGCAGGAACGCTCACTGCGCAATGCTTACGATGCGCTTGCGGATCAGTTCAGGCTGACGCCAGAGGAGCGTCGCGAAATGTTGCCTAGCGGGGTCGCGATCAAGTTCAACAACAGGGTCGCCTGGGCACGCACGTACATGAAGCAGGCGGGCCTGCTTGAGTACCCTCGGCGAGGCCACTTCCGGATCACTGGTCGGGGCCGCGAGGTTTTGCAGTCAGGTGTGAGCCAGATCGACATTGGCTACCTTCAGCAGTTCGACGAGTTCAGGGACTTCAAGAGCCGTAAGAAGGCAGACGATACTGCGCCCGTCGATTCCACGACTTCTGAAGCGTTGGAGGAGACCCCAGAGGAACAGCTTGAAGCGGCGCACCAGACGCTACGCGCCGGGCTGGCCACCGAGGTGCTCAGTGCCATTCAGAACTGCAGTCCGGAGTTTTTTGA
>JBLRXD010000180.1:0-9166 GCA_047920935.1 Pseudomonadales bacterium | reverse complement strand
AGGCGCTGCACGACCGCCTCGACGACGCCTTGCGCTACAGCTGTCTGGTTGGCGCCACCCATTGGGACGCCAGATCCGGTGCGGCCAATCTGCGCGGGCCGAAGCCCGAGTTGTTCTTCGCGCCCAGTCACGTGGAGCGGCGCATGCAGGCCTGGGGGCCCCGTGGCTTCGAGGAGAAGCTGGAGCAGGCGTGGTCGAGCTTCAGCGCCAAGGTAGCCGGGTGGATCTCCGTGGAGCACCACTCCGGGCCCGAGGCGGTGGAGCGGGCCTACCGACGGCTGCTCTCCGGCGAGGCGCCGCCGGACCGCGGCTTGGTGCTGTCCCTGAGGGGCTAGCGCTCATCCTCGGCCGAGCGTGGCTGGGCTGGTCGCTTGCGCCCCGGAGTGCGGGGCTTGGCGCGGGGCTTGCGCTCGGTGGATGCAGCCCCGGTGCGGCTGATGCCCAGCCGCCTGCCAGACACCCATACGGTCTTCAGATGCTCGAAGATCTCCTTGGGCATGCCCACGGGCAGCTCCACCAGGCTGTATTCGTCGTGCATGTCGATCTTGCCGATGTAGCGCGGTTCCACGCCGGCCTCGTTGACGATGGCGCCGACGATGTTGCGTGGTTCGGCGCCGTGGCCGCGGCCCACCTCGATGCGGAACACCTCGGTCTCCGCATCCTCGTCGCTGCCCTCCCGTTGGCGGCGTGCCGGCTCGCGGTGCTCGCGCGACGGCGCCGGCTCGCGCGAGTCGCCTGCAGTTGCGCCGCCGCGACGCTCGGGCTGCGATTTCTGCAGCAGCGGCGCGCCGCGTTGAGCCTGGTGCGCGAGCGCGGCGGCCATGAGCAGCGGGTCGGCGCCGTGCTCGCGCTGATAGCGCGCCATCAGCTCCGCCATGTCGCTGAGATCTTCGCTGGCCAGAGTCTGCGTCAGCGCCTCGAAGAAGCGCGCCACGCGGACGTTGTTGATGGTTTCGCGGCTGGGCAGGTCCATGGTTTCGATGGGCCGGCCGGTGGCGCGCTCGATGGTGCGCAGCATGTGCCGCTCACGCTGCGCCACGAACAGGATGGCGTCGCCGCTGCGTCCGGCCCGGCCGGTGCGGCCGATGCGATGCACATAGGCCTCGGTGTCGTAGGGAATGTCGAAATTGATGACGTGGCTTACCCGCTCCACGTCCAGCCCCCGGGCCGCCACGTCGGTGGCGACGAGAATGTCCAGGCTGCCGTTGCGCAGGTTGGCGATCAGCCGCTCCCGCTGGTTCTGATGGATGTCGCCGTGGATGGCGGCGGCATCGAACCCCCGTGCGCACAGGCGTTCGGCCAGCTCGCTGGTGGCATGCTTGGTGCGCACGAACACGATCATCGCATCGAAGGTCTCCACCTCGAGGATGCGCGTCAGCGCGTCGAGCTTGTGGGTGCCGGCCACCATCCATACCCGTTGCCGCACCGAGGCCGCCGACGTGGTGCGCTCTTCGAGCCGCACTTCCACCGGCGTCTTCATATGGCTGCGGGCGATGCGGCGCACTTCCGTAGGCAGCGTTGCCGAGAACAGCGCCATCTGCCGCTCGGGCGGCGTGTGCTTGAGGATCCACTCGACGTCGTCGATGAAGCCCATGCGCAGCATCTCGTCGGCTTCGTCCAGCACCAGCGTCTGCAGCGTGCCGAGCTTCAAGGTGCCGCGCCGCAGGTGATCCATCACCCGACCGGGCGTACCAACCACCACGTGCACGCCGCGCGCCAGCATTTTCAGCTGCACGCTGTAGTCCTGACCGCCGTAGATGGGCAGCACGTGCAGGTTGTCGAGCCCGGCCGCGTAGCGCTGGAACGCCTCCGCTACCTGAATGGCCAGCTCACGGGTGGGCGTCAGCACCAGCACCTGAGGCACACGCTCTGCCACCCGGATGCGTGACAGCAGCGGCAGCGCGAACGCCGCGGTCTTGCCGGTGCCCGTCTGCGCCTGGCCGAGCACGTCGCGGCCGGCCAGCAGCGGCGGAATGGTGCGTGCCTGAATGGGGGTCGGGGTTTCGTAACCGACACCGGCAACGGTGCGAGCGACGGCATCAGCAAGTCCAAGCTCGGCAAAGCCGGGCTCGGTGGGAGCGGGGGTGGTCATAACGGTATCCGAGTGAGGGGGGCTTTCTGCAGGCGCGTATCATACGGCAATTCGCGCAGGCGTGCAGGCGCTACTTTCGGGCCGCCTCGGTCGTGGTATGGTGGCCGCGCTCGGGTGCAGGAGCTTGACGATTCGCAATACCATGTCTCATCCCCAGTATCAGGAACCTTGCGGGTGGCAGTCGCTGCTGATCCGCCGTTGCCCCGAACCCGCCCTGGACGGCGCCGAAGATTACGACCTGGTGGTGATCGGCGCCGGCTTCACCGGATTGGCGGCGGCCCGCACCTGGGCCGAAGCGCGCCCAGGGGAGCGGGTCGCGGTGATCGACGCCAGCATCGTCGGCGAGGGCAGCCCGGGTCGCAATTCCGGCTTCATGCTGGAGATCGCCCTGGCGGATGATGCCGACCCGGCGGCGGTGGGGCGCATGGCACGCTGCAACGCCCTGCTCGGCCACACCATGGAGACCCTGCGCGGCCTGGTCCGCGACCACGGTATCCGCTGTCAGCTGGCCCGTACCGGCACCTACCGCGGCGCTGCAACCGCGCGCGGGGTGCGCTATCTGGAGAACTACCGGGCGTTCCTCGATGCCGCCGGCCTCGCCTACGAGCGTCTCGACAGCGACGCCCTGGAGGCGCGGCTGGGTACCCGCTACTACCGCTACGGGTTGTATTCGCCCGACTGCTCGCTGGTTCAGCCTGCGGCCCTGATTCGTGGCCTGGCCGATGCGTTGCCCGTCAACGTGCGGCTCTACGAGGAAACCCCGGCGGTGGCGGTGGAGCGGGAGGCTGACGTCTGGCGGGTCGATACCCCGGGCGGGATGCTGCGCGCCCCCCGGGTGCTGCTCGCCAACAACGGCTTCGCCCGGGAGCTGGGGGCGGGGCTGCGCTCACGACTGGTGGTCATGTACACCTATGCGGGGCTCACCGCGCCGCTGGAGCCGACGCTGCTCGATGCGCTGGGCAGCGAAGCCAGTTGGGGGCTGCTGCCCGCGCACCGGCTCGGCAGCACCCTGCGCCGCACCGCCGAAGGGCGTCTCATGGTGCGCTCTTTTTATGGCTACGAACGCGAGGCGCACAACGCGCCGGTGGCGGCGCAACTCGAGGCCTGCCTGCTGGCGCGCTTTCCTCAACTGGCGCGCTCCCGCGCGTGGCGCCCGTTGGAGCACGTCTGGGGCGGAGCCACCGGATTCACCTACAACGGCGCGCCGGTGTGGGGCGAGATCGCTCCGGGGCTGCTGGTCTCCGCCGGTTGCAACGGTGGCGGTGTGGTGAAGGGCACGCTGCTCGGCACCCTGCTGGCGAAGCAGGCCCTGGGCGCGGCCATCCCCGACGTCGGGCAGCTGTTCGGCGCCGCCAGCTGGATGCCGCCCGAACCCGTTCGCCAACTCGGCTTCGCGTTGCTGTCGCGGCTGGGGCGGCGCGCCGCCGGCCTCGAGACCTGAACCAGGAGCAAACCCATGGAAGCCGGCGATCACTTCGGGGCGTTATCCCTGCTGCCGGCGAGCGTTGCCATCGTGCTGGCTTTCATCACCCGCAACACGGTGTTCTCGCTGGCGGTGGCTTGCCTGGTGGGGGTGCTGGCCATGGGCCAGGGTCTGCTCGGTTTTCCCAACCTGCTGAAGAACGCCCTGGGCACCACCAGCTTCTCATGGATCCTGCTGCTGGAGCTGTTCATCGGCGTGCTGATCGCCTTCTTCCAGCGCACCGGGGCGGTGCGCAATTTCGGCGCCTGGGTCGAGCGGCGGCGCTTGAGCCGGGTACGCGTGCAGCTGGTGGCGTGGGTCATGGGTATGTTCGTGTTCTTCAGCGATTACTTCAGCCCGCTGTTCGTGGGCGCCACCATGCGCTCCCTCACCGACCGTTACCGGGTTTCCCGGGAGAAGCTGGCTTACATCGCCGACTCGACTTCCGCGCCGGTGAGCGTGCTGGTTCCCGTGACCGGCTGGGCGGTATTCATCGCCGGCCTGTTGATCGGCATGGGCCCGGTGGTGGACGCGGAGGCCGCCATGCTGGCGTTCGCCTACTCGGTGCCCTACAACTTCTATGCCTGGCTCGCGGTGCTCGCGGTGGGGGCGTTCTGCGTCAAAGCCATACCCGACTTCGGTCCCATGCGGCGGGCCGAGCGCCGGGCGCAGCAGGAGGGCAAGCTGCTGCGGGACGGCGCCGAGCCGCTGATGGGGGAGGAGCTCACGGACATCACGCCCTACGAGGGCGTGCAGACCCACTTGTTGTGGAACTTCATCCTGCCGGTGCTCATCGTCATTGCCATCGGCATTGGCTCGTTCGCGGTGATCAAGTCCGCGCTCACCATGGAGGCGTTTCTCGCCGCCGCGGTGATCTCCGGCATCATCATGCGGCTGCAGGGCATTCCGTTCGCCGACATCATGCGTACCGCGACCGCTGGCATGAAGGGCGTGATGCCGGCCATCATCATTCTGGCTTTCGCCTACGCGTTGAACGATTTGTCGAAAGCCATGGGCACGGCGGTGTACATCGTCGACATCACCGAAGCCTGGCTCACGCCGGCGCTGCTGCCGGCGCTGACCTTCATCATTGCCGGCAGCATCGCCTTTTCCACCGGCACGTCCTGGGGCACGTTCGCCATCATGCTGCCCATTGCGGTGCCGCTGGCGTTCAACTTCAGCGGTAACGAGCTCACCACCGTGGTCTATGCCACCATCGCCGCGGTGGCCGGCGGGGGCGTGTTCGGCGATCACTGCTCGCCGCTCTCGGACACATCGATCCTCGCCTCCACCGGTGCGGCGTCGGATCACATCGATCACGTCAAGACGCAGATCCCCTACGCGCTGTGCGTCGCGGCGCTGGCGTTGCTGCTGTATCTCGCACTCGGCGTGTGGGGCGGATGAGTCGCTGCGACGACCACCTGGGATTCATCCAGGCCCTGCCTTAAGCTTGGCTGGGCGATATGGAGGTGGGTGTCATGGCGGCGAGACCACTGTCGTGGGCGCTGCAGGCGCTGCTGCTGGCTTTCGGCTGGAAGGCGGCGGCGTTGGCGGCGGCCGATCCTGGACGCCACAGCGCCATCGATCGGCAAGATCTCGCCGCGTTCGTCGATGGCTTCGTTGCAGCGCGCATGGATTCGGAGCACGTCGCAGGCGTCATCGTGTCTGTGGTGCACGGCGGTGAGCTGATCTTCGCAAGCGGCTACGGCTACGACGATCTCGAGCAGGGTCGGCAGGTGCAGCCGCAGCGCAGCCTGTTCCGCCCGGGCTCGATCTCAAAGACGTTCACGTGGACGGCCGTCATGCAGCTGTTCGAGCAGGGCAAGCTCGATCTCGACGCGGACATCCGCGAGTACCTGCCGAACCTGGAGATCCCGGCCACCTTTGCCGAGCCCATCACCCTCGCGCACCTGATGGCCCACACGCCGGGCTTCGAGGACTCCGCCATGGGGCACCTGTTCGCCGCCGATCCGCAGCGCGTGGCGCCATTGCGCGAGTATCTGCGCACCCATCAGCCCGCCCGGGTCCGGCCGCCGGGAAGCTGGCCGGCCTACTCCAATTACGGCAGCGGTCTGGCCGGGCTGATCGTCGAAAACCTCTCCGGCATGTCGTGGGAAGATTACGTCGAGCAGCACCTGTTCGCCCCCCTGGGCATGCGCGACAGCACCTTTCGCGAGCCCTGGGGGCCGCAGCGCGGCGAACCCATGGCGGCCCGCCTGCGCGACAACGTCAGCAAAGGCTACAGCTACACAGCCGGCGCCTACCGCCCGGGCGGGTTCACCTTCATCGGCCAGATCGGGCCCGCCGGGGCCATGTCCACCACGGCAACCGACATGGCCCGTTGGATGCTCGCGCACCTGAACCATGGGCGCCTCGGTGACGCCGTCATTCTGCAGCCGGAGACTGCGCAGCTCATGCACCGGCAGCACTACACCGTGGACCCGCAGATGCCGGGAATGGCCCATGGCTTCATCGAAAGCCGCATTCACGGTTATCGGGCCATTGGTCACGGTGGCGGCACGATTTACTTTCTTTCCGACATGCAGCTGATCCCGGAGCTCGATTTTGGTGTTTTCGTGTCCGCCAACACCTCCGGCGGCGGGTACGCGCTCATCAGCGAATTCGTGGCGGCGCTGGTGGGTCGTTACTTTCCGCCGGGCCCCGAGACGCTGCGCGACCGACCGACTGCCCCGGCGGGGCGGCCGTTGGCGGAGTACGCCGGCACTTACCTGTCGACGCGCCGGCCGTACACCACCGTGGAGCGGCTGTTCATGACCTCTGGCGTGCGCGTAGCCGTCATGGAAGACGGCACCCTGATCGCCTCGTCCCCCATGGGCGAAGACCGCCTGCAACCTCTGGGCGGCGACGACTTCCGGAATATGAGCAATGGCCAGCTGGTGCGGTTCGCGGCAGATCGTCACGGCGCGATCCACTTGGTGTTGCTGCCAGTGCCCATCATGGTGATGGAGAGGGTGGGGCTGCTGGCAAACCCGCTGTTCCTCTACGGATGTCTCGCCGTGGCCGCGCTGATCATGATCGGGGCCGTCATCGGTGTCTGGCTGCGTCGCAAGCGGCAGCGGCATCTGCCGCGGCAGATGCCGTTGCCGCAGACGCCCGCGGAGGCCTGGGCCGCCCGCATGGCGGTCCTCACCGCCGCCGCCTGGCTGGTCGTCTATGCGGTCGGCGCGGCGGCGCTGGCGCCCATCGCCGCCGACATCAGCCTGGTGTTCTTTGCGTTTCCCTCGCCGACGTTCGTGGTCGCGCTGGTGCTGGTGCTGGTGGCGGCGCTGCTGACCGTGCTGGCGGCGCTGCTGCTGTATCCCGTGTGGCGCCATGGTAGCTGGCCGCTGTCGCGCCGGCTTCGACACACCGGCGTGGTGCTGGCGGCGGTGGTGACCGTGCTGGTGCTGCACGACTTCAACGCCATTGGTTTCAACTATCTGCCGAACTGACGAGTCATGACAGAAGCAAACGAACACGCGGCCACTGTGCCGCCCAAGACGCTGGTGTGGGATTGGCCGCTGCGCATCTGGCACTGGGCCTTCGCGCTGGTGGTTGCCGGATCGCTGACCACCGGCCTGCTCGGCGACATCAGTCTGATGGAGTGGCACCTGCGGCTTGGCTACGCTGCCATCGGGCTGTTGCTGTTTCGCATCGGCTGGGCGCTGTGGGGCGGGCGCTACGCCAGGTTGTGGAGCTTTCGCGTCAGCCCCGGAGGTTTGCTGGCGCATTTTCGCGGCACTGCCGTGCGCCTGCCGCGCACCGTCCCGGGCGCTGCGCTCGCCCTGCTGATGCTGCTGCTGGTGGCCGCGCAGGCGGTGAGCGGGCTGTACACCACCGACGACATCTTCACTTCCGGCCCGCTGGTGCGCCACGGCAGCCCCGAAGTGCTGAGCTTGATGGCCACTGTGCACTATCGGCTCTACTGGGCGGTGCTGTTCCTGGTGGGCGTGCACCTGTCGGCACACGTGGTCTACGCTCTGCGAGGCGATCCGACGCCGCTGTCGATGTTTACCGGGCGGAAGCGGGTGGCAACGCAGCCCACGCGGCATCTGCTGGTGCGTGGGCTGCTGACGGCGGCCGCTGCCGCGGTCGCCGTCTGGTGGGGGCTGGCGTCAGTGTGACGCGGCCGGCCGCGCCGGTTTCACTTGGCGCGGTAGTCGTCGTGGCAGTTTTTGCATGACTGACCGAGCCGCTGAAACGCCGGGCCGACCCGGTCTTCGGCAGCTACCGCGGCGCTGAAGCCGGCCGCGGCCTCCTCGAAGTCCTGTAGCTTGGCCGCGAAGTCGTCTGGCCTCTGCCAGGTTGCCGGTAGCGTATCTCCGCCTTCGGACCCAGCCGGAAACAGCGAGCCGGCGATGGCTGCGAGATTGGCCAGCGATTCCGCATGGAGGCCGGCGTGAGCCTGGTGGGGCACCCGCTGGCGGAGGATCTCCGCGCTGGCCTGCATGTGGCCGCCTACCGCGGCCATGACATGCTGGCGATAGTCCACGTCGTTTGCGGCGGCTGGCAGCGCGACGAGCGCCATGCCGAACACTAAATGTCGGAGGTGTCGGAGGCGTTGCGCGCCAAAAAGTCCTTGTGCGGCCAATTTCGAACGGATCTGCATGCGGCTGTTCTCCTCGGGTCGTTGGTGTCGTTGTTGGTTTGCGGCGGATGGCTTGCTCGAGTCCTCTCGTCTAGTATCGGCACACCGCCAGCAGAGGCAAGAGGCAGCCAGCGTTATGACCGATTTTCACCAGCTAGAAATGATCTCCATCAGCGGCGAACCGGTAAAGTTCGAGCGTTTCCGGGGCCACGTCTGCCTCGTCGTCAACGTCGCCAGTCGCTGAGGGCTTACGCCCCAGTACGCAGGTCTGCGTACCATACAAGAGCAATACAAAGATCGGCAGTTTTCGGTGCTGGCGTTTCCCTGCAACCAGTTCGGCGCTCAGGAGCCCGGCAGCGATGCCGAGATTTTCGAGTTTGCCAGCAGCCGTTATCAGGCCAACTTCCCCATGTTCAGCAAGATCGAGGTCAATGGGCCCGGTGCCTGCGAGCTGTACCGATCGCTGAAGCAGGCGATGCCGGATGAGGAAGGCAACACCGACATCCCCTGGAACTTCACCAAGTTCCTGGTGGACGGCGATGGCGAGGTACTGGCGAGGTTCGCCCCCACGGTGACACCCGAGGAGATCGCCACCCGGCTCGACGAGCTGCTCTAGCGCCGGTCGACGCGCAGGATGCGCCCCTCGGCGTTGTCGGTGACCAGGTAGAGATGGCCGTCGAGGCCGACCTTGACGTTGCGTATGCGCTCGCCGAGCTCCGAGAACAGCGCTTCCTCGGCCACCACCTGGCCGTCCTGCAGCCGCAGCCGCCGCACCTCGCGATCGACCAGGGCGCCGACGAACAGATCGCCGTGCCATTGGGGGAACACATCGGCGCGGTAGATGGTCAGCCCCGAGGGCGCGATCGACGGGGTCCAGTCGTGCAGCGGCGGCTCCATGCCGGGCAGCGACGTGAACGGCGATACGTGGGCGCCGGTGTAATCCTTGCCGTAAGTTGCGGCGGGCCAGCCGTAGTTGCGGCCGGCAATCAGCAGATTCAGCTCGTCTCCGCCCCTGGGGCCGTGC
>JBLRXD010000179.1:0-9168 GCA_047920935.1 Pseudomonadales bacterium | reverse complement strand
GCTCGGCTTCCAGGTCGCCGTCGTAGACGGGCAGCGGGTAGTCGCGCAGGTCCACGACGGTTACCTCGGCGCCGGCCTCACGCGCGGCGGCCACCGCAATCGCCAGAACTTTCTTATTGGCCGATGCTTCACGGGTGCTGCCCGAGAAAGCGAGGATGGATGCGGTTCCTGTCACTGCTCGCTCCTTTGTTGCTGACAAGCTGGCCCGGCAATGCCCTGGACATCCGCCAGCCTCGATTAGCATGCTAAGGAGTTTGCCTGCGACACTCAACCCGAGGCACTCGCCCAGGCTGCCCAACCGAATACGTCTGGCGGCAACCAAAACGTTATGTTATATCTTTCATCCGTCATGGCCTGAAGACCGCACCCGATGGATCACCCCTCGAATGCAGCCAGGTACCGCGTGCTTGTGGTGGACGACAATCACGATTGCGCGAACAGCCTCAGCGAGTTGCTCGGCGCGCTGGGCGCCGAGGCGCGGGCCGCCTACGACGCCGGCAGCGCGCTCGCCCTGATGGGCCAATTCGACCCGGAGCTGGTGATCGCCGATCTGAGCATGCCTGGCATCCGCGGCGACGATCTGGCGCGGCTGATCCGCGCCGACAACTCTCGCAGCAACACCATGCTCATCGCCGCTCACGGCGCGGCTACCAGAGCACGAGGCTTCTGGGCGCACTTTGGCACGGACCGTTTAGACCTCGACACCGCGGAAACTGTCGCTCAGCAGCGCCTGTGAGATACTGCATCCCCCACATTCATATGAGAATCCCTGATGCAAGACGTGTCCTACGCCGGTAAGAAAATCGTCGTCACCGGCGGCCATTCCGGCATCGGCGCCGCGCTGCTGGAAGTGCTTCGCGAGTTCGGCGCCGATGACCTCACCGTGCTCGACGTCAAGGAGCCCTCCCAACCCGTGGAGCGATTCATCGAGACCGACATGGGCAACCCCGTGGCCGTCGACGCAGCGGCCGGCGCCATCGGCAGCGGCGTGGATGTGCTGTTCAACAATGCCGGCATCGCCGCGACCCACCCCGCCGATCTGGTGATGCGCGTCAACATCCTCGGCCTGAAGCGGCTGACGGAGCAGCTGCTGCCGGGCATGAACAGCGGCGGCGCGATCGTCAACACCGCGTCGACCGCTGGTAATCAGTGGGCGGCCAATCTCGAGCGCATCGTGCAGCTGCTGGCCCTGTCGAGCTGGGATGAATCCATCGCCTGGGTGCACGACAACACGGCGGTGATCGCCGACGGCTATTTTTTCTCGAAGCAGTGCGTGCAGGTCTACACCATGCAGCTGAGCCGCCCGGCGATTCGCCGTGGGATACGGGTCAACAGCGTCTGCCCATCGCCGGTGGATACACCGCTGTTGCCGGAGTTTCGCGCGACCATGACCGACGCCATCATCGATTGGGCCATCGCCGAAGGCGCCGGCCGCGTGGCGACGCCCCGCGACCAGGCCAAGGCACTGGCGTTCCTCGGCTCCGATCTGGCCAGCTACGTCAACGGCGTCAACCTGCTGGTGGACGGCGGCTTCACCGCCGCCATGCTGACCGGGCAGATTACCCCGCCCGGACAAGCCAGCTGATTCCGTAGGAGCGACCAGGCGGCCTGCGGCCGCCGCGGTCGCTTGAGGAAAAGCGGAGTTTTCCATGAAAGCGATCTGATTGTGTGGGAGCGATCTTTAGATCGCGATCGGGAGATCGCTCCTACTCCTACCTCGAATCGTTACCAGGGATGCACCTGCACCGGCAGCTGGGTGATGCCGCGAATGAAGTTCGAGCGCAGCCGCTCCGGCGCGCCCACCACTTCCACGAAGCGAAACCGCTTCATCACCTCTTCCCAGACGATGCGCAACTGCATCTCGGCCAGGCGGTTACCCATGCAGCGGTGGATGCCGAAGCCGAACGCCACGTGCTGACGGGCATTGGCGCGATCGATGATCAGCCGGTCCGGCTCGCTCATCACGCTGTCGTCGCGATTGGCTGAGATGTACCACATCACTACCTTTTCGCCCTTGCTGATCTGCTTGCCACCGAGTTCGGTGTTTTGAGTCGCGGTGCGGCGCATGTGCAGCACCGCTGTCTGCCAACGCACCATCTCCGACACCATGTTGGGAATCAGCGCCAGGTTGCCGCGCAGCTTGTCGTACTGCTCCGGATTCTCGTTCAGCGCCATCACCCCGCCGCTGATGGTGTTGCGGGTGGTGTCGTTGCCGCCGACGATCAGCAGCATGATGTTGCCGAGAAACTCCATGGGACGGGACGGCATGTCCCGGGTGGCCGGCGAGTGCGCCAGCATGGTGATCAGGTCGAGGGTATCGCCCGGCGGCTTGGCCGCCCGCTCTCTGAACAAGCCCATGAACGTGTCGAGGCAGTCCATCAAACCGTCACGGCGCTCTTCTTCGGTGAACAGGCTGGCGCCAACGGTCTCACCGTCGGTCGACATGTCCGACCAGCGGGTGAGCTTGCGACGCTGTTCGAAGGGGAAGTCGAACAGCGTGGCAAGCATCTGCGTCGTCAACTCGATGGATACCCGGTCGACCCAATCGAAGGTCTCGCCCACCGGCAGGGCATCGAGGATCGGCCCGATGCGGCTGCGGATCACCGGCTCCAGCTTCATGAGGTTGCGGGGCGCCACCACCGGCATCACCGCGGTGCGCTGCTCGTCGTGCTTCGGCGGATCCATCTGGATGAAGTTGTCGATCGCGAAATCTTCGGGCTGGTCACCGATGACGATGGTGGGCTCCGACGAAAACAGCTCGTGATTCTTATCGACGTACATCACGTCCTGGTGACGGGTAACCGACCAGTAGGGGCCGAACGGGCTGTCGCGATGGAAATGCACGGGATCTTCGGCGCGCAGCCGCGCAAACGGCTCGCGCCAGGCGTCCGCCTGATAGAGATCGGGGTTGCTGACGTCGATGTGGTCGAGGGCTGATTGGGGCATGGTACTGCTACTCCGGTACTTGGGGATCTAATTGGGGAGCAATCGGAAGAATCGCGATCTGCATGGGGATTCGCGATCGGGAGATCGCGTCACACGCGCTGCACCAGCGTGCCGGTGCCGAGCCCGCCGCCACAGCACATGCTGATCAGGCCGTACTCGCCACCGCTGCGCTGGAGTTCGTGCACGGCCTTGGTGATCAGAAAGCAACCGGTGGCGCCCAGCGGGTGCCCCAGGGAGATGGCGCCGCCGTTGGGATTGACCCGCGCCATGTCGGCGCCCACCGCCTTGGCCCATGACAGCACCACCGAGGCGAACGCTTCGTTGATCTCGAACACGTCAATGTCGTCGATGCCGAGGCCGGCGGCAGCCAGCAGCTTCTCGGTGGCCGGGATCGGGCCCTCGAGCATCAGCACCGGATCGCAGCCCACCAGCACCGTTTCCACGACTTTCGCCATGGGCGACAGGCCAAGCTCGGCTGCCTTGGCAGCGCTCATCAACAGCACCGCCGCCGCGCCGTCGGCGATCTGCGAGGCTGTCCCGGCGGTGTGGATGCCATTCTCCCGCGCCACCGGCTTCAGCCCGGCGAGGGCTTCGAGGCTGGTGTTGCGCGGAATTTCGTCGGCAGCGAACACGTGTGAAGCGTCGGTACGTGCCCCGGTTTCGTCGAATATGGGCACCTCCAGCGGGATGATCTGACCGACGAACCGGCCTTCCTGCTGGGCTTTCGCCGCCCTGAGTTGCGATTCGAGACCGAAGGCGTCGGTATCCTCACGGGTGATCTGGTACTTTTCGGCCACCCGCTCGGCGCCTTCGAACTGACTGGTGAACTCGTGATGGGCGAAGTAGCTACGGGCAACCGCCTTGCCGTATTCCGGCTTGAGGCCAACGCTGTCGGAACCAATAGGCAGGCGGGTCATGTTTTCGACGCCGCAGGCGATCACCACGTCGGCCATGCCGGAGCGAATCAGGCTGGTGGCCAGGGTCGTGGCCTCCTGGGAGGAGCCGCACTGGGAATCCACCGTGATGCACGGCACCGCCTGCGGACCGCCGTGGGCGAGCCACGCGGTGCGGGTGACGTTCATGGCCTGGGCTCCGAGCTTGTTGATGCAGCCGCCGATGACCTGATCAACCTGATCGGCGGCGACGCCGCTGCGGGCCAGCAACTGCATCAGCACCGGGCCCAGGACGTCGGTCGGGTGCACCCAGCCGAGGGTTCCCTTCTTGCGGCCCACTGCGGACCGGGCGGCGTCAACGATTACCACGTCGTGCATGAAGTACTCCTTCTGGAAACCTCAAAGCATATACGAAGCGGCGCGGCGGCGCCGCGCTCCGGATTGCAGGGATGCAGGGCTGCAGGGCTGCAGCAGCTATTTCGGCTGCGGGCTGCAAGGCCCTCGAGACGCGCCATCGCCCAGCTCCACGCCTTCGATCAACCGGCAGAGTTCGCCGCTTCCGGGCGGCACCATCGGCATCGCCTGCCACTCGCTCAGCGCGTGCGCCATGCGCTGCTCGGTCGCCTGTAGCTCGGCACGCTGCCGGCGCACCTCGTCGAGCCGACCCTGCACCAGCTGCACCACCAGATCGCAGACGGGCAGACCATCGCCAATCTGCTCCAGCAGGGAGCGGATGTCGCTGATGCTGAGGCCGATGGCCTGGGCTTTGCGGACGAACGCAACGCGACGCAGATCCTCTTGGGAAAAGCGCCGGTAACCGTTGTGGAGATCACGCCCCGGATTGAGCAGACCGATGCGGGCGTAGTAGCGAACGGTGGCGGGCGTGACGTTGGCCCGCCGCGCCACGGCGGCCACGTTCAGCGTGCCGGCTGGCTGCGGGGATGAGGCAAATGATGATTGCTGCATGGTGACTATCCTCCAGTTTCGATTCGGACTGCTCGAGTGATGAGCGTCAGCGGCAGAAATGGCAGGACGGCCTACAGGCGCAGCCTCTGGGTGGCAAGATATACCGGTGGCGATGTCTGATGCAGGCACGACCGCAGCGGCGCGCCGATGGGGCCAACTCCCTGGTGCAGTGCGAGGTCGGGAAGGGCCAACAGCATGGCAACGGCCACTGGCGCGCCCGGCTTCGGCGTTGCGTCGCCGCCCCCCGCGATCTTCGTCAGGCAACAGCAGGAATCCGCGGTCATGCTGCGATGCTCACCGGCATTCGGGCAGTCACCGTGATTCTCCGCCTGCTGCTCGGCGGCGGGGTGCTCAGGGTTGCTGGCTGCGAGCGCCATGGCGCACGGCCCCCCAAGCAGCCCGAGGAACGCCGTCATCAGCAAGCCGACGCCAGCGAAGCGGCGGCGCCGACGCAGGATCAGCGGCAAATCAAACAGTCGCGCGGCAGTGGTGAGTCTCGATGACGTGAACTTCGATGACAATGATGGCACTCTCATGGTGCAACGCGCAGCTTCCGAAGGCTACTGCCATCTGGCAACACGTTCAACCCATTCAGGTGCCGACTGATCATGCTCGAAACCCTGCTGCACATCGCCATCCGCATCCTTGAAGTCATTGGCGCGCTGGTCATCGTCGCTGCCGCCGGGGTGGCGCTGATCGACCTCGGGCGCGCAGCGCTGGGGCGCGGCAGACGTCAGGTCGTCGAGTGGGTGCGCCTGGAGTTCGCGAAGCGCCTGGTGCTGGCGCTGGAATTTCTCATTGCCGCCGACATTCTCGCGACCCTGCACACGCCGACGCTGGAGGGTATCGCCCTGCTCGCGGCGACCATCGGCTTGCGCACGATCTTGAGCCTGAGCATCGCCTGGGAGATTCGCCTTGCTACGCCACCAGCAGTGCAGAGCCGGGGCGATCCCGAGCCGTGACGGGAGCATCACCGTCAGGCCCCATGGCGCGCTTTCAGCTTGGCCTCCTCCACCCAGCAGAACAGCACCGGAACCGTGAACATGGTCAGCAGCACCATGCCCATGCCGCCGACGCTGGGGATCGCCATGGGGATCATGACGTCGGCGCCGCGGCCGGTTGAGGTCAGCACCGGCAGCAGCGCCAGCACGGTGGTTGCCGTCGTCATCAGGCATGGGCGCACCCGCCGCAGCCCCGCCGCCACGACCGCAGCTCGCAAGTCCTCGAGGGTCTCGGTGCTGCGCGTCGCTAAGCTCTGCCTGAGGTAGGTGGCGAGCACCACGCCGTTGTCCACTGCGATCCCGAACAGCGCGAGGAAACCCACCCAGACGGCGACGCTCAGGTTGATGTTGCCCATCTGAAACAGGTCGCGCATGTTGACGCCGAACACGCTGAAGTTCGCGAACCACGGCTCACCGTAGAGCCAGATCAGCATGAACCCTCCGGCCCAGGCCACCGCGATGCCGCTGAACACGATCATGGTCGTGGCCGCGGAGCGGAACTGGAAGTACAGGATCAGGAAGATCAGCACCAGGGCGATGGGTAGCACCACCGCCAGGGTCTGAGCGGCGCGCAACTGATGCTCGTAATTGCCGGCGAATCGCCAGGTCACCCCCGGCGGCACCACCAGCTCGCCCGACTCGATGCGGGCCTGCAGCCACGCCTGGGCCTGCTCGACCACTTCCACCTCGGCGATCCCGGGCTGCCCGCCGAAGGTGACGTAGGCGGTGAGGAAGGTGTCCTCGCTGCGAATCATCTGCGGCCCGCGGCTGTAAACCACCTGCGCCACCTCCCGCAGCGGCACCTGGGCACCGTCGGGCGTCGATATCAGCACCTGCTCGAGGTCTTCGATCTCGGTGCGCAGCTCGCGCTGGTAGCGCACCCGCACGGGATAGCGCTCGCGACCCTCGACGGTGGTGGTGACCGTACGCCCGCCGATCGCGACGGTGATCAGATGCTGCACGTCGGTGATGTTCAAGCCGAAGCGGGCGATGGCCTCGCGGTCGATGTGGATTTCGAGGTACGGCTTGCCGACCACGCGATCGGCATTGACGGTGTCCGGGCGGATCGCCGGCACCCGCCGCAACTGGCTCTCCAGCTCGACGGAAATTCGCTCGAGGGTGTCGAGATCGGCGGCGCGAACCTTCATCCCCATGGGTGCGCGCATCCCCGTCTGCAGCATCACCAGCCGCGTCTCGATCGGCTGCAGCCGCGGCGCCGAGGTGGTGCCGGGCAGCTGCGCCGCGGCGACGATTTCGTCCCAGATGTCCTGGGGGCTGTGGATGTGATCCCGCCACTGACGGTAGGGCCGGCCACGAGGATCGGCGATCAGTTCGCCATGCTGATCCCGAAGGTACTCGCCCCGGCGCCCATCGTAGGCGAAGTTCAGGCGCCGCCCGGCGGCATCGCTGAGGTACTCGGATCTGTACTGAATGATCGACTCGAGCATGGAAATCGGCGCCGGATCGAGCGCCGTCTCGGCGCGACCGAACTTGCCCGCCACCAACGCGACTTCCGGTATCGCGGCGATCGCCCGGTCCTGGTACTTGAGCACCTCGAGAACCTCGCCGATCGACGCGTGCGGCATGACCGCCGGCATCCACAGAAAGGTGCCTTCGTCCAGGGGCGGCATGAACTCGCGTCCGAGACCGGGGAACTGGTGCGCAGCACGAGACCAGGGCGCGCTGTTGCGGACGCTCTGCGGGTCGACGCCCAGCAGCTGGGCCGTCGCCGGGACGAACGAGAACACCCGATCGAAACCGACCCAGATCGTGCCGCCGAGCAGCACCAGCAGAGCCGGCGCCAGCAGAAAGGCCACCTTGTGGGTCAGACACCAGCGCAGCATCGGCACGTAGGCGAGCATCAGCAGCCAGAACGCCCCCAGCAACCCGCCGATCACCAGCCCGACGAAAACGAAGTTGCGCAGCGTTCCGGCCTCGGGCCCGAGCGGTTCCCAGACGATACCGAGGATCCACCAAACCACCAGGGCAGCGATGGCGCTGGCAAGCCAAGGGCCGCCACGGCCGACGGCCGCGCTGAGCCGCCCCAAGGAGGCCCTGCTCCAAGGCAGACGTTGCGCCAACCACCCGCCGATTGCCGTCGACTTCAGGTGCGCGACTACCGCGGCAAGCAGCACCAGCCCGGCGACGATCACCATCGGCCACCCCGCCGCGACCCCGACCAGCACCATCGCCACCGCGGCCACCGCCAGGCCGACCAGCAGCGCCCGGCGGAACCCGCCCGAGGAGGCGCCGCGGTCGCGCCCGGCGATGAACACGTGGGCGGCCGCCGGCACCACGGTCAGGGTGAGGAAGATGGCCCCTACCAGCACGAAGGTCTTGGTGAACGCCAACGGCACGAACATCTTGCCCTCGGCCCCGGTCATGGTGAACACCGGTAGAAAGCTGATGATGGTGGTGCTGATGGCGGCCAGAATGGCCGTGGCCACCTCCCGGGTGCCGCGAAACACCACCTCGACCCGCGGCTCGGCGGGATCGGCTTCCTTCAGGTGCTTGAGCACGTTCTCGGTGACGATCACACTCATGTCGACGATGGTGCCGATGGCGATGGCGATGCCCGCCAGCGCCACCACGTTGGCGTCGACGCCGGCGAGCTTCATCAGGATGAAGCCGATGAGCACCGCCAGCGGCAGAATCGCGCCGATCACCAGCGCGGTGCGCAGGTGCAGCACCATGACGATCACCACCACCAGGGTCACCAGCACCTGCTGCAACAGCGCATCGTTGAGGGTGCCCAGCGTTTCCGCGATCAACCCGGAGCGGTCGTAAAACGACACCACCTCGAGCTGGCTGATGGTGACCCAGTCGGGCCACTGCTCACGGGGCACGCTGCGCAGCCACGCCAGCCAGCCGTCCTGGTCGAAGCCGCGCTCGGCCGCGAACCCCGCCACCACGGCGGGGTCGGCCCGCGTCCAGTCGATGACCGCCTTGGCCGGGAGCCCGGGGGCGAGTTCGGCGACCTTCGAGGTAACGTTCTGGATGGCGCGCATCGGGTTGTAGTTCTCGCGCACGATCACCACACCGCCCACCGCTTCGGCGCCGCCTATGGTCAATCCGCCGCGACGCTGCGCCGGGCCGAGATTGACCACCGCCACGTCACTGACACGAATCGGCACGTGGTCCGGCCCAACGCGCACCAGGGCCTGCTCGAGATCCGTCAGGTTGCGGATGAACCCGAGCCCGCGCACCAGGTACTCGACCCGATTGATTTCCACGACCCGGGCACCGACGTCGAGGTTGCTGCGCGCCACTGCGTCGAACACCTGCTGCAGGGTCACGCCGTGGGCGCGCAGCGCATCGGGATCCACGTCCACCTGGTACTCGCGCACGAAGCCGCCGATGGA
>JBLRXD010000178.1:0-9288 GCA_047920935.1 Pseudomonadales bacterium | reverse complement strand
TCCGGCGCGGCGGCCTCGACCACCCGGAAGTAAATCACCGCGTTCACCTTCACCGAAACGTTGTCACGGGTGATCAGATCCTGGGAGGGGATATCGAGCACGAAGGTTCGCAGATCCACCCGAACCATCTGCTGGACGACGGGGATGATGATGATCAGCCCGGGCCCTTTGACACCGTACATACGACCGAGCATGAACACCACGCCGCGCTCGTACTCACGCAGCACCCGGAAGGCGCTCATGAGCAGGCCGGCGACGATGACGATGATGACGGTGATAAATATTTCCATGCTGTGTTTACTCCACTGTTACTTTGAGGACCAGCCCGTCTACGCCCTGGATTCTCAGCTTGTCGCCCTTGCGCACCGGCACGTCGGTATCGGCCTGCCAGCGCTCACCAAAGGCCCACACCTGCCCATGGTGGTCGAAGTCTTCCATTGCCTCGGCCGTAGCGCCCACCATGCCTTCGCGGCCCGTCACCACGCCCCGCGCGCGGGCTTTCATGGCGGCACCGATGGTGAAGATCGTCAGCCCTGCGGTGGTGACGGCAAAGGCGGCGATCAGCGAGATCGGCAGCTGATAGCCGGGCGCATCGGTATCGATCAGCATGATCGAACCCAGCACGAACGCGACCACGCCGGCAAAGCCGAGAATGCCGAAGGTGGGCGTGAATACCTCCGCGATCATCATCCCGACCCCGACGATGATGAGGGCCAGGCCGGCGTAATTGATGGGCAGCATCTGCAGACCGTAGGCGCCGAGCAGCAGGCAGATGATGCCGATCACCGACGGAAACACCATGCCCGGGTTGTAAAACTCGAGAATCAGGCCGTAGATACCGAAGATCAGCAGCCCGTAGGCGATGGTGGGATTGGTGATGATGGTCAGCAGTTCGTAGATCCAGTCGGTTTCCACCGTGCGGATGCCGGCATCGGCCACGGCGAGCGTCACCGTCCGCGCGTGCAGCGTCACCGAAGTGCCGTCGATCTGCTGCAGCAGGCTGCGCAGATCGGCCGCCACCGCGTCGATGACGTTCATCTCCAGCGCCTGGGAAGCGCGGATGTTGGCCCCGTAGCGTACCGTCTCTTCGGCCCACTCGATGTTGCGGCCGCGCAGTTCGGCCAGGCCCTGCAGGTAGGCCACCGCGTCGTTGATGATCTTGCGGGTCATTGCGTCCGGCTACTGTGCCGGCCGCTCGCGTTCTGCCCGGGCGCCCTCGCCGTCGTCGACGCCCTCGACGTCGTCGGCATCGTTCGCTTCCTCGGGCGGTGCCCCCGGACTCCCGGGGCCGGGTCCGCCCCCTATGGTCACGGGGGTAGCCGAGCCGAGGTTGGTGGCCGGCGACATGGCGGCAATGTGGCTGGCGTAGGCGATGTAGGTGCCGGCGCTGGCAGCGCGGGCGCCGTCCGGCGCCACGTAGGTGATCACCGGCACGTTGGCGGCGAGAATCGCCTGCACCACGTCGCGCATGGCTTGATCGAGCCCGCCAGGCGTGTTCATGCGAATCACCAGGGCCCGGGCGCCTGCCTCCTCGGCATCGCCGATGCTGCGGATGATGAGATTGGCGCTTGCCGGCCCAAGCGGGCCATCGAGGGGCACCACCCACACTTCGCCGCGCCCACCGGCGCCGCGATCGCTGCCAAACGCCCCGGCAATGCTGAGCAGCAGCCCCACCAGCAACGCCGTGAAGCCGAACAGGCGCATGCGCCCCCAGTTCATTGTTGGATGTGTACCGTCAGAACGTCGCATCTGGCTCCGTGGAGGACTCCGCTGGCTGTTGCGCCGAGCATAACGCGGGCGAGCCCATGACGACCATGAGAGCCGACAACGATGAGATCCGCATCGATCTCCTCGGCGTAAGCGTGAATTTCCGCCGCCGGGCGGCCGTAACGCACCGCCAACCGCTCCGGGGGGATGCCGAAGCGCGCCACACGCTCACGCACGCTGTCGGTGATCTCCTTGCTGATGGCGGCTTCCATGTCGTGCAGCGGCCACGAGGCGGCGAATGATGCGCCGCCCATACCGGTCATGCCGTCAAGGATGGGCTGCATCACGGTCACGACCTGAAAGCTGTCATCGCCCTTGGGAAACAGCGCAGTCGCCGCCTCGAGCACCTGATCGGCATCGTCGGACCCATCCACCGCTATCAGAATCTGCCGATGACGGACTGCCATGGCCGTCTACTCAGGACCCGATGCGCACGGTGAGCACATCGCATTGCGCCTGGTGCAGCACCCCGTTGGCGGTGGAGCCGAGCAGCAGGCCCAGGCCGTGCTTACCGTGAGAACCCACCACGATGAGATCCGCCTTCAGGGCCTTCGCCGTGTCGACGATCTGCGTCGCCGGCCCACCGATGCCGACGTGGACGTCGTCCGGGCCTACCCCGTAGCGGCCGGCCTCGGTCTCGATCTGATTACGCGACTGGTTGACGGCTTCCTCCTCGAAATTCACGCTGGCCTGGGTGTAGGCCATCATGTCGAGCCCGCCGTAGACGTGGGTGAGCGGCTTGACCACGCTGCAGACGGACAGCCTGGCACCGTGCTCGTCAGCCAGCTGCCGAGCCTTGGCGAGCACCTCCCGCGCCTCTTCGCTCAGATCGACTGCCGCCAAAATGTGCTGGTATGCCATCGTCAGTTCCTCGATTTCCCATTGCTGCATTGCGCCCCGGAGGAGCCTACACCGAGCGGCCGGCCTCCGCCGTTGCGGAAAACCCGTAGCCGCGCCGCCACCAGGCCCCATCATATACAAAAGGCTACAAAATTGACTTCATCCTCGCGACTTGAGCCGCGGGCGATGCAGGCAGTAGCATGACGGCGACCGGAGCTACCGGAAAACAGGTGAGTAGCGTGTATAAAAGTGTTCTGGCCGCCATCGATCTGACCGAAGACACCGCCGAGCCGGTGCTGCAACGCGCGCGCGCGTTCGTCGCCCCCGGCGGCACCCTTAGCGCCATTCACGTGGTGGAGCCCCAGTACGTGCAGTACAGCTTCGACCCCACGTTCAAATCGACGTTGTCGCGCTCGCTGGAGCAGGATGCGGTGGATCTGGCGGCCGCCCGGTTGGCCGAACTGTGTGAGCCGCACGGTATCGACGCGGCGCACCGCTATGTGATGATCGGCCGAGCGGCCGACCACATTCACGACGTTGCCAGGGAACGCAATTTCGACCTGGTCGTAATCGGCTCGCACGGGCAGGAAGGCCTGCGCTGGCTGCTCGGCTCCACTGCCAACGCGGTACTGCACGGCTCTCCGGTGGACGTGGTAACGGTGCGCATTCCCCGGAGCGCGAGCGAGTGAGCGCTGGCCGCGAGCCGCGCCTATCCGCATTCAAGAAGGATCTCGATCGCCTCGCCCGTGAGGTCGACGAACTGTCCGGCTCCATGCAGGCCGAAACCCGGTTGGCCGGCGAGGAGGCGATGGGGGCCGAGCTGCTGGCATCACGTGAGCTGGTCGCTCAGCTGGGCATTCTCTGGGATACCGCGGAGCGGTTCGGCGATCTCTACGCCCGGCAGCTGCGTTACTGCGTCGCGGACCACGCCAGCACCTGGTCGGCATTGCTCGGGGGGGCTGCCCGCGGCGATGCTCCCGCCATCATCGGCGAGCACGTCGAGCGCCGGGTGATTCATCTTGCCGAGGGCGTGCAGCAGTCGGCGCAGCTGCTCTCGGGCCAATCCGCAAAGGCGTCCCAGACCCTGTACAATCTGTGGAAACCGTTCCTGGCGGTACTGCGTCAGGATTGGGCCGGGCGACGACCTCGCTCCACCACCTGACCAGGACCCGACCCGGGCGATGACACTGCCGGATACCTATTCCCTGCCCCTGCCCGTGTTCGTGGCTGCCGAGGATGGGTGCATCGAAAGCGCCAACGAGGCTTTCGAGCACCTGCTTCCACACAACGTCGGCCGCTCCTGGCTCGAGCTGTTCGACGATGTGGACGAGAACGCCTTGCAGCGCTGGCGCCCTGACGCCACGCCCGCAAGCCCCCTCTCCCTGCCGGCCACCACCGTCGCCGCAAACGGTGAGCGCCGCTTCTTTACCGTCATCTGCCAGCCGCTGCTCGACGGCGATGCCCCCGCCCGGCTGATGGGCGTGCTGCTGGACATCACCGAGCAGACCCGCGGCCAGGCCGAGATGCAGGCCATCCTGGAGACGGCGGTCGACGCCATCATCATGATCGACGAGGCCGGCATCATCGAGACCTTCAACACCGCCGCCAGCGAGCTGTTCGGCTACCGCCCGGAAGAAATCATCGGTCAGCCACTGACCCTGCTCATGCCCCAGCCCCACAGCGATCGCCACGACGGCTACATCCGCAGATACGTCGAAACGGGACAGCGCCAGATCATCGGCATCGGCCGCGAGTTGGAGGCCAAGACCCGCTCGGGCAAGCTGGTGCCCATCTACCTGGCGGTTAGTGAGATCCTGCTGCAGGGTCGGCGCCGCTTCACCGGCATCATCCGCGACCTGTCGGAGCAGCACCAGACCCGTGAAGCGCTCGCCGAGCAGCGCGAGAAGCTGGCACACGTTGGCCGACTCTCGACCATGGGTGAGATGACCGCCAGCATCGCGCACGAGATCAACCAGCCGCTGACGGCGATCTCCATGTACGCCCAGTCGGGCCTGAAACTCATTCAGCGCGGCGATCCGGATCTGGACAAACTTGCCAGCGCCCTCGACAAGCTCAATACCCAGAGCCTTCGCGCCGGCGCCATCATCGAGCGCATCCAGCGGTTTGCGCGCGCCCAGGAAAGCGAGCACGAACTGGTGCTGATCAACGAGCTGCTCAAGGATCTCCTCAAGCTGGCCGAGGGCGACGCGCGGCTTCACGAGGTAGCCATCAGCTTCGATCTGGAAGACGGCCTGCCACTGGTGAGTTGTGACGGCATCCAGATTCAGCAGGTGGCCCTGAACCTCATCCGCAACGCCATCGACGCCATGAAGAGCATCGACTGCCGGCACGGTAACGCGCTGACCATCACTTCGCGCGCGCTGCCCGACCGGCGCGTCGAGATCGCGGTCGCTGATCAAGGGCCGGGAGTTGCCGCATCGCAGATCAACCTGATATTCAAGCCGTTTCACACCACGAAAAAAGAGGGCATGGGGATGGGGCTATCCATTTGTCGGACAATCGTCCGCGAGCATGGCGGGGAGCTGGCGTTCCGCAACAACCACGACGTGGGCGCCACGTTCTATTTCACCCTGCCCACCGTGGCGGTGGACCATGCCTGACGCCAAGCAGCCGCAACCGTCGCGGCAGGTGTTCGTCGTCGACGACGACGAACCGGTACGGGACGCCATCGGCATGCTGCTCGAGACCGTCGACATTCCCTATCAGACCTTCGCCAACGCCCAGGCGTTTCTCGACGTCTACGAGCCATCTTCCGGAGGCTGCCTGGTGCTCGACATCCGCATGCCCGGCGTCAGCGGCCTGGAGCTGCAGCAGCAGCTGATCGAGATGCAGGCGCCTATCCCCATCGTGTTCATCACCGGTCACGGCGATGTGCCGATGGCCGTGGAAGCCATGAAGCGCGGCGCCGTCGATTTCATCCGCAAGCCGTTCCGCGACCAGGAGTTGCTCGACCGGATCCACGAAGCCCTCAACGTCGACGCCGACCAGCGGGCACGGGAGCAGGCGGTGGCCCACCTGCGATGCCAGATCTCTACGCTGACGCCGCGAGAGCGCGAGGTGTTCGAACGCGTGGCCGCCGGCCAGGCCAACAAAGTGGTGGCCATTGAACTCGGCATCAGCGAGCGAACCGTGGAGATTCACCGCAGCCAGGTGATGCACAAGACCGGCGCCCGATCGCTGGCCGACCTGGTGCGGATGAAGCTCACGGTGGATCGGGTGATCGAGGGCAGCTGATGGCGCCTGTTTAGGTAGAAGTTCGTATTCTTCGCCCCGCCCTCGGAACGTAGCCTGTGCGCCTGCACCTGCGGAGTTCCGTGCCATTCATCGTTTCCAGCCAAAGCTGCATGTGTGCGTGGTAGACGGTGACGCTGCCGTTCGTGACAGCCTGGCAACCCTGATGACGCTCAACGGGTGCGAGGTTTCCACCTACGCCACCGGCCGCGATTTCCTGGCCGCCCTCGACGGCCGCGACATCGACTGCGTGGTGTGCGAGGCCGAACTGCCGGACACCAGCGGCATGACCCTGTTCGAGACTTTCAAGGCCAACCATCCCGCCACCCGATTCGCGTTGCTGGTCAGCCGTAACGACCCGGCCATGACCGCGGCAGCCAAGCGCTCCGGCGTGGATGCGGTTTTTCACAAGCCGCTCGTCCACCGCAAACTGAAGTCCTTCGTCGCCGCAGGCTAGCTGCCGGCCAGGGTATTCGGAAATTACGGATAGGCGCAGCGGCGGCAGCCTCTCTACCATGCCGCCGGGCAACCATCACGCCTCATGGGCGCGTTCAGCAACTGGCAAGGAATCATCGTGACGGCGGAATCTTCCTATAACATCCGGGTGGTGCGGTGGTTCTCGATAATGACCGTCGTCTGGGGCATCGTCGGCATGGGCGTCGGCGTGCTCATCGCCGGGCAGCTGGCCTGGCCGGCGCTGAATTTCGATATTCCCTGGTTGTCTTACGGGCGGATCCGCCCGCTGCACACCAATGCGGTGATCTTCGCGTTCGGCGGCTGCGCGCTGATGGGGACAGCGCTGTACATCGTGCAGCGCACCTGCAAGACGCCGCTGTTCTCCAACGGCCTGGCCTGGTTCGTGTTCTGGGGCTGGCAACTGGTCATCGTCTCCGCCGCCATCACGCTGCCCATGGGCATTACCAGCACCAAGGAATATGCCGAGCTCGAATGGCCCATCGACATCCTCATCGCGCTGGTCTGGGTCGCGTTCGGCATCGTGTTCTTCGGCACCATCGCGCGCCGCAAGGTAAATCACATCTTCGTCGCCAATTGGTTCTTCGGTGCGCTGATCATCGGCGTCGCGGTGCTGCACATCTTCAACAGCCTGGCGCTGCCGGTATCGCTCACCAAGAGCTACTCCGCCTACGCCGGCTCCATGGATGCGATGATGCAGTGGTGGTACGGCCACAACGCCGTGGGCTTCTACCTCACCGCCGGGTTCCTCGGCATCATGTACTACTTCGTGCCCAAGCAAGCCGGGCGGCCCATCTACTCGTACCGCCTGTCCATCGTGCACTTCTGGGCTTTGATCGCCATCTACGTGTGGGCCGGGCCCCATCACCTGCATTACACCTCGGTGCCCGACTGGGCCCAGAGCCTGGGCATGGTGATGTCGCTGGTGCTGCTGGCGCCCTCTTGGGGGGGCATGATCAACGGTATCATGACCCTGTCCGGCGCCTGGGACAAACTGCGCACCGATCCCATTCTCAAGTTCCTCATCGTGTCCCTGTCGTTCTACGGCATGAGCACCTTCGAGGGGCCGATGATGGCCATCAAGACGGTGAACGCCCTGTCCCACTACACCGACTGGACCGTGGGCCACGTTCACTCCGGGGCCCTGGGCTGGGTGGCGATGATCACCATCGGCGCCATGTACCACCTCATTCCGCAGCTGTTCGGCCGCGGCGCCGGCGAGATGTACAGCGTCCGCCTGATCAACCTGCACTTCTGGATGGCAACCCTGGGAACGGTGCTGTACATCGCATCGATGTGGGTGAACGGGCTGCTGCAGGGGCTGATGTGGCGCGCCACCAGCGTCGACGGCACCCTCACCTACTCTTTTGCGGAGTCGGTGGAGGCCAGCTATCCGGGCTACTACGTGCGCTTCATCGGCGGCAGCATTTTCTTCGCCGGCATGCTGATCATGGCCTACAACGTCTGGAAAACCGTCAGAAGCGAGAGCCGTGAAGCAGCGCCGGCGGCGATCACTCCCCTGGTTCCCACCACCACCGGAGGCGAAGCATGAAGCACGACATCATCGAGAAAAACGTCGGCCTGCTGATCTTCCTGATTCTGATCGCGGTGAGCTTCGGCGGCATGGTCGAGCTGTTCCCCATGCTGTTCGACAAAGCCACCTCCAAACCCATCGACGGGCTCAAGCCGCTCAACGCTCTGCAGCTCGAGGGGCGCGACATCTACATCCGTGAGGGCTGCCACGTCTGTCACACCCAGATGGTGCGCTCGCTGCAATCGGACACCGCCCGCTATGGACACTATTCGGTGGCAGGGGAAGACGTCTACGAGCGGCCGTTTCTGTGGGGTTCCAAGCGCACCGGGCCGGACCTCGCGCGGGTAGGCGGGCGCTACAGCGACGACTGGCATCGCGCCCATCTGGCTGATCCACGTTCGGTGGTTCCGGTATCCAACATGCCCGCCTACCCATGGCTGTTCGACCGCACGCTGACCGGCAACCTGACGGCAAGAAAAATGGAGGTGCTGCGCACCCTGGGCGCCCCTTACAGCGACGAAGACATCGCCGGCGCCCAGGCCGCCGTAGCCGGCAGGCTGGAAGCCGACGCGCTGGTGGCTTACCTGCAGAATCTGGGGCTCGCCATGCGCGCCTACGCCGGAGACAATCAATGACCGCGTTCGAGTTTTCTCTGATCGCCGTAACGGTATCGTTCAGCGGCCTGGTGCTGTGGGTGTACTGGCCCAGCCGGCGCAGCGAGATGGAAGCCCACGCCAGCATTCCCCTGGACGATGATGCCTTCGATCCGCGTCTTCCGGAGGACCGGCCATGAGCGGCGGTTGGCATTGGTTCATCATCATTGGCACCCTGGGCAGCCTGGCGTTCTTCCTGGCGCTGCTGTTCGGCAACCGCAAGACCAGCGGCGAAGGCACCACCGGCCACGACTTCGACGGCATCGAGGAGTACGACAACCCGCTGCCCATGTGGTGGGTATGGATGTTCGTTCTGAGCATCGTCTTCAGTCTGGCGTACCTGGCCTATTATCCCGGCCTCGGCAACTTCGCCGGGCTCTCCTCCTGGAGCTCGCAAGGCGAAGTGCAGGCTGCTCAGGCGGCACACGAGGCGCGCTTTGCCCCCCTGTACGAGGAGCTGGCGCAGCTCGACGAAGCGGCCCTGCACGACAGCCGCCAGGCACGACAGGTGGGTCGCCGGCTGTTCATCAACCACTGCTCCACCTGTCACGGCGTCAACGGCACCGGGTCGTTCGGCTTTCCCAATCTCACCGATGATGACTGGCTGTGGGGCCCCGGCTTCGACAACGTCAAGACGACGCTTCGCCAGGGCCGTCAGGCCGCCATGCCGGCCTGGCAGGCTGCGCTCGGTGACCGCGGGGTCGCCGACGTCACCCAATTCGTGCTGCAGCTGGCCGGCCGCGACCACGCTGCGGACGCCGCCGGGCG
>JBLRXD010000177.1:0-9306 GCA_047920935.1 Pseudomonadales bacterium | reverse complement strand
ACCGACTCCAGCAGGCGGGTATGCCTGCCACCATCGCCATTTTTCGCGCCCGGCGCATTGACAGGGGTTGACCGCATCTGGCGCGCCGCTTGCTTGTCGGTCTGAACGAATCAATTGCCCACGGCTGGAGCAACCTGCCGCAATGCGTGACGTAGAGTCGAAGCCAGCACCCACCGTGGTCATCTGCGGCGCCAGTGCCGGGGTGGGTCGCGCCAGCGCCGAGCAGTTCGCCCGGGCCGGCTATCGCGTCGCCCTGATCGCCCGCAGTGAGCGCGGCCTGGCCGATACGCAAGCGCAGCTGCAACGGGCGGGCGCGACTACTCTGGCGATCCCGGCCGATGTCGCCGACGCCGCCGCCGTCGAGCATGCAGCGGAACGGGTCGAGGCCGAACTCGGGCCCATCGACGTGTGGGTGAATGCCGCCATGGCCACGGTGTTCGGGCCGGTGAGCCAGATGACGGCCGCGGAAATCGAGCGCGTCACCGCCGTCACCTACCTCGGCTCGGTGCACGGCACCCTCGCCGCCCTGCGCCACATGCGGCCGCGCAACCACGGCACCATCGTGCAGGTGGGTTCGGCCCTCGCCTATCGCGGCATCCCGTTGCAGGCCGCCTACTGCGCCGCCAAGTTCGCCATCCGCGGCTTTACCGACGCGTTGCGCTGCGAGCTGATCCACGATGACAGCCGCGTACGTCTCACCATGGTGCAGCTGCCGGCCCACAACACGCCGCAGTTCGACTGGGCCCGCAACAAACTCGGCAAGCGCGCCCAGCCGGTACCGCCGATCTATACCCCGGAAGTGGCCGCCCGGGCGGTGCTGCAGGCGGCCGCGGACGCGCCCAGGGAACTGTGGCTCGGCAAGGCCTCGCTGCAGGCCATCCTCGGCACCATGGTGATGCCGTCGGTCCTCGACCGGATGATGGCGCGCAGCGCCTGGAGCGGGCAGATGGACGAAGCGGACGCACCGGCAGATCGGCCCGACAACCTGTTCGAACCGGTGGACGGGCTGCACCGCACCGAAGGTCGGTTCAGCGACCGCTCCAGCGACAGAGCCCTCAGCCTGAGCGCGGGTACGGTGAGGATTCTCGGGGCTCTGATCCTCACCATCATCGCCGTGCTGCTGCTGTGGATCTGACGCCTGCCGCGAGTCCGGCACTCGGCGGTCGCGAACCCCACGGCCCTGAATTAGCGCGGCGCCTCGTTTAAACTGCCTGCCCTCGTGCAGCGACGCTGCAGCGACCACGGATTCGAGTATGGACCCCATCAGCCAGGGCGCCGCAGGAGCGGCCCTGAGCGGCACGGCAGCGACCCGGCGGCAACTGCTCGCCGCCGGCGCCGTGGGCGCCCTGGCGGGCATGGCGCCGGATCTCGACGTGCTAATCCGCTCGCCCACGGACCCGCTGCTGTTCCTCGAATACCACCGCCAGTTCACCCATTCGCTGATCTTCATCCCGTTGGGCGCGCTGCTGTGCGCCCTGCCGCTGCATCTGCTGGTACGCCGCTGGCTGCGCTTCCACCAGACCTATCTGTTCGCTGCGCTGGGCTACGCCACCCACGGCCTGCTCGACGCCTGCACCTCCTACGGCACGCAACTGCTGTGGCCGTTCTCCGACGCGCGCATCGCCTGGAACGCCATCGCCGTGGTCGACCCGCTGTTCACGCTGCCGCTGCTGGGGCTGCTGGCCGCGGCTCTGGTGCGGCGGCAGCCCTGGTTGGCGCGCGCCGGCCTGCTCTGGGGGTTGAGCTATCTGGCCCTCGGCGCGTTCCAGGGCGTGCGCGCCGAGCATGCCGCCCAAGCCCTGGCCCACAGCCGCGGCCACGACCCGCAGCGGCTCACCGCCAAGCCGTCCTTCGGCAATCTGCTGGTGTGGAAGAGCATCTATGCCGACGGGGACTGGTTCTACGTGGACGCGCTGCGGGTGGGCTTGCGGGTCAGCTACTTTCCGGGCGAGCGAGCGCGCCGGCTGGACCGCGGCCGTGATCTGCCGTGGCTCGACAAAAACAGCCAGCAGGCCCGGGATGTCGAGCGCTTCCGCCGTTTCTCAGGGGATTTCCTGGCGGTGGAGGCCACCGATCCAACACGCATCGTCGACGTCCGTTACTCCATGGTGCCGAACGAGATCGAGCCACTGTGGGGCATACGCCTCGAGCGCGGGGCGCCGCTGGACCAGCACGTGGAGTTCTTCATGTCGCGCCGCGCCACAGCCGAGCACCGTCAGGCCCTGGGACGCATGCTGCGGACGTCAGGCGGGGAGCCGATCACCAGCGCCGACCTGCGGCCGGTCAATCTGCCTGTTCGGGGCCCAGTTCCTCCATATCGAGCAGCGCCCTGACGGTGTCGCGCATGAGATCGTCCGCACCGGTCGCCGCCACGGCCTCGGCATCCGTGGCTCGCAGGGTGAAACGTACCATGGTGCCCCGCCCTTCCTCGCTCGAAAGCTCGACCTCGCCACCACGCTCGAGCAGCAGTTCCTGACAGATGGTCAAGCCCAGCCCGGCGCCCTCGGCCACGTCGGGGTGGGCGCGAAAACCGCGCTGGAACAACCGCGTCTGGTAATCCTCGGGGATACCCAGACCGTTGTCTTCCACCTCGAGGCAGGCGAAGGGCGTTTCATCGGAGTGGCTGATGGAGGCCCTTACCCGCACCCAACGATCGGTCTTGCCGGGATCCGAGTACTTCACCGCGTTGTTGATGACGTTGACCAGCACCAGCTGCGCCACCACGCGCTCCACGGCCAGCCGCGGCACCTGGTCCGGGAACTCCAGCCGCACGCCCTTGCTCCTGGCTCTTCCAACCAGCTCCTCGCGGATCTCCTCGAGCAGCCCCGGCAATGCGCCCAGGCGCGGTTGCGCGCCCGCCCGCTCGGTGGAAGCCAGCAGGTCGACATCCTCCAGCAACCCCTCGATCCGCTGCATCGACGCACGAATCATCTCCGCCTGCCGCTTGCGGGTCGCCGCATCGTCGGTGAAGCGCTCGTCGAGCAGGATCATCGAGCCGAGCATGGCCGCCTGAACCGGGGAACGTAGCTCGTGGCTGACGGCGTGGGCGAAGTCCGACAGCTTCGCGGCGAGATCCTGGCGCCGCTGGTCGGCGCCTTCCTCGAACACCCCCACGGTGACGAAGGCGATGGCCCGCAAGCCGGTTGCCAGCCGCGTAAAAACCGCCAGCGCGTCGGCCAGCCTGGCGTCAGGGTGCTGCTCGACGTCGTGCCGCAGGCTGACGGTCACGAGATGCGCCAGCCCGTCGAACTCGGCCAGCAGATCCTGCACCGAATAGCCCTGATCGCGCCGCATCTGCGCATGCAGCCGCAGATGCCCCAGCATCTCCGAGCGGATGGCATGGGTGGGATCGGCGAGATAGCTGCCGAGGCTCGCAAGCACCGGTGGGATGTGATTGCGCAAAGCCCGCTCCGGCAGCGCCTCGATGGTGGGGTTGTCGATGCGGCCACGCACCCAGCCGATCCAACGATCCACCAGTCTGTCGGCGGACGCGTGAAGCCGGCCGCTCAGGAAATCCGCAAGCTGCTGTTCGGTACTGCTCATTCGCTCGGGCTCGCATCCAGTCGCTCTGGCCCCAGGCTAGCAGACATTCCCGGCCGCTGGCTTAACCCGCTGCCGGCGTTACGCCCTACAATGCGCCTGTCGAATAATCGGACCTTCTGATCATGCAACTACGCCGCTTCCAGCATGCACCACCCGGGCTGGCGGAGTGCGCGGCGACCGAACTCGCCGGGTTTCTCGGCGGGCCGGCGCTGGTGCACGTCCAGGGCCGGCGCGATCCGCCGCTGCTGGTGTCGGTGCTGCTGCACGGCAACGAGCAGAGCGGTTGGAACGGCGTACGGCGGCTGCTCGACCGGGCGGTCGAGCTGCCGCGCAGCCTGCTGTTGTTCATCGGCAACGTCGCGGCCGCCGCCGCCAATCTGCGCACCCTGCCCCACCAGCAGGATTACAACCGCATCTGGCGGGGTGCGAGCGGCGCCGAGGGCGCGCTCGCCCGCGAAGTCCTCGACCTGCTGACACATCGGCCGCTGTTCGCCGCCCTGGACCTGCACAACAACACTGGCCACAACCCCCACTACTCGGTACTGACCGACCTCAACGCCGACAATCTGGGGCTTGCGTATCTGTTCTCCGAGAAAGCCGTCTACGTCGAGGAGCCGGACACCGTGATGACCCGCGCCATCGCCGACCGCCATCCGGCGCTGGCCGTCGAACTCGGGCCCATCGGCGACCCGCGCTGCGACGATCGCGCCCACGATTTCGTCAGCCGGTGCCTCGCCCTGGATGCCATACCCGCGGCGGACGCAACGGCGCTGGAACTGTACCGTGCCGAGGTGCGGGTGCACGTGGCCGATGAGGCCCCATTCTCGTTTGCCGGCGACGGCCTGGATACGCCGCTGGTGCTCACCTCGGGGGTGGAGGGGGTGAACTTCCACCCGCTCGCGGCCGGCACCGAGTTCGGGGCCGCAAACAGCCCGGTTGCGCAGCTGCTGCGGGTGCTGGACGCGAACCACCAGGACGTCACCGACAGCTACTTCGAGCGCCGGGACGGTAGCATCGTGCTCCGGCAGCCGGTGGTGCCGGCCATGTACACCACCGACCCGCTGGTGATTCGTCAGGACTGCCTGTGCTACTTCATGAAGCGGATGGAGCTGGCCGACGCCCGCCGGCTATAGGCCCAGCACCCGCTTGGCGATGATGTTGCGCTGGATCTCGTTGGAGCCGCCGTAGATGGTCGCGGCGCGGTTGTTGAAGTAGAACGGCGCGGCGACGGCATCGGCGCTGGACCCCACCGGGCCGACGCCGCCATGACTGTCGATCGCCTGCTGCTGCCATGGCAGTCCGTAGTAGCCGGCCACCTCGACGCCGAGCGCCGAGATCGCCTGGGAAATCTCGGTTCCGCGGATCTTCAGCATGGAGGCGCTCGGGCCCGGCGAGCCGGTGCGTTCGGTCTCCGCCAGGCAGCGCAGTTCCAGGGCTTCGAGCGCCCGCACCGCGGCGTCCAGGTCGTCGGCCTGGCGGGCGAGGCCTGCGGCTTCCGGCAAGCCGGCCGCCGGCGCCAGCCGCCGGCGCAGCTTGTCAAGCGCCATCAGCAGACCGGGAGCGGACGCGCCGCCGCCACGCTCGAACTCCAGCAGGTATTTGGTCACCGCCCAACCTTCGTTTTCCTGCCCCACCGCATTACGCCGCGGCACCCGCACCTCATCGAAGAACACCTGGCACTGCTCGTAGTCGCCACTGAAGAAGTGGATGGGGCGAGTCGACACCCCCGGCGCCCGCATGTCCATGAGCAGGAACGTCACCCCCTGCTGGGGGCGCTGGAACTCACCGGTGCGTACCAGACAGAACATGCGGTTGGCGTAGTGGGCGTGAGTGGTCCAGATCTTGGTGCCGGTGACGATGTAGTCGTCGCCATCGACCCGGGCCCGCGTCGCCAGCCTCGCCAGGTCGGACCCGGCCTGGGGTTCGGAGTAGCCCTGACACCAGAAATCGTCGCCGCGCAGCATCCGCGGCAGGTAGTAATCCTTCTGCTCGCGGGTGCCGCAACCAAGCAGCGCCGGACCGAGCATGCCGATGCCCATGGGCGAGATCGGCGGCGGGCCGGCCCGCGCGCTCTCGCAGGCGAACACGTAACGCTGAGTCAGGCTCCAGTTGGTGCCGCCGTACGCTTCGGGCCAGGACGGCACCAGCCAGCCTTTGCGGTAGAGGATCTTCTGCCAGGCGCTGCTCGAGGCATCGTCGCAGTAGACGCTGGTCATGTAACTGCGCGCCGCGCGCAGCTCGGTTGTAAGAGCATCTGCGAAAAAAGCCGTCACCTCCTCACGAAATGCTTCTGTTTCTGGATCGAAGTCGAGTTTCACCGCCGCTCCCGTTGCCATGGCCAGTTGCCACGATTCTACCCCACAGCGGCAGACAAACCGCCAGCGCCCGCGAAGTCTGCTAAGGCCAAAGCGCCAGACCCAGCAGCAACGCCAGCAACACCAGCGTCGGCCCGGAAAGCGTCCAGCGCCGCAGTCGCCGCTCGACCCCGTCGACGGCACCCAGCAACCGGGCCAGAGGCAGATCGGGCCGCCGTACCGGCGCCTGGTCCCAGGCGAGCGCAAGCCGGGCGCCCCACGTGCTGGCGCGCCGCAGCAGCGCCTCGCCCACCACCAGCAGATCGCCCTGAGGCACGGTGGGCACCGGGCCGCGCCACAGGCGCCGCGCGGCGAACGCCAGCAGCAGCGCCACCAGGATCGGCCAACCCGCGTCGCGCACGTTGCCCGGCGCCGCCAGCACGCCGAAGCGATAGCCGGTGAGGTCGGCGAACAGCCAGGCGGGAACGGCCAGGGCCGCCACCACGCTGGCTGCCCAGGGCAGAGTCAGACGCCAGCCCGGGGTGGCGGATGCAGGGCGCTCCGACGGCTTGGCGATCTCCCAGAGAAACCGGATCATCAGCAGCGCGGTACCGATGGCAGAGAGCATCACCAGGATGCCGGCGGTACCGGTGCCCACCGGCGTCTTGATGGCCAGCTTGGCGATGGCGCCGCCGGTGAATGGCAGCCCGGCGACGGCAAATGCCGCAAAACCCGTCACCACCAGGGCCACCAGGCGAAAGCGCACCGCGCCCGCGGCAGCCAGCACGCCGATGGCGAGGAACAGCGCGCCCTTGGCGAGGCCGTGATGGGTAGCGTAGAGCACCGCAGCATCCAGGTTGCGGGCGGGCTCGGCGGCGCCGACGCCGCTACCCAGCAGGGTCACCACCAGACCCATCTGGCTCAACGTCGAGTAGGCGAGAATCGCCTTCGGATCCTGCTGCATGAGCCCGCACAGCACCCCGTAATAGGCGGTAGCGAGCCCGAAGAAGATCAGCACGTCGCCCCACGGCATGGCTGCCGCATCCATGGGCAGCAGGCGAATCAGACCGATGATACCGGCCTTGACGATCACCCCGCTGAGCACGGCCGAAGCCGGCGTCGGCGCCTGGGGGTGCGCCAGCGGCAGCCAGACGTGCAGTGGGGCGAGGCCGGCTTTCATGCCAAGCCCGACGATCAGACCGGCGATGGCGTAAGCCGACCAGGGCGCGGTCGCCAGGACGTCACGCACCGCGGCGAACTGCAGGCTTTCGGCGTAAGTGGCGGCCAGCGTCAAAGACCCCAGCAGCACCGTTTCGCCGAGCACGGCAAGGATGATGTAAATCCGGCCGGCACGCTGGGCGGCAGCGGTACGATCGTGGATCACCAGCCCGTACGCCGCCAGCGACATGAGCGAAAACGCCAGGTAGAACGTCACCACATCGCCGGCCACGAAGCATCCCAGGGTACCGCTCAGGGTCAGCAGCCAGAACACCACGAACGATCGCAGCCGCCGGCCGCCGGCCATGTAGTCGGCAGCGTACAGGCCGGCGAGCAGCCACAGCAGCGAGCCGAAACCGAGAAACACCGAAGCGGTGCGATCGAGTTCCAGGCTGAAGCCGATCAGCAGCATCGGCAGGTCGACCATGGTCCCCAGGGGCGCCACCAGCGCGGTGACGAGGCCGGGCAACGCCATCCAGGGAAGGACTTTCAACGGCTGCGGCATCCACGCCACCAGCAGGGCCGCCAGCAACGGCGCCAGCACGCTCAGCACCAGCAACACCACCGGAACCTGGCCGATCACCGCGCCGCTCACGGTGCGTACGTCCGCTCGACGATCAGCGCCGCCCAGGTGAGCGGGCTGAAGGGCATGGCCGCGAGAGCGCCCACCAGCACCGACACCGCGGCGCTCACCACCGCCGGAGCGATGAGCCCGACGGGGCGCTCGCGGCCGGGTTCTGCCGCCTGGAGTGGGGGCAGGAACCAGGCCCGATACACCAGCGGCAGAAAGTACATGGCGTTGAGCAGGCTGCTGCCGATCAGCACCAGAACCACCCAGGCCTGACCACCCTGAAAGGCGCCGACGCCCAGATACCACTTGCTGATGAAGCCTGCCATGGGCGGCAGGCCGATCATCCCCAACGCGCCGATACTCAGTGCCGCCGCCGTCCACGGCATGGCGCGGCCGATGCCGTCGAGTTCATCGACCCGGGTGACCCCCAGGCGCTCGGTCAACGCACCCGCGGCAAAAAACATGGTGATCTTCATCAGCCCCTGATGCACCAGGTGTGCCAGCCCACCAATGGTGGCGAACGGGCCGAACATGCTGGCACCGAGAACGATGTACGACACCTGACTGACCGTCGAGTACGCCAGACGACGTTTCAGATCGGTTTGCTGCAGCGCGCGCACCGAGCCGAAGATGATGGTGAACGCAGCGAGCATGGCCAGCGGCACCCCCAGCGCCAGATCATGCAGCAGGGCGGTGCCGTAGACGTCGTAGATGACCCGGACGATGCCGAAGGCGCCCGCTTTCACCACGGCAACCGCATGCAGCAGCGCGCTCACCGGCGCCGGCGCCACCATCGCCGCCGGCAGCCAGGCGTGCAGCGGCACCAGGGCGGTCTTGACGCCAAGGCCGGCAATCAGCAACCAGAAAATCACCTGCAGCGCGGTGCGATCCACCTGCGCCAGCCCCCCGGTGAAGGTGAACTCCACCGGCCCCGCAAGCGTCTCCAGCCACACCATGCCGAGCAGCAGTACGGCGCTGCCGATCATCGTGTAAGTCAGGTAGCGCCGGCCCGCGGCAATCGAGGCGGCATTGCCACGATGCGCCACCAGCGGCCAGGTGGACAACGTCAGCAACTCGTAGAAAATGAAGAAGGTAATCAGCGTCCCCGACAGGGCAACGCCGGTGGTTGCCGCCACGCACAGGCTGAAAAACCCGAAAAACCGCGAGCGGTGCGGGCCGTCGCCCATATAGCTGATCGCGTAGACGGTGGTGAGCAGCCACAGAAACGCCGACAGCGTCAGAAACAGCAGCGACAGTGCGTCGACCCGCAGCAACAGCTCCAGCCCCGGCAGCAGCTCCAGACGGGTCTCGTACAGCACCCCCCGGGCAACGCCTTCGAGCATCACGCCCACCAGCGCCACTTTCGCCACAGCGCCTGCCAGGTTGACCAGCGTCCTGGTGCGCTGCTGCGATTCCTTGATGAAGAAGATCACCAACGCCGGCACCAGCGAGGTGAACAGCACCAGCACCGGCAGGATCTGATTCATGACAGCCCCTCGGCCGCCACCGGCGCGCGCCCCTGCTGCAGCAGATCATAGGGCATCGCCGACAGCAGCCCGAGCAGAATGGAAACGATTGCCAGCAGCAACGCCACCACCTGCGGCCCGCGCGGCACCGGCACCAACGCCTGCCGCACCTCGGGCTCGGCCAGCGCCCAGTTGAGCACCCGGAACAGATAGG
>JBLRXD010000176.1:0-9307 GCA_047920935.1 Pseudomonadales bacterium | reverse complement strand
CGACCCGCTCGACACATTGCCAGACCGCCCCGGAAGCTCCATGCCGCCCGGGACGGGGGTTGATGACATTTTTCTCGCGTCGACCGTTACAATACCGGGCTTTTCCACTGGGGCCGTCATGAACGCAGTCGAATCTCCGCAGCAGGACAAGGTCGCGGCCGTGACCAACTGGCTGAGCAACCGGATCATCGGCCAGGAAGCGCTGCTGCAGCGGCTGATGATGGCGCTGCTGTGCGGCGGCCACCTGCTGGTGGAAGGCGCCCCGGGGCTTGCCAAGACGCGCGCGGTCAAAGAGCTGGCCAATGCGGTTGAAGGCGACTTTCATCGCATCCAGTTCACGCCAGACCTGCTGCCCAGCGACGTCACGGGCACCGAGGTGTTTCGTCCCGAGGATGGCTCGTTCAAGTTCCAGCCCGGACCGGTGTTCCACAACCTGCTGCTCGCCGACGAGGTGAACCGGGCGCCGGCCAAAGTGCAGTCGGCTCTGCTCGAAGCCATGGCCGAGCACCAGGTGAGCGTCGGCCGCCAGACGTTTCCACTGCCGGAATTGTTCCTGGTCATGGCAACCCAGAACCCCATCGAGCAGGAGGGCACCTACCCGCTGCCCGAAGCGCAACTCGATCGCTTTCTCATGCACGTGCGTGTCGGCTACCCGAACGAGCAGGCGGAGACCGCCATCCTTCACCTGGTCCGTCAGGAAAGCAGCACCCGAGCGGCCGCGCCGCAGGCGCCCTACCGTCTCACCCAGGAGGACGTCTTCGCCGCCCGCCGGGAGATTCTGCAGATCTACATGAGCGACGCCGTGGAGCGTTACATCGTTGCCCTGACCATGGCGACCCGCGAACCCCGCGGCGAGCTCGGCGCCCTGCTCGAGTTCGGCTCGAGCCCGCGGGGCACCATCGCCCTGGATCAGTGCGCCCGGGCGCTGGCCTGGCTCGGAGGCCGCAACTACGTCAGCCCCGACGATGTCCAGGCAGTGGCTCACGACGTGCTGCGCCACCGGCTGATCCTCACCTTCGATGCGGAAGCCCAGGGGGTCTCCAGCGATCGCGTGGTGGATCTGCTGCTCGACCAGGTACCGGTACCCTGAGCTTGGCCGTGACGGATCCGATGCTGCGAGGCGCCTACGTCCAGCTGCAGGATCTGCTGGCGCTGCGCTTTCGGCCGTTGATCGAGCCCCGGGCGGCCACCTCCGTGGTGAGCGCGCGCGGCGGCACCCGGCTGTCGAAGCAGCGGGGGCGCGGCATCGACTTCTCCGAAGTGCGCCCATACCAGGCCGGCGACGACATCCGCACCATCGATTGGCGGGTGACCGCACGCAGGAACCTCCCCCACACCAAGGTGTTCCGCGAGGAGCGCGAGCGGCTGACGCTGGTGGTGGTAGATCAGAGCCAATCGATGTTCTTTGGCAGCCGGGAGCGATTGAAATCCGTGGCGGCCGCCGAGGTAGCGGCGATGGTGGCGTGGCGGGCGATCCGTCACAACGACCGGGTGGGCGGGCTGGTCATGGGCAACGATCAACTGGCGGTCCACAAACCCTACCGCAGCCTCAAGCCACTGGGGCGGTTTTTCGCCGATCTGTGCCGTTACAACCAGGCCTTGCACCGGGCCGGCCCGCTGCCGACGGAACAGCACCTCGGCGACGCCCTGCTGCGAGTGCGCCGCCTGGCCCGCAGCCACTACCGCATCTACTTCATCAGCGATTTCGCCGGCGCGGTGGAGGCATGGCAGCAAGCGTTCCGCGCCCTGGCCCGGCACAACGAGGTGGTCGCCATCCGCGTCTACGACCCGCTCGAGCGGGAGATGCCTCCAGCCGATCGCTACACCGTCACCGACGGCCGCAACCGCTGGCAGTTCGATGCCGGTGACAGCCGGCTGCGCGAACGCTACCGGCAGCGCTTCGACGCCCGCCAGAGCGAATTCGAAGAGTTGTGCCGCAGCAGCAAGGTCACCACCGCGGCGCTGGCCACCGATGCCAACGTGCCGCGCGCGGTAGGTTGGCTGTAGCGCGATGGCCGTCGACGTCCTGCAGCAACTGCGCGACATCCACCTGCCGGAACCCCCGGGCCTGTGGCCGCCCGCCCCGGGCTGGTGGCTGCTGGCGTTGCTGCTGCTGGCCGCGCTGATCTGGCTGGGCGCCAGAATGCTCGCCGCGGCGCGGGTCCGCCGGCCGATACGCCGAGCCCGCAGCCTCTACGACGACATCTACCGCCGGCACCAGGGCGGCGAGATCTCCACTCGCGCCTATCTGGACGAGAGCAACGAGCTCATCAAACGGTTGTTGATTCACGGTCTCGGCGATGATCAGGCGCGGCGCGCCAACGGCGAGGCATGGCTGGCGCTGTTGGATCGCCACGCCGACGAGCCGGCATTCACCAGCGGCCCGGGGTCGGCCCTGGGGGATGCCAGATTCCGCCCCGACGTAACGGCGGACACCGCCGCCGTGCACCAGGCCATCAGCCGCTTGCTGGCGCGCATCCAGCCCCGGGACAAAGGCGGTGCCTGGTGATCGAATGGGTCTGGCCCTACGCCCTGCTGCTGGCGCCGCTACCACTGCTGGTACGGGCGTTGCTGCAGGCCCGCAGCGAGCAGCAGGCGGCCCTCACGGTGCCGAGCGTCGCCAGCTTCCGCACCGACGGCGAAGCCGGCTGGCGCCAGGGCAGGCGGCGTGTGCAGTGGCGGCTGCTGTTGTTGTGGATGATCTGGCTGGCGCTGGTGGCCGCCGCCGGCCGCCCGCAGTGGACGGGGGATCCGGTGAGCCTGCCCACCAGCGGCCGCGATCTCATGCTGGCCGTCGACCTGTCCGGCAGCATGGGCATGGAAGACATGATGCTCAACAACCGCCCGGTCAACCGCCTGGTGGTAGTGAAGCACGTGCTCGACGAGTTCCTCGAGCGGCGTCGCGGCGACCGGGTCGGGCTGATTCTGTTCGGCACCAATGCCTATCTCCAGGCTCCGCTCACCTTCGATCTCACCAGCGTCAACAAACTGATGGCGGAGGCGCCCATCGGCATCGCCGGCGGCAGAACCGCCATCGGCGACGCCATCGGTTTGGGGGTCAAACGCCTGCGGGATCGCCCGACGGGGGATCGAGTGCTGATCCTGCTGACCGACGGCGCCAACAACTCCGGGGCGATAGCGCCGCTGAAAGCCGCGGAGCTGGCCGCGGTTGCCGACATCCGCATCCACACCATCGCCTTCGGTGCCGACGCCATGCGCATCCCGAGCATGTTCGGCGCGTTCTCCTCCGGTATGTTCAACCCGTCCGCCGACATGGACGAACCCACCCTGCAGGCCATCGCCGACATGACCGGCGGGCGCTTCTTCCGCGCGCGCGACACCGAACAGCTGGCGGAGATCTACGAAGCCATCAGCGCCCTGGAACCGATCGAGCAGGATCCGGAGACCTACCGCCCCATTGCCGCCCTGTACTACTGGCCGCTCGGCCTGGCGTGGCTGCTGGCAATCGGCCTGACCATGGCGCAGCTGCGAGCGAGGTCGACCTGAGGTGGATCTGACCGCCCTGCACTTCATCCGTCCCTCGTGGCTGCTGGCACTGATCCCGGTGGCGCTGCTGACCATCGCTTGGGTGCGCGGTCGCGGCGCTGGCAGCCATTGGGAATCCAGCATCGCGCCGGCGCTGTTGAACGTGCTGCTCGAACCCGGCAGCCGCGGCCCCTCTCGCCGCCTGCCATGGATCGTCGGCCTGGCCCTCGGCGCCGGCGCCATCGGCCTCGCCGGCCCGACCTGGGAGCGGTTGCCCCAGCCGGTGGAGCAGAAGACCGATGCCCTGGTCATCGTTCTCGACCTGTCGCTGTCGATGTTTGCCGAAGACGTCGCACCCTCGCGCCTGGTGCGCGCCCGGCAGAAGATTGCCGACGTACTGCGGCTGCGCGACGAGGGCTTCACCGCCCTGGTGGCCTACGCCGGTGACGCCCACGCAGTGGTGCCGCTCACCGACGATGTCCGTACCATCGAAAACCTGCTGCCGGCGCTGAGCCCGGAGATGATGCCGGTGTTCGGCAGCAATCTGGCCACCGCCCTGGAGCAGGCCCACATCCTGTTCGAGAACGCCGGGGTCGGGCAGGGGCGGATTCTGCTGGTGACCGACGGGGTGGATCGGCTCAGCGATGCCGCCGAGTACGCCTCTCGGCGCTTTCCGATCTCGGTGCTCGGGGTCGGTACGCCCGCAGGCGCCACGATACCCCTGGACTTCGCCAACCAGCCCGGCCAGGTGCTGCGCACCCAGCTGGGCGACCCCGTGGTTGCGCGCCTGGATGAAGCGCGCCTGCGCAGTGTTGCCGATGTCGGCCACGGTCGTTACCGCACCCTGGGCCTGGGCAGCGCCGACATCGAGCACCTGCTCGACACCCGCCTGCCAGGCGACGACGAGACCGTGGAGGTGGAGCGAAACTTCGACGTCTGGGCCGACATGGGCTTCTGGGTCGTCATCCTGTTGCTGCCCATCGTGCTGCTGGGATTCCGCCGCGGCGTGGTGGCGCTGGCGCCGCTGGCGCTGGCGCCCTTGCTGCTGCTGCCGATGCCGGCCGAGGCCGGAATCTGGGACGACCTGTGGCAGCGCCGTGACCAGCAGGCGTTCCAAGCGCTGCGGGACGGAGACCCTGATGCGGCGGCTGCAAATTTCGCCGATCCGGCCTGGCGCGCCGCCGCGCTGTACCGCAACGGCGACTACCAGGCCGCCGCCGACAGCTTCCGCCGCCAAGAGTCTCTGGCCGCCCAGTACAACCTCGGCAACGCCCTGGCGCGCCAGGGCGAGTATCGCCGCGCCATCGAGGCCTACGATCAGGTGCTCGCCGCCGACCCGCAGCACGACGACGCGAGCTTCAACAAGGCGCTGGTGGAAAAACTGCTGGAGCAGCAGGAATCGGCGGAGCAGGACAACGACGAACAGCAGCAGCAGAGCGACGGTGAACCGGAATCCAGCAGCCAACCGCAAAACGACAGCGACGGCGGCCAGGGCGATCAGGAAGAGCAGTCGGGCGAGCCGCCACCCGAGGCCGAGCAGCCTCCGGAGCCCAACGACAGCGACCCGGCGGATTCGCAGCCTGAGCAGGACGGCCAGGAGGAACAGGATGAACTGAGCAGCCGCGACGAGCAGCAGGATGCGCTCGAGCAGTGGCTGCGCCGGGTCCCCGACGATCCGGGCGGGCTGTTGCGGCGCAAATTCCAGCACGAGACCAACCAGCGAATGCGCCGCGGCGACTACCGCAGCCAGGAAGCGGAGAAAATCTGGTGAGCTGGCGCTCTTCCGCGGCAAGCAGTCGACCGTGGTCTATGCCCGCGCTGCTGGCGCTGCTGGCGCTGCTGGCATGGCTGCCCGCGGCCGCGAGCGCGGAACTGCGCGCCAGCGTAGAGCCGTCGATCATCGACGAACTCGACCACGCGCGCCTGACCATCCGGATAACCGGGTCCCGTGACACCGGCGGCCTCGACCTGCAACCACTGGAGCACGACTTCGAGGTCATCACCACCCAGACCGCCAGCCAGTACCGCTCGGTCAACGGCCGGGTGGAATCCTGGGTCGAGTACCAGATCATGCTGCGGCCGAAACGCGCCGGCGAGCTGACGATCCCGCCCATCGCCGTGGGTACAGATTTCACCCGGGCGCTGACGCTGCAGGTGCGCGGCCTCGACGCGGAGCTGCGCCACGCCATCAATCGCATGGCGTTCTTCGAAACCGAACTCACCACCAACCCGGTGTACGTCCGGGCGCAGACGGTGATGATCCGGCGCCTGTACTACTCCAGCGCGGCCCACATCTACAGCGACCTGCCGGGCTTTCCCGAGATCGCCGACGCGGTGGTGACCCCCCTGGGGCAGGCCACATCCACCACCACCGTGCGCGACGGGCAGCGCTATGGCGTGATAGAGCAGCGCTTTGCCATCTTCCCCGAACAGAGCGGCACAATGACCATTCCAGCGGTTTCGATGACCAGCAGCGTGCGGCTGGAAACCGCTGGGCGCACGCGCCGCTCGGGGGTGCGCATCGCCACCGATCCGGTGCAGCTGGAGGTGCTGCCGATTCCGGCCGAATACCCGGCCAACCAGCCGTGGCTGCCGGCCGAAAACGTCCTCATCAGCGAAGTCTGGGAGCCGACCTCGACCCACATGGAGGTGGGCGACCCCGTCCGCCGGGTGCTGCGCACCCGAGTTGCCGGCAACGTCAGCTCGATCATTCCGCCACTCGACCCGAGCTTGCCCGAAAGCCACTTTCAGAGTTATCCCGAACCCGCCGAACTGATGGACGACGCCGACGGCGCCCGCGTCAATGGCAGTCGTGTCCAGAGCTACGATCTCATCGCCACCGCGCCCGGCGCCGTCTCGATTCCCGCCGTAGAGATGGTCTGGTGGGACGTCGCCGGCCATCAGGTACGCACCAGCCGCGCCCCGGCGCGCAGCTTGCGCATCACCGGCACCGTGCCGCCGCAGCTGCCGGTCGACGAGCCGGCAACCGCCGTCGACTTGCCCCCCGCGGAGCCGGACAGCGAGCTCGACGTGCGGCGCGAGCAGGTGCCCTGGCCGGGGCCGGAGCGGCGCCGGGCGCTGTGGCTGTTGCTGCTCGGCGCCACGGCAGGAATCGCTGCGCTGTGGGTGCTCGGCAGGGTTCTCGGCAACTGGCGTGCTGTCGCCTACGACCGCAGCACGCCGGCCGCCGGCAACTCCGAGCGCGCCCGCTGGCGCGCCCTGCGGCACGCCTGTCGCCAGGGCGATCAGGCAGCCATGCACCGGGCCCTGCTGGCGTACCTGCGGAGCCACTTCGCCGCCTCGGTGCCGGAAGCCCTGAGTCGCTTCCGCGAGCACGGCCACGGCGAGCTGCTGCAGCGGCTCAATGCCGGCCTGTACCAGCCGGCAGCCGATGCGTCGGGGGGCGCCCGCCCGGTAACCGGGCGCGAGCTGCTGCGAGCCGTGCGTGACCTGCGTCGGCATCGCACCCGCCGCAACAGCGACCCCCTGCCCGCACTCTACGACTGAGGCTCCTCCGCCAGGCTCTTGGTCAGAACCTCGAACAGATCTGGTGACAACCTGGCCGCGGCGGCCGCCTCGGCGGCGGCATCAGCGACCGCATCAGCGACCGCATCAGCGACACCTGCCAGTTGCTGCAGCACCTCCCGCATCAAATGCGAGCGCGACTCATCGTAGCGCTGCCAGCGAGTGAGCGGCTTGGCGAGGCTCGCGGCCATGGCGGGGTTGCGCTTGTCGATGGCGGCAACCGCCTCGCCGAGCAGCGCGTAACCCGAACCATCCAGCGCGTGGAAGTTGCGATGATTCTGCCGCGCGAACGCGCCGTACAGCGCCCGCAGCTTGTTCGGGTTGCGGCCGTCGAACGCCGGGTGTTCCGCCAACGCGCGCACCCCGGCGGCGCTGGTCAAGGGACTGCCTGCCTGCAGCGAGAACCACTGGTTCACCACCAGGGCCTCGTGCTGCCAGCGCTGGTAGAAATCGTCGAACAGCTTCTGCCGGAACTCGCCGCTCACCTGACTATGGCGGCCCAACTCCAGCAGCGCGGCGCGGCGATCGGTGAGGTTGTCGGCCAGCTGATAGTGTCGGCCCAGCAGGTCTTCGGCCTGCGACCCGGACAGGCACGGCGCCAGGAAGGTCAACGCCGCATGCTTGAGGGCGCGGCGCGCCATGGCCGTCGCGTCCGGAGCGAACGCCCCCAACGGCTGATTGGCCTGATACAACGCCCGCCATCCTGCCTGATGCTGATGGGCCAGGGCCTGGCGCAGCGTATCGAGGGCGTCGCACGCCGCGTCGACGTTCACCCGGCCGAACTGCTCGAACAGGTAGTTCTCGTCCGGCAGCGTGAGCATGGTCGCCAGCATGAACTTCTCTTCGGCCGCGTCCGGCGCCCGCAATGCCCCCGTCAGCAGGTCGCCGAACAGGGCGATCAGCGCGGCATCGACCGCGCCGCCACTCTGCAGCCGCTGGATCTCGTCCACCACCAGGCTTTGCAGCGCGTCCCAACGGGCGAAGCCGTCGGAGTCGTGCACGGCGAGAAAGCCCAGTTCCTCCGGGGGCCGCCGATACGCTACCCGCACCGGCGCCGAGAACCCCCGCAGCAGGCTGACCCGTGGTTTGGCCTGGAGACCGCGGATGCGCAGCGTTGCCTCGGCGGAGCGCAGATGCAGCAGCAGGCTGCCCCCCACGCCGTCGTCTCCGGGCCGCAGCTCCAACGGATCGGAAGCCTCCAGCTGCAGCGCCGGCCCGCTCAGATCGGCACCATCGTCGCCCAGCAGACCGAGCAGCACCGGAATGTGCAGCGGCGCCTTGTGGGGCTGCCCCGGCGTCGGCGGGCAGCTCTGGGCAATGCGCAACTCGAAGCGGCCGTCGGCGAACGATTCCGTCACCGTCAGCAGCGGCGTGCCGGCCTGATCGTACCAGTGCTGGAACTGCTCCAGATCCAGACCGCTGGCATCCCGCAGGGCCGCGAGGAAGTCTTCGGTGGTGACGGCGGCGCCGTCGTGGCGCTCGAAGTACAGGTCGCAGCCCTGCCGAAATTTTTCCGGGCCGAGCAGTGTGTGCAGCATTCGCACCACCTCCGCGCCCTTCTCGTAAACCGTAGGCGTATAGAAGTTGGATATTTCGATGTACGAGTCGGGCCGGACGGGATGCGCCAGCGGGCCCGCGTCCTCGGCGAACTGCACCGAGCGCAGCATGGTCACGTCCTCGATGCGCTTGACGGTGCGCGAATGCATGTCGGAGGTGAACTCGGCATCGCGAAACACCGTGAAGCCTTCTTTCAGGCTGAGCTGAAACCAGTCACGGCAGGTGACCCGGTTGCCCGACCAGTTGTGGAAGTATTCGTGCGCAACGATTGCCTCTACGCGCTGATAACTCGCATCGGTGGCGGTATCCGGGGCCGCGAGGGTGGCGGAGGTATTGAAAATGTTCAGCCCCTTGTTCTCCATGGCGCCCATGTTGAAATCTTCGACGGCGACGATCATGTAGATATCGAGGTCGTACTCCCGGCCGAACGCCTGCTCGTCCCAGCGCATGGCCCGCTTGAGCGAATCCATGGCGTAGCCGCACTGACCGATGTTGTGGGGCTCCGAGTAGATGCGCAGCGCCACGGTGCGGCCCGAAGCGGTGACGAACTCATCTTCCAGCAACGCCAGGTCGCCGGCCACCAGGGCGAACAGATAGCTCGGCTTGGGGAACGGGTCTTCCCAGGTCACCTCGCGACGGCCGTCGTCGAGGATGCGGTCGCTCACCGGGTTGCCGTTGGACAACAGCACCGGATAGCGCTCCGCGTCGGCCACGATGGTGGTGGTGAACCGCGCCAGAA
>JBLRXD010000175.1:0-9324 GCA_047920935.1 Pseudomonadales bacterium | reverse complement strand
GCGCGCGGGAATGCAGACACATGGAACACGACCACGACCACGCGGACGACGACTTCGATACCGACGAAATTCCGCTGGTTTTATCGTCGCGCATCGACCAACTGAGTCGGCGCTGGAGCGAAGAAGAGGATCGACCTGATCGGCCCCTGCGCCGGACGCGACGGCGCATCGAAGAGTGGCGCGAGGAGCAATCGCTGAAGCGCCAGTTCGACGACGATCTCGACGAGTAAACCTGCGCTACAGCATTGAACCCTGCTGACGATTGCCGGAGACTCTGCTCAAGAGTCACGACAAAGGTTCATCAATGGTTGGTGTGTATCGCATCCACGCGACCGGCGGTCCGGAGGTTTTGCGCTGGGAAACAATGCCCGCCACCGAACCCAGCGGCGAGCAGGTGCTGGTTCGGCATACGGCCATCGGCCTGAACTACGTCGACACGTATTTCCGCAGCGGCCTGTATCCCGTGCCCCTGCCCTCACGGCTGGGCACGGAAGCCGCCGGCGTGGTGGAGCGGGTTGGCGACAAAGTCACGGATCTCAAAGTCGGTGACAGGGTGGCGTACGCCGGAGGCATGGGGGCCTACGCCGAAGCCAACATGGTCGCAGCGGGCCGACTGGTGCGCATTCCCGAAGGCATCAGCGACGAGGTCGCGGCGGCAAGCCTGCTCAAGGGCCTGACCACCTGCTACCTGGTGACCCGGACTTATCGGGTGACAGCCGCTCACCACGTCCTGGTGCACGCGGCCGCGGGAGGTGTCGGGCTTATTCTCTGTCAGTGGGCGCGGCACCTCGGCGCCACCGTCATCGGCACGGTGGGTAGCCCCGAGAAGGCGCAACTGGCGCGGGCCAACGGCGCCGATCACACAATCGAGTATCGTCGCGAAGACGTGGTGGCGCGGGTCCGCGAGCTTACCGGCGGCCGCGGCGTCGACGTCGGCTACGATTCCGTCGGCAAAGACACCTTCGACATCACCCTGAACTCGCTGGCGCCGCTGGGCATGTTCGTCAGCTACGGCAACGCCTCCGGCAATGCACCAGCCGTGCACCCTCACGACCTGCAGAACCGCGGCTCGCTGTTCTTCACCCGCCCGACGCTGGCTACCTACTCCGCCAGGACGGAGGATCTGCGCGCCATGGCCGACGAGCTGTTCGCTCTGATCGACGCAGGCACACTGCAGATTCACATCAATCAGCGCTACCCGCTGAGCAAGCTGGAGCAGGCCCATCGCGATCTCGAGGCTCGGGCAACCACCGGGTCAACCGTGTTGGTGCCCGACTGATGGATTTTCTGCTGGCAAGCCTGGTCGCCATTGCGCTGCTCGCGCTGGCCGCCCCCTACGTCGCCCGCATCCGACACCCGGAGCAGCGACCGTTCGCCGCCTACCTGATCTTCGTTACGGTGTTCGCGGCGGCTGCCGTGGTGCTGTTCGTACTGATCGGCTGGCTGGTCAATGCCTTCGGACTGACCCAGACGCTTGGTCCGACCGGGCTGATGGTACTGCTTGTGATCTTCGGGCTGGGGCCCGCATTGGCCATTGCCACCTGGCAGGCGCGCAAGCCGCCCATGCGGCGCGGCCCTCCGGACTGACCGCTGCGGGCACGCCGAACGCCTACTCGGGGTCTGCGATTTTGAGGATCTGCTTGCCGATGTTCTTGCCGGTAAACAGCCGGTTCAGGGTGTCGGGAATGTTCTCGAAGCCTTCCTGGATGTCTTCCTGATGCACCAGTTCGCCGCTCTCTATCCAGCCGAGCAGGTCGGGGATCGCGATGTGGGAGCGATCCATATAGTCGATGACGATGAAGCCTTCCATCCGCGCCCGCATGATCACCAGATTCATCAGGTTGACGGGACCTGGCTGGGGCTCAGTGGCGTTGTAGCCGGATATGCCGCCACACAGCACCACCCGAGCGCGCATGTTGATGTGATTGAGCGCGGCTTCGAGAATCTGGCCGCCGACGTTGTCGAAGAAAACGTCGACCTTGTTCGGACACAGCTCGCCGATCCGCCGGTCGACATTCTCGCTCTTGTAGTCGATGACATCGTCGAATCGCGCTACCTCTTTCAGCCAACGGCACTTCTCTTCCCCGCCGGCGATGCCCACCACCCGACAACCCTTGATGCGGGCAATCTGCCCGGCCACCGAGCCGGTCGCGCCCGCCGCCCCGGAAACCAGCACCGTCTCGCCTGCTTTCGGCTTGCCCAGGTCGAGCAGACCCCAGTAGGCGGTCAGCCCGGTGACGCCGAGCACCCCCAGCGGCATCGTCGGCGGCACCCCCGCGGGAAGCTTCGACACGCCGGGCCAGCCCGTGCCTGGCTTCATGACGACGAAGTCCTGCCAGCCGCCGGTGGTCTGCACGAGATCGCCGCGGGCGAAGTCCGGATGCCGCGACTCGACCACCTGCGCCACGGAGCCCGCCCGCATGACCTCGCCGATCTGCACCGGCGGGAGGTAGCTTTCCCGATCTTCCATCCAGCCGCGCTGGGTCGGGTCGAACGACAGATACAGGTTGCGCAGCAGCAACTCGCCTTCGGCCGGTTGCGGCAGCGGCGCCTCGCGATACTCGAAGTTGTCGCGCGTCACCATCCCATGCGGACGTTTGGCTAGAACCCATTGCCGATTGACGCTCATGTAATCGCCCTCCTGGTGGTGCTGGTGGTGCTGGTATCAGTGCTCGGCGCCCGGCCGCCGCAGGCTTGATTAAATCATTGCCAGCGGTCAGAGTCATGCGGGGTAGAGCTGGGCAACGAGGCAGGCCATGAGCGAGATCGAATTCCTTGACGCAACCGAACTGGCAGCGAGAATCGCCACCGGAGCGGTGTCGAGCGAGGCGTTGCTGAAGGCCTATCTCGACCGCGTCGATCGCTATAACCCTGCGTTGAACGCCCTGGTGGTAGACCACCGGGAGCAGGCTCTTGCAAGGGCTCGCGAGGCGGATGCCGCGACGGCGCGTGGCGAATCATGGGGGCCACTGCACGGCGTGCCCATGACGGTCAAAGAGTCTTACAACTTCGCCGGTGCGGCTACTACCTGGGGCAACCCCGACTGGCGCGACAACGTCGCCAGCAGCGACGCACTGGCCGTAGAGAAGCTCCAGAACGCCGGCGCCATCGTGTTCGGCAAGACCAACGTGCCGCTCGCCCTGGCCGACTTCCAGAGCTACAACGACATCTACGGCACCACCAACAACCCCTATGATCACAGCCGCACACCGGGGGGATCCTCCGGCGGCTCCGCGGCCGCCCTGGCGGCCGGTCTGACCGGTCTGGAGATCGGCTCGGACATCGGCGGCTCGATCCGCAATCCCGCCCACTTCTGCGGGGTGTTCGGCCATAAGCCAACCTGGGGCATCCTCTCCATGCGCGGCCATTCGGGCCCGGGCGACACCCGCTCCTCGCCGGACATTTCCGTCATCGGCCCGTTGGCCCGATCCGCTCGCGATCTCGATACCGTCGTGCGAGCTCTGGCCGGGCCCGACGAAATCATGGCCCGCGGCTACCGCCTCGACCTGCCGGAACCGGCCCAGGGTCTGGCCGGGCTGCGCGTCGCGGTGTGGGGCGACGACGAACTCTGCCCGGTATCCGCAGAGGTTCGCGAGCGCGTCGAACGGGTGGCGGGCATGCTGCGTGACGGGGGCGCGAGCGTAAACACCGAAGCACGACCGGATTTCTCCGCTGCTCATACCCACGAGGTGTATCAGAGCCTGCTGCAGGCCACCATGGCGTCGCGCTCCCCGGCTGCCGACTACGAGAAGTTGCGCGTTCGGGTGGCCGCCCTCGACCCCAACGATGCCAGCCCCGCGGCCCGGGTGCTGCGCGCCCAGGCGTCGAGCTTTCGCGATTGGGCGGCAAGCAACGAAATGCGCCACCAGCTGCGCTGGAAGTGGCATGAGTTCTTCGCCGATTACGACATCCTGCTTGCCCCCATCATGCCCACGGCTGCGTTTCCCCACGACCACCGCGCCTTCGGCGAGCGCACCATCAGCATCGACGGCCGAGACTACCCATACTTCCAGCAGGTGTTCTGGGCAGGGCTGACAGGGGTGGCCTACCTGCCGTCGACGGTCATTCCCACCGGCTTGAACGCCGCCGGGCTGCCCATCGGCCTGCAGATCGTCGGGCCGGAGTACAGCGATCTCATCACCATCGGCGTAGCACGGCTGCTCGAGGACGCTGGCTGTCGGTTCGAGCCGCCGCCCGACTATCTATGAAGCCGTCGAGGATCGAGTGAGGGTCACTGCGCACGCGCACCCGAACATCGCCCTCATCAAGTACTGGGGCAAAGCACCGGGGCCAGGCAACGTGCCGGCTACCCCGTCGCTGTCGATCACCCTGGACACGCTCACAACCACCACCGAGGTCACGGCAGCGACCGCCGATGCGTTTCATCTCGACGACCGGCAGATAGAAGATGCCAAAGTAGCCGCCTGTCTCGCCAACCTCAGGCGCAGCTATTCGATTCCACCGCTGAGCATCCGGTCCAGCAACAACTTCCCCACCGCGGCAGGCCTCGCTTCCTCCGCTTCCGGCTTTGCCGCTCTGGTAACGGCCATCGATGCGCTGTGCGAGTTGGGCCTGCCCGCGGGGGTGCGTTCGGCATTGGCGCGGCAGGCCTCCGGCTCCGCGGCACGATCGGTGTTCGGCGGCTTCGTTGCCCTCGACGCTCCGGATTGGCAGGGCCGGCCGTTGCTGAACGCCTCGCAGTGGCCGCTGAAGGTGGTGATCGCCATCACCGATACAGCGAGCAAAGCGGTATCGTCGTCGGTGGGGATGCAGCGCTCGGCGGAGACCTCGCCCTACTATCCGGCCTGGGTGGAGACCACGCCCGCGGACTTCGCGGCGGCCGTAGCGATCCTCGAGCGCCGCGACTTCACCGCCCTGGCCGAGATTGCCGAACACAGCTGCCTGAAAATGCATGGGCTCATGCTCGCCACCCAACCGGGTCTGCTGTACTGGAACGCCACCACCCTGGCCTGCCTGCACTCGGTCCGCGCCTTGCGCGCTGCGGGAGAGTCGGTGTTCTTCACGGTAGACGCCGGGCCGCAGGTGAAAGCCGTCTGCCTGCCGGCCAGCGAGGCCGCGGTGCGGCAGGCACTGGAACGCGTCACCGGTGTCAGCCAGGTGCTCAGCGTCGGCCTCGGCCAGGGCGCGTGGGTAGCCGGCTCGTGATCGAGGCCTCGGCCCCGGGGAAGGTGGTTCTGTGGGGTGAGTACGCGGTGCTCACCGGCGCGCCTGCGCTGGTGATGGCGGTGGATCGCTACGCGCGCTGCCAGTTGCAGGCGACCGCCGACGTCTGGGAGTTTGCTGCCCTGGGTTTTGCGGCGCCGGCGGCCAGGATCGCGCGCCAGCGGTTGCTGGCCGCCGACCCGCCGCCCGCCGATGCGGTCTGGCGCACCGTGTGGCAGGCGCTGCGCGCCGTGGATGGCGCCCATTTACCGCAAGGGGGGCAGGTATGCCTGGATACCCGCAGCTTTCATCACCATGGCAGCAAGCTGGGGCTCGGTTCCAGCGCTGCCATCTGCGTGGCCGCCTACGGCGCCTTGTGCCGATTGCTGGGTCAGCAGCCCAGCTACACCGGCGCCCTCGCGGTGCATCGGCAACTGCAGGGTGGCGCCGGCAGCGGCATCGACGTGGCCGCTTCGTGGCACGGCGGCACCGTGAAGTTTCTGCGCGGCGACGCCACCGAACCGGGCCCCGTCAGCGCCTGGTCGCTGCCGGCCGAACTGCACGTCACCTTCATCTGGACCGGTCGTCCAGCAAGCACCGTGGACCACCTGGCGCGCTTCCGGGCCTGGCTGGAGCGTGGCCAGCACGCCCCCCTCGACGCCCTGAGCCTGGCATCGCAGCGGCTATTCGAAACCGAGCGGCTGGAGGCCGCCCTGAAGGACTACGTCGCGGCGCTGCAGGCGCTGGACGCTGCTGCCAGCCTCGGCATTTTCAGCGACGCTCATGTTAGGCTCGGGCGTCTTGCCATCGAAGCCGGAGTGGTCTACAAACCCTGCGGCGCTGGCGGAGGCGACCTGGGCGCCGCCTTCACAGACGATGCGGCGGCCGCCGCACGTTTCGCGCGCATGGCCTCCGCTCAACAGTTTCTGCCCATACCTCTGGAGATCGCCTCCCATGGCTTCCAAGTCACCGGCTGAGGGCCTCGCCGAAGGCGGCGCCCGCATCCCCAACTTCTTCAGGATGAGCGTGACGGAACGCATTGCCGCGCTGCAGCAACGGGGTCTGCTGTCCGCGGCGGACGTGCGCGCGCTGGCCTCCGGCGAGCACACGCTGCGGCTGCCGGTGGCGGACAAGATGATCGAGAATGTGGTGGGCGTATTCGGTCTGCCGCTGGGCTTTGCGCTGAACTTCCTCATCAACGGCCGCGACTACGTCATCCCGCTGGTGGTGGAAGAGCCTTCCATTGTTGCCGGTCTCTCCGGCGCCGCCCGCATGGCCCGGCTCAGCGGCGGCTTTCAGGCCTCAGCCACCGATCCCATTCTCATCGGCCAGGTACAGGCCGTGAACATCGCCGACATGGAGCAGGCAAAGGCCGAGCTGCTGACTCGCAAGGACGAGATCCTGGCGCTGGCCAACAGCCTGCACCCGAAGATGCAGGCGCGCGGTGGCGGCGCCCGGGACGTGGAAGTATTCGCCCACCGAGCGCCGGAAGACGGCCGCGACATGCTGGTGCTGCACCTGCTGGTGGATACCCGCGACGCCATGGGCGCCAACCTGGTGAACACCATGTGCGAGGGCATAGCGTCACTGGTGGAGACGATGACCGGCGGCAAGGTATTCCTGCGCATTCTCTCCAACCTGACCGACCGGGCGCTGGCCCGCGCCAGCGTGCGCATTCCCGCACAGAACCTGCAGGGCAAAGGCTTCAGCGGCGAGCAGGTGCGCGACGGCATCATCCTCGCCAACGATCTCGCCACCGTGGATCCATACCGAGCCGCCACTCACAACAAGGGCATCATGAACGGCGTCGACTCGGTGGCGATCGCCACCGGCAACGACTGGCGCGCCATCGAGGCCGCCGCTCACGCCTACGCGGCACGCTCGGGGCAGTATCGGGCGCTCACCCGCTGGTACAAAAACGAAGCCGGCGACCTGCTGGGCGAAATCGACATGCCGATGAAGGTCGGCACCGTAGGCGGCTCGCTGGAGATCAATCCCAGCGTGCGCATCAACCACCGCCTGCTCGGCTCCCCGAATGCCCAGGAACTGGCCGGCATCATGGCGGCGGTGGGGCTGGCGCAGAATTTTGCGGCGCTGCGCGCGCTGTCCACCGACGGCATTCAGCAGAACCATATGACCCTGCACGCCCGCAGCGTCGCCAGTGCGGCCAACGTGCCCGAGGCACTGTTCGACACGGTGGTGGAAGCGCTGATCGAATCCGGCGAGATTAAGGTGTGGAAAGCCCAGGAGATTCTCAAGAACCTGGCGCGGCGCAACGTTCATCCGGGCAGTGCCGAGCGCAGCTCCGCCTGCGGCAAGGTCATCCTGCTGGGTGAGCACGCGGTGGTCTACGGTCGACCTGCCCTGGCGCTGCCCATTCCGCTGGCGGTGGAGGCCGTGGTGCGCAGTGGCGGCGACGGGGTCAATCTGGTGATTCCCCGCTGGGGGTTGGAGCAGAAAATCCGCTCGGCCAAGGGGCAGGGCCTGAGCGGTATTCTCCACAACCTGCTGGAGCGGCTGGGTCTGGCCGAGCGGTCCATGACCATCGAGGTGATACCCCACGTTCCCCGAGCCATGGGGCTGGGCGGCTCGGCGGCGCTAGCCGTGGCGGTGATTCGCGCCCTCGATCAAGCCTTCGCGCTGCAGCTGAACGACGGCGCGGTCAACGCGCTGGCGTTCGAATGCGAGAAGGAGGCCCACGGCACCCCGTCCGGCATCGACAATACTGTCGCCACTTACGGCATGCCGCTGATCTATCAGCGTGCCGGATCCGGCCCCGACGGCGCCACCACTGGCCAGTTCCAGGAACTGCGGCTGAGCCAGCCGGTGCCGCTGGTCATCGGCATCACCGGCCGTGAGAGCCTGACCGCCAACACCGTGGCACGAGTCCGCCAGGCCTGGCAGACACACCAGGCCCGCTACGACGCCATCTTCGATCAGATCGCCGAATTGACGCGCGCCGGCACCGACGCGCTGCAGGATGGCAACTTCCCCGAGCTAGGTGAACTCATGAACCTGTGTCAGGGCTATCTGAACGCGCTGCAGCTTTCCACCCCGGAACTCGAGGAGCTGGTGCACGTGGCGCGACAGCACGGGGCGCTCGGCGCCAAGCTCACCGGCGGCGGTGGCGGCGGCTCGATGATCGCCCTGTGCCCGGACAGCCAGGAGCAGGTCGCTGCCGCCATGGAGCGAGCCGGCTACCAGTGCCTGCAGGTGACCGTCGGCTGACCTGCCGGGTCAATCCGGCAATTCGAGCTTCAGGTGGGAGGTGTCGGGGGGCTGTGCCTGCGACGGCGCCTGCGCCGGCCCCAGGGATGCACCTGCCGGCGCGAGATCGAAATCCCGCGCGTCCAGGTCGATGGCCGGGATGAACGGCGCGGTGATCGGGGCGAGGGCCGTGCCGGCCTCTGCAAGCGACAGCGCGTCGGTGTCGATCTCCCTCGGCTCCCAGCGCTGACGCTCGTCGTCGCGTAACACCGGGCTGCCGCTGGGTAGCAGCTGCAAATCGCCGGGGGATTCGATCGACTCGGCAGTCGTGTCGGCGGCCGCCTCGGCGGCCGCTGCCATCGGCAGCACCCGCAGACGCGCGCCGGCGTCCTTGAACAGCCCCTGCAAACGCGCCGCCGTCGCTGCGTCGACCTGGCGCTTCAGCACCACCGCTCGACCAGAGAACAGCACGTCCAGTTGCTCGGCGCCAAAGCCGGCGACCGCTGCCAGGCGCTTGCGGACCACGGCGGCATGCTGCCCTTCGAGCACCTCGCCGCGGAACACCAGCTTGTAGCCTTCACTCATGGGACAAGTTTAGCGTACCCGGGCCGGGCTGCTGCCGAGCATTGCGTCACAGCGTGCTTCGGGCCACTATCGTGAATCACGAGAATCAAAGGGAGAGTCGCCATGGGAACGTCCGCACGGGTGGTCGTGTTGCCGAAAGATACTTCGGTATTGCGCATCGAAGAGATAGAGCTGCCCGATCCGGGGCCCACTCAAGTGGTGGTGAAGCAGTTCGCTTCCGGCATTTGCCACTCACAACTCCACCAGATGCACCGGCCGAGGGAGGCCCCGGTGATTCTCGGACACGAATCGACGGGGGTGGTGCTGAAGACCGGTAGCGAGGTCACCCACGTCAAAGAAGGCGACACCGTGCTGGTCACCTGGGTGCCG
>JBLRXD010000174.1:0-9330 GCA_047920935.1 Pseudomonadales bacterium | reverse complement strand
CCCGCCAAGGGGCTTAAGCAGCTTTTTTCCGCCGAGTCGCTGGTCAAACTCGCGGCGATGCTGGCGATGATGCCCTTCTTGCGGTGGACGTCGATGCGCAGGAATGTGAGGAACTCTGCCTTGGAGGCCGCCGACCAGTTGGCCGGAATGATGTCCCGGCCGCCGCGCCGGCGGCGGATTTCCACCATGTTCGGGCAGGTCTCGACGTGCACCACGAAGCCCTTGCCGGGGGTCATGTGGCCGACGATGGGGTCTCCGGGAATCGGCCCGCAGCAGCGCCCGTAGTTGATCACCAGACCCTCGCCGCCGCGGATGGCCACCGGCCCGCCGCTGTCCACGGTGATGCCGGTGGCGTCCTGATCCCCGGCCGCCAGCAGCTGTTGCGCCACCACATAAGCCATGAGCTCGCCGTTACCGATGGCGGCCAGCAGGTCGTCGAGGCGTTTCACCCCGAACTCCTTGAACACCCGGCGCAAGCGGCGGAAGTCGAGATCGTTGATGCTTTTGTCGGCGCTGGCCAGGGAGCGATTCAGCAGCCGCCGCCCGAAGGCGATGGAGTCGGCCGCCTGCTGCACCTTGAGCGCCTGACGAATGCCGGTGCGCGCTTTGCTGGACACCACGAAAGTCAGCCAATCGGGGTTGGGGCGGGCATCGAGGGCCGTGATGATCTCGACGCTCTGGCCGCTCTGCAGCTGTTGGGACAAGGGAGCCAGGTTGCGGTCGATGCGGCAGGCGACGCAGCGGTTGCCGACGTCGGTGTGCACGGCATAGGCGAAATCCACCGCGCAGGCGCCGCGCGGCAGCTCCATGATGTGGCCTTTGGGCGTGAAGACGTAGACTTCATCGGGAAACAGGTCGATCTTCAGGCTCTCGATGAATTCCAGCGGGTTGCCCGCCTTCTGCTGCAGATCGAGCAGATCGCGCACCCATTGTCGCGCTCGCTGCTGGCTGCTCTGAAAGTCGTCGCTGGAGGCCTTGTAGAGCCAATGCCCGGCAATGCCGTTCTCTGCCACCGCCTCCATGTGGCGGGTGCGAATCTGCACCTCGATGGGCACCCCGTGCATGCCGAACAGGGTGGTGTGCAGGGACTGATAGCCGTTCACCTTGGGAATGGCGATGTAGTCCTTGAAGCGGTTGGCCACCGGCTTGTAGAGGTTGTGCACCACCCCGAGCGCCCGATAGCAGTCGTCCACCTGATCCACCACCACGCGGAAGCCGAACACGTCCATGATCTCCGCGAACGACTTGTGCTGGGCTTTCATCTTCCGGTAGATGGAGTAAAGGTGCTTTTCGCGCCCCTGGACCTCGGCGCTGATGCCCTCCTGCGCAAGCGCCCCGTCGAGGGATTTACGCAGTTCCTCCATCAGCTCCTTGCGGTTGCCCCGGGCGGCCTTCACGGCCCGCTCGATGCGGTCGGCGCGCAACGGGTACAGGGCGCGGAACCCCAGCTCCTCGAACTCCACCTTGATGTGGTGGATGCCCAGACGGTTGGCTATGGGCGCGTAGAAATCCAGAGTTTCCCTGGCGATGCGCTTGCGCTGCTCGTGGGACATGACGCCGATGGTGCGCATGTTGTGCAGCCGGTCGGCCAGCTTGACCACGATGACACGGATGTCCTTGGCCATGGCCAGCGCCATCTTCTGGAAGTTCTCCGCCTGGGCCTCGGCGCGGGAGCGGAAGATGGTGGACAGCTTCGACACGCCGTCGACGATCTGTGCGACCGACTCGCCATAGCGATCCCCCAGGTTGGCCCGTCCGACCTCGGTGTCTTCGATGACATCGTGCAGCAGTGCCGCCATCAGCGTTTCGTGGTCCATGCGCATGTTGGCAAGCACGTTGGCCACGGCCAGCGGATGGCTGATGTACGGATGACCGGTGCGCCGCCATTGGCCTGCGTGGGCGGCAGCGGCGTAGTCGTAGGCGTCACGCACCAGCGCGATTTGCTCCGGCTCCAGATAGCTGGCGAGCTTGTCGCACAGATCGTCGACGGACACGGGTGCGGCGATTGACGGGTGCTTGGCCTGCTCGGCGAGGCGCGCCACGAAGTACGATTCGGATTGGATTGGACGGGCAGCGCCTTTGCGGCGCTGGGACGGCGGCGGCTCGGCTACGCTCTGAGCGTCGATCTCCATAGAGCCCGTGGATTGCTCGATGGAATCCTCGATAGATTGGAGCAGCTCCGCGCCAACGAGATCGGATTCTGTGGGCGGCGAGCCTGGGGGCGCACTGGACGACGGCATCGACCGGGAGCGGGACGGCGGCCCACCTCGGCCGGACTTGCCGGTACGAGTGGAAACCTTAGAGGTCGCGGGCTTGGTCATCTCCTATGCCGAAAGTAACTTCCAACCGGTGATCGTCGGTGGAGGCATCCTGCGCGTCAAGCATTTCATGGCTGATCAGGCCTGCCGCGATCTCTCGCAGGGCGATGACGGTGGGTTTGTCGTTCTCTTCCGGAACCAGCGGCTCCGCACCGAAGCGGCGCATCTGGCGTGCGCGGCGAGTGGCAACCATCACCAGTTCGAAACGGTTGTCGACGTGATCCAGGCAGTCTTCGACGGTGATGCGGGCCATGCGCGTTCCTGTGGGGGAGGGTTTGAGAACCGCGAAGTATACGCGCTATCCTGCACGCACTTCAAGAAACGCCAAGGTCCCGGAGCAAGGGCTGCAGTCGACGCTGCTGGCGCGGCAGCCGCAGTCGTTCCGATCGGACGATGCAGGCCAGTTCCGCCAGGGCGGCGTCGAAATCATCGTTCACCAGCAGGTAGTCGTAGTCGGCGTAGTGCGACATCTCCCAGCGGGCTTTGGCCAGGCGCTCGCGGATGACGCTGTCGTCATCCTGGCCGCGGCCGGTCAGGCGGCTCTGCAGCGCCTCGGTGGATGGTGGCAGGATGAACACGCTCACCGCGTCCGGATAGCGGGCGCGCACTTGGCCGGCTCCCTGGAAGTCGATTTCGAGGATCACGTCGCGGCCGCTGCGGCGCTCGCTGTCTACAGCGGCCACCGAGGTGCCGTAGCGGTTGCCGAACACTTCGGCGTGCTCCAGGAACTCGCCGGCCTGCGCCATACGCTCGAATTGGGGTTGGTCGATGAAGTGGTAGTCGACCCCGGCGCGCTCCTTCTGACGGCGCTTGCGGGTGGTATGGGACACCGACACCACCAGTTGGCGGTCGCGCTCGAGCAGGGCGGCAACCAGGCTGGTTTTGCCCGCCCCCGACGGCGCGGAAACTATGAGCAGCAGGCCATCGTTCATTCGAGGTTCTGCACCTGCTCGCGGATCTGCTCGATCACCACCTTGAGATCCACCGCGCGCTGGGACGTCTGCGCCAGCACTGCCTTGGCTCCCAGGGTATTGGCTTCCCGATTCAGTTCCTGGGTGAGGAAATCCAACCGTCGTCCGTGGGGCCCGGCTCCGCGCAGCGTGGTGCGGATCTCCTCCACGTGGATCACCAGTCGGTCCAGCTCCTCGGCAACGTCGGCCCGCTGCGCCAGCAGCGCCACTTCCTGTTCCAGCCGGTCCTCATCCAACGAGCTGCGCAGCTCTTTCAGCCGTTGCTGCAGACGCTGTTGCAGCTGGTGAGGAATCGATGCGGTCTGGCGTTTGATCTCGTTCACCAGGCGGTCGATGTCGTCGAGGCGGGTGGTAATGGTGCTGAGCAGCTGCGCGCCCTCGCGCTGCCGGTGGGCGATGAGCTCGGTCAGCGCCTCCTCGAACAGATCGGCGGCCGCCTCCGCCACACCGTCCGCGGCCAGCTCGATGGCGCCGCCGAGCATGCCGGGCCAGCGCAGCAGATCCATCGGGTTAGGCGCGCCGACTTCCGGCGCGTCACGGCGCACCTGCTCAAGAATGGCGAGAAGTTGCAGCAACAAGGGTCGATTGAGCTCTACCTTCCCCGGCCCCCCCGCCGAGTCGGCGCGCAGGGTGCAGTCGACCTTGCCGCGCTTGAGATGCTGACGGACCAGCTCGCGCAAGCTCGGTTCCAGGCTCCGCAGCGGCTCCGGCAAGCGAACCTGGGTCTCCAGGAAGCGGTGATTGACGCTGCGCAGCTCCCAGACGAGCACCAGGCCATCTGCCTCCTGCTGCGCGCGGGCGAATGCGGTCATGCTGTGGGTCATCTGCGGCGGCGTCCATCGCGATCTGGCTGGGAATTCTACCCGTTCACGCGGCAGTCGTCCGCGCGCAGGGGGGGGGCTGCCTCTATAATGCGGGCACCTCCGTAACAGAGCATTGGATTTATGACGGTAACACGGCCCAGCGGGCGCAGCCCGGCGGAGATGCGCCAGGTGCGGTTCACCCGCGACTTCACCAAACATGCCGCAGGCTCGGTGCTGGTGGAGTTCGGCGACACCAAGGTGATCTGCACCGCCAGCGTCGACGGCTCGGTGCCATCGTTCCTGCGCGGCAAAGGGGTCGGCTGGATCACTGCCGAGTACGGCATGTTGCCCGGCGCTACCCATACCCGCTCCGATCGTGAAGCGGCCCGGGGCAAGCAGGGCGGGCGGACGATGGAGATCCAACGCCTGATCGGGCGCTCGTTGCGGGCGGCCGTGGATATGAAGGCGCTGGGCGAGCGTACGGTGCGCATCGACTGCGACGTGATCCAGGCCGACGGTGGCACCCGCACGGCCTCCATCACTGGCGGCTGCGTGGCGCTGGCCGACGCTCTGGCCCGGGTGGGCGTCAAGAGCGCGCTGCGGGAGTTGGTGGCATCGGTGTCGGTGGGCGTATACAAAGGCGTTGCGGTACTGGATCTGGACTATCCGGAAGACTCGTCGGCGGAGACCGATATGAACGTGGTGCGGGTGGAGTCCGGCGGGTTCATCGAGATCCAGGGCACGGCAGAAACCGCGCCGTTCGACGATGCGCAGCTCGCCGACATGCTGGCGTTGGCGCGCCAGGGCAGCGAAGCTCTGTTCGCGGCGCAGCGAGCGGCCCTGGCGCAGCAAGGATAGGAGGCGAGCATGACGACAGATGCCAGCCCGGGCACGGCACCGCTGGTGCAACTTCTGGTCGACGCCGGGGTGCTGCGATTCGGTGACTTCACCCTCAAATCCGGTCGCAGCAGCCCCTATTTCTTCAATCTGGGGGCGCTGTGCACCGGCGCTGCGATCCAGAGCCTGGCGCAGGCCTACGCCGCCCGCATCCTCGCCGCGAACCTGGATTTCGACGTGGTGTTCGGGCCGGCGTACAAGGGCATTCCCATCGCCGTGACCACCGCCGAGGCGCTGGCGCGGCAGGGCCGGGATGTCGCCTGGGCCTTCAACCGCAAGGAGGCCAAGGCGCACGGCGAAGGCGGCGCCTTCGTCGGCGGCGACGTGGCGGGCCGAGTGCTGCTGGTGGACGATGTGCTTACCGCCGGCACCGCCGTTCGCGAAGCCGTCGGGTTGATCGGTCAGGCCGGCGGCACCCTGGCGGGAGTGGTGATTGCCCTCGACCGGCAGGAACTGAACGACGCCGGCACCACGGCGGTGACGGCGCTGGCCGCGGAGCTTGGGGTGCCGGTCATCAGCCTGCTCACGCTTCAGGATGTGATCGGGTACCTTGACGCAGAAGCTGCCACGGGAAAACATCAACACGACCTGAACATTCGCATCAAGGCTTACCAGGAGGCCTACTGCGCCCGCGCCTAGGGGCCCCGAGAGCACCATGAAGATTGCCACCATCGTCAGCGCCGCCGCCCTACTGCTATGCGCCTCGTTTGCAGCGACCGCGGCCACGGTCATGTACAAGTACACCGACCCTCAGGGGGCTCGGGTGTTCTCTTACACGCTGCCGCCAGGCCAGGCGAAGCATGGCTACGAGCGGGTGAATCTGAGCACAGGCAAGGTCGAGGTGATCGCGCCGCAGCTGTCCGCGGAAGACCTGGCGCTACAGCAGCGCCAGCAACAGGCGCTGGCGGCCTGCCGGGTGGAGCTGCAGCGCATCTACACGCTGTACAGCGCCGAGCGCGATATCCACCGCGCTCGCGAGGTATCCCTGGATGCGTTGACCAAGAGTGCAGCCCAGATCGAGGCCGATCAGCGGCAGGCGGAGCTCGAGCTCGAGCGGCTGCAGGTCCAGGCCGCGAATGCCGAGCGTTCCGGCCAGCCGGTTACCACCGACCTCGTCAGCGCCATCGAGCGGCGTCACGCTCAGCTGGCAAGCCTGCACGGCCAACTGGAGCAGCGGCAGCACGAGCGGGAGCAGGCTGAGCGGCGCTTTCACCGTGAGCTGGCGCGTTTCCGTGACGGGCAGTGTCCGGAGCCCGAGTTCGAGGCGCTGTCGCAGGCCGAATCGGCGCGCTGAGCGGGGGCGCTTCAGGCTTCTCAGGAGGGCGCGCCGGACGTCAGCGGAAAACCGCCCGCTCCAGCGCCGTCCACTGCTCCTCCCAGCCCGCGGTGGGTACCGAGCGAAACTCGCTGCGAACGAATTGATTGATGCGCCCTTCCGACGCCGACAGCAACAGGTTGGCGGCGGCGGTGCTGCCGAGCTCTGGGCCCGGCACCCGGGTCACCGCCCACTCCCGCAACACCAGCCGCAGCTGGGTCTCGAGGCGGTCGAACAGCTGGCGGACGCGATTTCGCAGCCGCTCCGTTTCGCCCAGCAGGGCGTCCCCCACCAGCAGCCGCGCCATGCCAGGATTGCGTTCCGCGAACGACAGCAGCAGCCACAGGATCATGCCGCAGCGGCGCTGCGCCGTGGGCTCTTCCGAAAGGATTCGGCCGATGCGGCTGAACAGGCTCTCTTCGATGAATTCGATCAGGCCCTCCAGCATCTTCGCCTTGCTGGGGAAGTGCCGATACAACGCAGCCTCGGACACCCCCACCTGCCCTGCCAGGGCGGCGGTGGTGATGCGGGTGCCCGGGTGGGTTTCCAGCATCAGAGCCAACGCCTGCAGGATTTCCTGACGCCGATTACCCTTAGTTCCCATGCGTCACCCGCGCCTGGCCCGGGCCGCTGGCTCTGGCCCTGCTAGTTTTCATCATGGTCGTGGGGCTCCCGCTCCAGGGTGATTTTGGTGCCGATGCCGGCGTCGGTGAAGACTTCGAGCAGCAGCGAGTGGGGGACGGTACCGTCGATGATCTGCACGCTGCCGACGCCGCCCCGCAGGGCCTCCAGAGCGCAGTCGGTCTTCGGCAGCATCCCCTCGTTGATGGTGCCGTCGTTGACCAGCGCCTCCACCTGACTGGCCGACAGGGCGGTCAGCGTCTGTCCCTGAGCGTCCAGCACCCCGGGTCTGTTGGTGAGCAGGATGAGCTTCTCGGCTTTCAGCGCCTGGGCAAGTCGACCGGCCACCAGATCGGCGTTGATGTTGTAGGACTCGCCCCGCTCGCCCACGCCGATGGGGGCGATCACTGGGATGAAATGGTCGCGGGTCAGCGAGGTGATGATGCCGACGTTGACGCTCGACACCTCGCCCACATGACCGATGTCGATGATCTCCGGCGCCGCCAGGGCGGCATTGGGCCGCGTCAGCGTCAGCTTGCGGGCGCGGATCAGATTGCCGTCCTTACCGGTGATACCCACCGCCGGGCCGCCGTGATTGTTGATGAGGGAGACGATCTCCTGGTTCACCAGGCCGCCCAGCACCATCTCCACCACGTCCATGGTCTGGGAGTCGGTGACCCGCAGACCGTCGACGAACCGGCTCGGGATGTTCAGACGCTTCAGCAGGTCGCCGATCTGCGGCCCCCCACCGTGCACCACCACCGGGTTCATGCCCACCAGCTTCAGCAGCACGATGTCGCGGGCGAAGGTGTTCTGAAGGTTCTCGTCCACCATGGCGTTGCCGCCGTATTTGATCACCAACGTCGTGCCGTGATAGCGCTGAATGTACGGCAATGCCTCAGTCAGCACGCTGGCGATGTTGCGTGCCTGCTTATCGGATATCTGCATGTGTCTACCTGAATCGCAGTTGTGGGTCGACGGCTGCCAGCTGTTGTTCGAACAGCCTCTGAAGCTGCTCGAGCGCCTCCTCGCTGTCGGCCTCGAACCGCAGCGTGAGCACCGGGCCGGTGTTGGAGGCGCGGACCAGGCCCCACCCTTCCGGGTAGTCCACCCGTAGCCCGTCGATGGCGGTCACGGTGCCGCCGCCGAAGTCGCCGGCCGCGGCCAGGCGCTCCATGGTCGCGAATTTCCCCTGCTCGCTGGTGTGGATTTTGAGCTCCGGTGTGCTGAACGTCACCGGGAACTGAGCGAACAGCTGATCCGCGCTGTCGTCGCAGCCGCCGAGGATTTCCAGCAGCCGCGCGGCTGCGTACAGGGCATCATCGAACCCGTACCAGCGTTCGCCGAAGCACACATGGCCGCTGAACTCGCCGGCAAGCAGCGCGCCGGTTTCCTTTAGCTTCGCCTTCATGTGGGCGTGGCCCGTCTTCCACATGATGGGCCGCCCCCCCAGGTCGCTGATGAGCGCGTTGAGGTGGCGGCTGCACTTGACGTCGTAGATGATGTCGGCGCCCGGGTTGCGGCCGACGATGTCCTGAGCGTAGAGCATCATCAGCTTGTCGGGCCAGATGATCTTGCCGCTGCCGGTTACTACGCCGATGCGGTCGCCGTCGCCATCGAAAGCCAGGCCCAGATCGGCCTGCTCTGCGGCCACGACCGTGATGAGATCCTGCAGGTTTTCCGGCTCCGCCGGATCCGGATGATGATTCGGAAAGTCACCGTCGATGTCGCAGTACAACGGCACCACCTCGCAGCCGAGCTGGGATATCAGCTCCGGTGCGAGCCGGCCGGCGACGCCGTTGCCGCAATCGACCACCACCTTCAGGGGCTGAGCCACCACCACATCGGCGACGATCTCGCTCAGATATTGCTCGGCCACATCTACCTGCTCCACCTCCCCATCGCCGTTGGACAGGCGGTTCTCCTCAATGCGCGCGCGCAGTTCCTGGATGCGCGTTTCGGCCAGCGTCTCGCCGCCGATGACCATTTTCAGGCCGTTGTATTCCGGCGGGTTATGGGAGCCGGTGAGCATGATCCCGGTGCCGATATCGAGCGCGAAGGTGGCGAAGTACAGCACCGGGGTGGGCACCTGCCCCACATCGAACACGTCGAGCCCTCCCTCCGTCAGCCCACGAATGAGCGCATCGCGCAGGGGCGCACTCGAATGGCGGCCGTCACGGCCGAGCGCGACCCGGGGCTGCTGCTGATCCAGAGCTTCGGCGGCGAAGGCTCGGCCGATCCAGTAAACCACGTCCTCGGTAAGGGTCTCGCCGACCAGGCCGCGGATGTCGTAGGCGCGGAAGATTTCCGGCGCCAGGCGCAGGCCCGTCGCCAGCGGAGAGGTGTCCTCGATGACCTCGATGCCGAAGTTGTCGTCGTCCTCTGCCGGGCTGACGTCGAGAAAG
>JBLRXD010000173.1:0-9342 GCA_047920935.1 Pseudomonadales bacterium | reverse complement strand
GGGCGCTCGTCGCTTATGCCAGGTATCGCTCGGAGCCGCCGGCCGAACTGCCCACGAGATTGCGGCTGGTGGATGATGAAGGGCGGCCCGGATCAGCGTCCGGCTCATGCCGAGGAATTTCCTCGCAGTGGCCATGCAGTCTCTCTCCCGCGTCGAACCCCGTCTCTGCCATCACGAGCCTCACGGGATGCCGTTCCGTGATGCCGTTCCGTTGACAAGCACCGGTCGAGGTGGGAATATGGCTCGGACGGACGCGCCCGTCCGTTATTCCTCACCACCGGTATCAACTCAATGAGTCAGCAGCAGTCTCGGCATCGCGGACGTCCCAGGGACGAAGTGATGATCGCGCGTCGCGAGAACGAGATACTTGCGGTGGCCACGGGGTTCTTCGCGCGCCACGGCTATCGGCAGACCGACGTCCAGGAAATCGCGGACGCCCTCGGCATCGGCAAGGGTACGGTCTACCGGTATTTCGCCACCAAGGAAGCGCTGTTCTTCGCGGCAGTGGACCGCGGCATGCGCGAGCACGTGGCTGCCGTCGCGGCGGAAGTGCAACCGGTGGCCGATGCCCTCGAACGCATGGTGGCGGCGGTTCACGCCTATCTGAGATTCTTCGACGAGCATCCGGATCTGCTCGAACTGATCATCCAGGAGCGGGCGGAGTTCAAGGATCGGAAGAAGCCGACCTATCTCATCCATCGCGATGAGAACATCGGTGAATGGCGCGTCCTGATCGAATCGCTGATCGAGGCCGGACGGGTGCGCCGCGTGCCGGTCGACCGCATACTCGACGTGATGAGCTACACCCTCTACGGGGCGATCTTCACCAACCACTTCGCCTCCGAGCCGCGTTGCTTCGACCGTCAGGCTGATGAAATCCTCGACATCGTCTTCGACGGGATTCTGCTCCCGGCGGCCTGACGCAACTCGCAGGGGCATTGCAGCCTCCATTCCTTTTTTCGACCCTCAGGATTGCACTTCAATGGTCTCCACCCTATTGCGACATCCGATCCCCCAGGACCCGGATCGTTCGAGCCGAGATTCACTGGCACGGCGCGCGCTCTGTGCCGCCAGACCGATCATGGCGGTACTGGTACTGGTGTTGATGGGCTGCGACGGCAACGACGACGCGGCGCGTGGGAACAACGACCGGGCGGTGACCGTGGATGCCACGCAAGTCGTCACGGCCACGCTCGAGGAGTGGGTGCGCGGTGTCGGCACCGTCCGCGCACTCGAACAGGTGACGCTGCGCGCCGAGACGGCGGGGCGGATCCGCGCGATCCACTTCGAGGAGGGCGCCGTGGTCGAAGAAGGCGCGGTCTTGTTCCAGCTCAATGACGATCGCCTGCAGCAGCAGTTGCTCGGCCAGCGGGCAGCGTTGCGGATGGCGGAAATTCGCGCCGAGGAGGCCAAACGCACCCTCGACCGGCAGCGCGATCTGCTCGCGCGTGAACTGGTGTCCCAGGACGAGTTCGACCGGATGCAGGCGAACCTGGACAGCGCGCGCGCGGAAGCGGAGCGGGCCGCTGCCGAGGTTGCCGTGATCGAGGAGGAGATTGCCGAGATGCGCCTAGCAGCCCCATTCCCGGGAGTCATGTCGACCCGGGAAGTAGACCGTGGGGCCTACGTGGGAGTCGGTGACGCGCTGGCGACGCTCTACCGAACGGACCCGATGGAGGTGGTCTTTTCCGTCCCGGAACGTCACCTGGAGCGATTGACGCGGGGGCAGCCGGTCCGCCTCACGGTGGCCGCGTGGCCCGACGAAGTGTTCGAAGGCGAGGTCACGTTTCTGAGTCCGGCGGTGGACGAGGCCACCCGCACCCTGACCGTGCGCGCGGAGGTGCCGAATCCGGATCGGCGGCTGCGTCCGGGCCAGTTCGCTCAGGCCTCGGTGCAGGTCGCGGAGCATGTCGATCGACCGGTGGTGCCGGAGGAAGCGCTGGTCGGCACCCGCGAGGGCTACATGGTGTTCGTGGTCGCGGACGATCGCGCGCAAGGCCGCGACGTGTCCACTGGGATCCGCCGCAACGGGCGTGTGGAGATCACAGGCGGGCTCGACGTCGGGGAATGGGTGGTGCGCAGCGGCCATCTGCGCCTCGACGATGGGAATCGGGTCGTGCTCTTCGAGGACCGCGACGCCGACAATTCCGGCGCAGCCATGGCGGTCGGCAATGATTGAACGTGATCCGCAGCGCGCAGCTCACTTCCGCACAAGCATCGAGGAGGCTTTGCCGCAATGATCTGGGCGTTTTGCATTCGCCGGCCGGTCCTGACCATCGTGGTCTTTCTGGTGGCGGCCATCTTTGGAGTCTACGGCTACGTGCAAATGCCGGTGCAGGAGAATCCGGACGTCGACTTTCCGATCGTCAGCGTCAGCGTGACCCTGCCCGGCGCTGCGCCTCGGGTCGTGGAGTCCTCGATCATCGAAGTGCTCGAGGGTGAGATCAACACCATCGAGGGGCTGCGCCAGTTGCGCTCCACGGCCCGGGAGGAAGTGGCCGAGATCGTTGCCGAGTTCGAACTGTGGCGGAACATCGACATCGCCGCCCAGGACGTGCGCGATGCCGTGGAGCGGTCGCGACGGCTGCTGCCCACCGACGCCGAATCGCCGGTGGTGCGCAAGCTCGAGGCCGACGCCCAGCCGATCATGTGGATCTCGCTGATCGGCGACCGGCGTTGGGACACAGTCCGCATGACGGACTACATCGACAACGTGCTTTCACCGCAACTCGAGACGGTGCGTGGCGTCGGTCAGATTCAGGTGGGCGGATCCCGCGAATATGCCGTCCGCATCCGGCTTGATCCCGAGCGGCTCGCCGCGCACCAGCTCACCGTGCGCGACGTCGTGCAGACGATCCAGGCTGAGAACGTCGACATTCCGTCCGGGCGCATCGAAGGCGCGCGGCGCGAGTTCCTGATCCAGACCCGCGGCCAGTTTTCCAGCGCCGAGCCGTTCAATCAACTGGTCGTCGGGTCGAACGGCGACGTGCCGGTGCGTCTTGCGGACGTGGGGGAGGCCGTCGACGGGGTTTCCAATGATCGTCAGCTTGGACGGTTCAGGGGCGAACCCACCGTGGCGATGGGGGTCGTTCGGCAGTCCGGCGCCAATACCGTCGCAGTAGCCGGGGCCCTGCGCGAACGGATGGAGACACTTTCGGCCAACTTTCCTCCCGGACTCGACTACGCCATCGCCACCGATGCCTCGGAGTACATCGAGGAAAGCATTCGTGATCTGTTGACCACGGTGGGGCTCGCGACGCTGATCGTCAGTCTGGTGGTGCTGTTCTTCCTGCGCAGCCTGCGCGGCACCCTGGTGACCGTGATCGCGATCCCGACTTCCCTGCTGACTGCGCTCGCGGTGATCGGGACGCTCGGCTTCAGCATCAACTTCCTCACCATGCTGGCATTGATCCTGGTGATCGGCGTCGTCATCGACGACGCGATCGTGGTGCTGGAGCGCGCCTACCTGCACATGGAGAACGGCGCAGAAGCGCGACCGGCCGCCGAGGTCGGTACTACCGAGGTCGCGTTTCCGAACATGGCCAACAGCATGGCGCTCGCTGCGGTGTTCCTGCCCGTGGCGTTCACCGGCGGCCTCATCGGTCGCTTCTTCCTGGAGTTCGGCGTGACCGTGGCGGTGACCGTGCTGGCTTCGACACTGGTCGCGCTGATGCTGACGCCGATGCTGTGTTCGCGGCTACTTCGGATTCCCGATAGCCCCGGACGAGTGTCGCGCATTTCGTCGGGGGTCGTCAGCGCCATGGAGCGTGGTTATCGCAGGCTGCTCGATCTGGCGTTCCGCCATCGTGGCGCCACGGTGGCAACGGGTTTCGCTGCCTTTCTGTTGGGGCTCGTCGCCTTGAGCAACGTGCCCCAGGAATTCGCTCCGGTCGAGGATCGCGCCGAATTCATGGTGATCTTCGAGATGCCGCAAGGGTCCACGCTGAGCGAGACCGACGCCTTCGCCCGTGCCATCGAGCGCGAACTCGACGATCTCCCCGAAGTGACCCACCAGTTCCTCGGCATCGGGATGTCACAGACCGGCCCGGGGCGGCCGAACTCGGGTCTCGCGTTCGTCTCCATGACTCCGCGCGGAGAGCGGGATCGCCACCAGACCGAAGTGATGCAGGACCTCCGCGGGCGCCTCGACGCCATTCCCATGGGACGTGCCTTCGTGGCGGCAGCGTCGGGCGGTGGCGGCATGGCCGGCGATCCCATAGAGGTGGTGCTGCAGAATCCCAGCGTGGCGGCCCTGGCCGAACACCAGGAGGCGGTGATGCGCTGGATGCGCGATCGGCCGGAGTGGTTCATCGGCGTGCGCTCGAACCTGGAACTCGACAATCCCCAGCTCGATGTCGACATCGACCGGGATCGAGCGTCGGAACTCGGTGTGGCGGTGGCCGACATTGCGGACACCCTGCGCTTCATGTTCGGCGGCATCGAGATCTCCAAGGTGGAGGTGGATGGCGAACGCTACGACGTGCGAACCGATGTGGTCGGTCGCGGGGGGCACGACCCGGAAGTGCTCAGTAACCTCTACGTCCGTAGCAATACCAATGGGTCATTGGTGTCGCTGGACAATGTGGTCGACGTGACGGAGACCATCGGCGCGAGCCAGATCCAGCGTTTCAACCGCCAGCGCTCGGCCACGATTTCCTCCCAGGTGCCGCCCGGCGTGACCCTCGGCGACGCCATCGATCAACTCGAGAGCTACCTCGGCGCCGAACTGCCGCCGGGTACCGAGTACGAGCTGGCAGGGCAGTCGCAGATGTTCGAGGAATCCTTCTACTACCTGACCCTCGCGATCGCGTTCTCGGTGGTGTTCATCTACCTGATCCTCGCGGCGCAGTTCGAGTCGTTCCTGCATCCGCTCACCATCATTCTTTCATTGCCGCTGGCGATGGTGGGCGCGTTCGGCGGCCTGTGGTTGTTCGGCCTGACGCTGAACGTCTATGCGTTCATCGGCCTGATCATGCTGCTCGGCCTGGTGGCGAAGAACGGCATCCTGCTCGTGGACTACACCAACGTGATGATTGGCCGAGGCATGTCCGCCGTCGATGCCGCCCGCGAAGCCGCCAGCGTGCGTTTCCGGCCGGTGATCATGACCGCGGTCTCCACGGTGCTCGGCATCATGCCCATCGCGCTCGGCTTCGGTGCCGGCGGCGAGGCCCGGGCACCGCTCGGCGTCGCGGTAGTCGCAGGTCTGGCGGCATCCACGTTTCTCACGCTGCTCGTGGTGCCGGTGATCTACACTCTGTTCGACGGACTCCAGACGCGGATCCTGCGACGCTGGCGCGGCGAGACGTTGGATCCTCAGTCGACGGCGAACGCGGAGCAATCATGAAGCTGGTACAGATCCACGTGCACTTCGAATACACCGCGGCGATCGATGCGCTGCTCGATCGCCACGCAGTGGTCGAGGCGGTGTGCTACCCGTCCATGGAGGGCCGTGACCGCGACGGCAAGCACCACGGGTCGCAGATCTTCCCGGGCAACGTCACTGTGTTTCAGGTGCTGCTGCCCGCGACAGCAGTGGATGCGCTGTTCGTCGATCTCGAACGCTTCCGCCGGCACAAGACGGCACACCATCATCTTCAGGCGCTGGTGTTGCCGGTGGAACGTCGTCTGGTCGACGAGGCGCCGGCGCCAGTTGACCGCGAGACGTCCAGGTCGTGACGTTGCCAGTTCGCGCAGGCAGATCCGCTTGTCTGAGTCCGACGTTTAGCGAGGATTGCAGCCGCTATGCCTATGTGCGGCGTAGGTGCGCAATCGACTGAGCCTGAAGGATCCATCGGGGTTCTGTCCCACGACAAGTCGCTTTGCGCGGGGAGGCACTTAGACCACGAAATCGACTTGTGCAGCAAGGGCGAGCACGGCATCGTCATCAGCATCGCGGCAGAGGTACCAGTGACCGTCGGCATGTTGCTTACGCTGGGCGCGCGCGGTTTGACCTCCGCGTTGATCTCCTCCGTCAACAATCACTTCTCTATATGCTTGTTCCATGGAAGTTCACAACTGGCTGCCGAGGGGAACGTTCCCGTAGCGAATGCCGCGGGCGGTGGCGGTGCCCGCCAGCGGAAGATTGATCGCCAGCAGCGCCAATGCGCCGAGCCACACCAATCGCCCGAGTACGTTGCCGCGAGGCTGTTGCTTCAGATTCCCCCGCTTTGTTCCGCAATCCACAAATCTTGTAGGCAAGCGCTTCTTGGCTCGGAATGGCCATGTGGCGCTCGGCCTCGGGCACGGAGGGCGTGTGACGGAATGGATTGGAACCTAGGTAGCGATGGCTTTCCCAAGGGACGTACGACTTCAGAGCTATGCGGTCTCGCAGAGCAAGACGGTGTGCGTGCTGGGCATGCACCGCAGCGGCTCTGTCGGGACAGTCACACCACCTTCAGTCTGCTGCCGGGCTGCTCGGGTTCAACGCAGAAACCGCCCGCAGCCGGCCAGCTTGCGCTGGTTGATCGGAAGCTCGGTTCGGACCGGGAACGGTGCGGACCGGGAAGGCGACCCCGCTCATTGAGCCCACGCAACCGGTCTGTAGCGCTGTGTAAGCGTCCTTACACAAAGTCGCTCGTTCAGGATCATCCGCTCGGAAGATTGCAATGCGAGTAGGGAACTATGGGGGTCCCTCCTCTCGACAGGCATCTGGAACATAAGCATGCTTACTAAATCGCGACAGCTGGGGTCCGGAACTTTCTCCCCCTCCCCGCGGAACACGGTTGCGATGCGTCGCGCGTCCGGGGCTCATCTCCCCTTGCCTCGGGCGCGCGGCACTTTATATGCTGCTGTCGCCATACGTTACTTCTTCGGATCGCGGATCGTTACGCTGCCTTGCGCGACGGCGGCGAGACGCCCTTCATTGACCACGGCAATGTGGACCACGGCGAGCGTTCGGCTCATGCTGATGATTCGGGCATTGGCACCGACCGTGCCCTTGCTGACGGGGGCTGTCAGATTGATCTTGAATTCGGTAGTCGCTGCCCACTGCCCTGGCTTCATGGCCGGATAGCAGACGCATCCGAGCATGTGGTCGCAGAAGGCCGACAGGACACCGCCGTGCATGTTGCCGAACGGGGTGAGTAGTTCCTCGCGCACGTCGAGCTCACCACTCATAGTGCCCGGTCCGGCCGCCGTGATTCTGAAGCCGAGATACTCGTGCAAGCCGCCAGCACCGCCACGGTTCGCCAGAAAGCCGTCGGCGATCTTCTGGCTGAAGGGTACGTCGGCAACGGGTACGTTGTAATCGCTCACAATCGGGCTCCTTTGTCGGGTGAATGAACGGGTCTATTTCGGGGGGATCAGGCAGGAATGAATGGACTCGTCATTCTCCACCTCGCGAGCAAGCGTTCGGATCGCGAGATCCGCATTCTCCAAGGAGAAGTCGTGGGTGTGCATCTGTTGGATGGGGGATCGCCCCGACTCGATCAGTCGGATGGCGCTGCGGTAGCCGGAGGAGGTCACCCCGATTGCGCCGTGAATGGTGATCTCTTTCATGACGATCAGATCGGAGACGAAGTCATCCACCGCCTTGAAACCTTTTACGCCGGCGAGCACGATTCTGCCTCCGGGCTTGACCATATCGAGAGCGTCCCGGACGGGTTGGGTGGCGTAGGACGAGACGTCGATCACGACGTCGGCACCGCCATCGGTCAAGGCTCTGACACGCTCGACGGCGGGCTCGTTGTCGACGTCGACGGTGTGGTCGGCACCAAAGGCCCGGGCGAGTTCCAGCTTACGTGCGTCGGCAGCGAGTCCGGTCACGATGATCGTTCCCGCTCCGACTTCCCGGCAGGCAATCACGCAGGACAGACCGCGCTGGCCGGGCCCGAGGATGACGACGCTCTCGCCCGGTTTCGTTTCCGGCAGTTCGACCGCCCAGCGGAATCCAGCCCCCAAGGGATTGAACATCACCGCCAATTCGGCAGGGAGCGAGGGGTCCACGCGATGAATCACCGAGTTGGCGTGCAGATACATGTACTGAGCGTATCCGCCCCAGAGCCCGGGCGACTCGCTAAGCGGGATGTACGAGTAGATGCGACGGTTCTCGCAGAGGTGATAGCGGCCATCGAAGCAGGTGCGGCAGTGTCTGCAGGACAACATCGTTTCTACCGCCACCCTGTCGCCGACGTCCACGCCCCACCGCTCCGCCGCGACATCCCCGATTCGAGCGATTCTGCCCAGGGGTTCGTGTCCGGGTATAACCGGCATGGGGGTACGCAGAACCCCTTCATACTGCTCATAGTCGCTGCCGCAGATACCGCAAGCTTCAAGCTCGAGGATGGCGCTGAACGCGTCGATGTCCGGGATCTCCACGTCGCGGGGCTCCAAGGTCCGAACGCCGGTCTGCACCATGGCAAATGATCTTCTTGGCAACATATCCGACCCCTCCAGTTGATACTTTCACTGTATAGTAAGCTTATTTACTTCGCTGAGGGTAATGCAAGTGGTCCAAGTGGTCGCGGCCGCTCACGGGGAGGCTCACGGCTTGCGCGCTTTGGGTGGTGGTGATTTGCAGGAGTACCTCGTGGATGAAATGAACATGGCCGCGCTGCTGGCGCGTCCGGAAGTGCGCTCGGTATTCGAGCAGCTGCCGGGGGCGCACCGGGATCTCGGGATCGAGCTCGTCTCAGTGGACGACGGCGAGGTGCGCATGCGGCTGCCCGCCGCCCGGCGCGTGGCTAGGCGCGCCACGTCGGCAGCCGTCCATGCCGGCGCCGTGATTACCGCCATGGATTCTGCCATGGGATTGGCCGTGCTGGTGCATCTTTCGGTACCCTCGTCGCTGGCGACCCTGGAGCTCAGGTACGACGAGCTGCGTGAGCCCGTGGAAAGCCCTTCGATCCTCGTGGCTGCACGATGCGCGGGGATCTTCCACGACTTGGCGTACGTGGATGCCGTTGCCAAGGATGACCAGGGGGACTTCGCCCGCGCAGTGGCGAGGTTCGTCATCACCGGCGGCGGAGACGATTTCATGGCGGGCGCGATGCGCCTGCTCGCTAGCAACTTCGGGCCAAGTCAGGGGGATGCGTGAGCGCCGAGATCAGCCCGATTCCCTATGCAACCGATCTCGGCTTCCGGCTGCTGTCGATCTCGGCCCGGGGAGCCGAATTCGAGTTGGCTCCGGAGGAGCGATTCATGGGTAACCCGCTGCTGCGCGCTTTCCACGGTGGCGTCATCTGCGGATTCATGGAGTGCGCGATGTCGGACACCGTCGTGCGAATCCTCGGACACGACGCACCGCCCCGTCTGATCAACCTGACAACGTCTTTCCTGGGCAGTGCAATGGTCGATCAGCCGCTTCGGGTCAGGACCGAGGTCACCAAGACCGGCCGGCGTTTC
>JBLRXD010000172.1:0-9355 GCA_047920935.1 Pseudomonadales bacterium | reverse complement strand
TACGGCCACTGTCGGGGAGGATGGGGGTGAAGCGCTTGTCGAGATGAACGCCGTGCATCACCTCCACCACATCGATCCCCCCCAGCGAGGCGCAGAGGTTGCCGATCTCGTTGGCGAAGGAGATCAGGGTAGCGAGCAGGGAATTGGCGGTATATTTGCCGAGCGCATCCACGGTAGCTACACCGGGGTGGTGGGGCTGCCCCTCGCCGAGACCGAGCGGTTGCTGCGAAATTTTGACGTAGACATCTGGCGCGAGCGCAGGCATGGCTGAAGAGCTGCTGATCAACGTCAACGACTTCGAGACCCGGGTGGCGCTGCTCTCCGGCGGCGCGGTGCAGGAGTTGCATCTCGCCCGCGCCGAGGGTTACAGCCTTACCGGCAACATTTATATCGGCAAAGTAGAGCGTATCGTTGCCGGCATGCAGGCAGCGTTTGTCAACGTCGGCCTCGAGCGACCCGGGTTTCTGCACGTACGCGACATCGAAGGGCCGCGGTTGATGCTCGGCGAGACCCCGCAGCAGCCCACGGACATTCGCCACTTGCTGCGCGAAGGCCAGCAACTCATGGTGCAGGTGGCCAAGGATCCGATCGCCGGCAAAGGCGCGCGCCTTACCACTGCGCTGGCCATCGCGTCCCGTTACATCGTGCTCATGCCCTTCAACGAGCACATCGGAATCTCCCAACGGATCGACGGCGAGGAGGAGCGGGAGCGCCTCAAGACCCTCATCGACCGGCGTCGCCAGGCGCTGGGCGTCGGCCTGGGGTTCATCGCCCGCACCGCGGCGGAAGGCGTGGAGGAGGCGGTGATCGACACCGAGATCCGCGTGCTTGCGCGAATCTGGGAGAGGATACTCGAAAAGAAACGTCAGGTTCGCTGCCCTGGTATCGTCTATCAGGAGATACCGCTGCATATCCGTGTGGTGCGCGATCTGGCCGGGCCCGATCTCGCCCACATCCACATCGACGACCCGCAGACCTTTCAGCGGGTGCGCGAGTTCGTGGTGGACTTCCTGCCCGAGTTCATCGAGCGAGTGCTGCTGTACGAGCAGCCGCGGCCGCTGTTCGAGCGCTACGGCGCAGAGGAGGAGCTGGCGCGAGCGCTCGCGAAGCGCGTTCAGCTCAAGTCCGGCGGGCATCTGATCATCGAGCAGACCGAGGCCATGACCACCATCGACGTCAACACTGGCGGTTTTCTCGGCGCCCACAGCCTCGAAGATACGGTATTCCGCACCAATCTGGAGGCCGCCCAGGTCATTCCCCGGCAACTGCGGCTGCGCAATCTCGGCGGCATCATCGTCATCGACTTCATCGACATGATGGAGGAAGAGCATCAGCGCCAGGTGCTGCGCGCGCTCGAGAAAGCCTGCGAAGGGGATCCCGCGCGCATCCGTCTGGAAGGTTTCTCCTCCCTGGGTCTGGTGCAGATGAGCCGCAAGCGCACCCGGGAATCCCTGGTGCAGCAGGTCTGCGAGCCGTGCGCCGAGTGCAGCGGGCTCGGCGTGGTAAAATCGCCGCAGAGCACGTGCATCGAGATCTTCCGCGCCATGCTGCACGATGCGCGTGTCCGTTGCGGCCAGGCTGGCACCGAGGTGCAGCGCGATTCGGGCGATTTCCTCATTCGCAGCTCCGAAGCGGTGGTAGACCGACTGCTCGACGAGGACGCCAGCCAACTGGCAGCGCTGTGCGAGGCCACCGGGCGCGGGGTGCAGATTCAGGTAGAGCCGAGCTACGGTCCGGGGCAGTTCGACATCGTTCTGGTGCAGAGCATGCGCCGCGCCGATTGAGAGAGATTCCGCGCAGGGGATTTAGCCTGCGACTGCGCGGTCATATATCCTGCACGCCCTCGGGCGCTAGGTAGCTGTCATTGCTTCGACTGGTTCTCAGACCCCTGCTGGTGATCTTTACCCTGGGCATGCTCGTCATCGCCTTGTTTCAGGTAGGGGGGAGGATCACGCTGGCCCTGCTCGACGATCTCGAGCTGGGGGTCAACCAGCTGCTGTCCATCCAGGGCGTGCGCGTCACCGGGCTGTCCGGCGATTGGCGTATGCTCAACCCGATCATCCGCGCCGATCAGCTCGATCTGCCCGCGGGCCAGTTGCGCGGTCTGGTGGTCGAGGTCGACATGGTGGCGAGCGTCCTGCGCGGCACGCTGCTGGCGCGCCGTCTGAAAGTCGATCACCTGCACCTGAAATTGGAAAAGCCCGAGGGTGAGCCTTGGCGGCTGCGCGGCGACACGGGCGGCCCCGGTTTGGATCTGCTGCCGTTTCTCAAGCACAGCAACCAGATGGAGCTGGCCGGCGTGGTGGTGTTTGCTCGTGAAGGGCTGGCGCCGGCGCAGATGACCCTGTCGTATCTGGGTATCAACCGGGGTGGCGAGCACCGTCACGCGCTGCGGTTGGCCAATGCCGAGGACGACTGCGCTGACGCTGACACCTGTCACCTCGAGCTGGATTTCTACAGCCATGCGGCGCTGTGGCCGCTGCGCGCTGGGCAGGTGCGGGTGACCGCGCGCAGCTCCGGGTTTCTGCTGCCGAAGTCCCTGCTGGGCATCTCTGCGCTCAAGGTCGACGAACTCGACCTCGACTGGCAGCTGGATCCGAAGGAATCCGGCGGCAGCGTGCGCGTTGCGGTCGAGCAATTCGACCTCCCCGGCAGCGGCACGCTGGCCATGGCGATGGAGGGCGTGGTGCGTGGCCGCGGCCGTGGCCGCGCGAGTGTGCATCACGGTGCCGTCGACGCCTGGCGCGTGCAGCAGGGCAGCGATGTCTGGGAGTTGCCCCGGGTGGCGGTGAGCGCCGACGACCAAGGCGTGCACGTGTGGATGCCGGCTCTCGATCTGGCGCGTACGTCGCAGTTTCTGCGCCAGGCGCTGGCTGCCGTGGAGCCGGCAGAGGAGTGGCTTACCGGTTTGAACCTGCGCGGCCGTGCGCACAACTTGCGGGCCTACTACCCCTTCGACGGGGTTGGGCCGAGTTACGCCATGACCGTCGATGGCTTGCAGCTGGATGCATTCAGGGGCGCTCCCGCCATAGCCAATGCAGCCGGCGAGTTGTTCGGCCACCAGCGCGGCGTGCAATTGAACCTCAATGCCCAGGATCTGGCCTTCGCGTTGCCGGACCTGTTCCACGACGCCTGGCAGCTGCCGTACGCGCAGGGTGTGCTCCAGGGCTGGTTTTCCCGAGATTACTTCGGCATCCGCGGCCTCAGCCTGCGGGTCGAGGCGCTCGGTACCCGCGCCGCCGGCGGCTTTGCCATCAGTCGCCCTGCCGATGCTTCCGGGCAGAGGCTGCTGCTGATGATCGGCGCCGACCGCATGGAGGTCGCCGAGGCCAAGCAGTTCGTGCCCTATAAGCTGCCCGAGCAGCTGCTGGCATGGCTCCGGGACGGGCCGCGCGGGGGCGAGTTGAGCGACGCGCGGGTGGCTTACCAGGGGCAGTTGCGGCTGGAGCCCGGCGAGCTGGGCCGGCGTCTGGAGCTGGCTGCCGAGATCGACCGGGGCCGGGTTCGTTATCACGCGGATTGGCCGGAAGTCACCGGCGTGCGCGGGCAGCTGGCGGTGATGGGCCCGGCGGTGGAAGTGAACGTGATCGCGGCTCGCAGCGCCGGCGCCAACCTGACGCGGTCACGGGTCAGGTTGCTGGACAATGGCGCGGTGGTAGATGCAACGCTGGACGCCGAGCTTGGGGCCGAAACGGCGCTGGCGCTGATTCGTGGTACCCCGTTGCAGGGTTGGCTCGCCTTCGTCGAGGAAGATTGGCGCGGAGAGGGGCCGATGCGCTTGTCTGGCGAGCTGCGCGTGCCCCTTCCCCGGGCGGTCGAGGCGGGGGCTTCGCCGTACACGCTTGGCGTGCGGCTGCGCGCCGATCTCGAGGGGGTGCAGCTGAGCCTGCCCCGCTACCGCAGCGAGCTCAGTGAGCTGCAGGGCAGTCTCCGCTACCGCTTTCCTCACGAGCTCGACGCCACCGAGGTCAAGGGCCGGATGTTCGGTGAGCCGGTGGCCATCAGCGCAGGCTCGGATCCGCAGGGTATGCATCTGAGTTTCTCCGGCCGTGCCGGCAGCGACGACGTCTGGCAACTGCTCGAGCTTGATGATCCCGGCCTGGCCGTCGGCGCTTTCGACTACCGCGCCCGGTTGAGCTTCGGCGTCGCCTCCGCCAGAGTGCCCGAGCTCACGGTGAGCTCGCCTCTGGAGGGGCTTGCCCTGACGCTCCCAGGAGGCTACGGCAAGGCTGCCGAGGCGACGGATGACGTTTACGTGCGGCTGCGTTTTCTCCGCGAGCACCGCAGCGTCAGCTTCGATTATCGCGACGTGGCGGGCTGGCTGGATTTCGACGGCGCGCCGCTGCGCGGTGCGGTCGGCTTCGCCACGGCGCCGCCGCGCGTCGATCCGCACGCTCGAGAGCTGGTCGTGGCCGGGCTGATGAATGGCTTTGCTCTGGCGGACGTGACCGGTGGCACGGGTATCGGCGGCGGCATGGGCGGCGGTAATGGAGCAGTGCCGTTGCCCATCCGGCTCGAAGATCTCGAGGTGGAGGAGATCGACATCGGCGGCTTTCCGCTGAGCCGCGCGACGTTACGCGGCCGCCTCCACAGTGACGGCTTCGACCTGCTGGTGCGCAGCAGGGAGCTGACGGGGAGCATCAGTCGCGATGTCGATGGCCCCATGGTGGTGCGGCTCGACCAGCTCAACCTGCCCGGCGGGATGCAGGATCCGCTGGGCGCCGATCCCGGCAACGGCCTGGCCCGGGGTCGCGCGGATCCTCTGGATCCCGCCGTCATCTCCCGGTTGCCCGCCGCCAACGTCGAGCTGCAGCGCCTGATGCTCGGCGAAGAGGATTTCGGCAGTTGGCGCTTCCAGATGCGCACCGTCGACGACGTGCTCCAGGTGCGCGAGCTGGAGGCGCTGGTGCGCGGCGTGCAGATCGTCGCGCCCGACGGCGTCGACTGGCGCGCCGACAGCAACGAAACGCGCTTCACCGGCGCCCTGGCGGTGCAGAACCTGGCGGCCGTGCTGCCCCAGTGGGGCTACGCGCCGACGGTGGAAACGGGCTCGGCGTCGCTGTCCGGGGCGTTCACCTGGGCGGGCTCCCCGGCGGCCGTCGATCTGCTGACGCTGCGCGGCGAAGCCGAGGCCAGGGCCGAGGCGGGGCGGTTTCTCGACGTGGACTCCGGCGCGGCCGGCGCCCAGCGGATCTTCAGCCTGCTGAACTTCACCGCCATCGCCAAGCGCATGAGCTTGAACTTCTCCGACGTCTTCGGCCGCGGCATCAGCTTCGACAAGCTCAAGGCGCCGTTCTCCCTGGACGAAGGCATGCTCGAGTTCGTCGAGCCGCTGCAGGTCGAAGGCACCGGCAGCAGCTTTCGGGTCAGTGGCTGGGTGGATCTGCGCGCGCGTCGTTTGCACAACGAGATGGTGGTCACGCTGCCGGTGAGCAAGGGCCTGCCCTGGTACGCGGCCTATGTGGCGCTGGCCAACCCGCTGGCCGGTCTCGGCATGCTGGTGGGGGAGCGCGTGCTGCGTAAACCCCTGGAGCAGTTCAGCAGCGCCAAGTACCGCATCGGTGGTACCTTAGACGACCCTGAGGTCAGGTTCGTCAGCGTCTTCGACGTGAGCACCAACGAGCCCGTGACGGTAGCGGACATTCGGGCTGCGGAGGCGGAAATCCGGGCTGCGGAGGCGAAAATCCGAGCCGCGGAGGCGGAGCTCATCGACCCCCAGGGCGAAAATCAGGCCGAACACAGCCCCGCTTCCCCGGCGCAGGCGCCAGTGGCCGACGACCAGCAGGAGCCCCAGCATGAGTGAAGTATTGCAGCAGGCCCGCGACCAATTGTGGACGCCGGCCGGAATCGAGCAGAGCGACGTCGAGGGCCTGATGGGCAAGCTCCGCAGCGGCGCCATCGATATGGGCGAGCTGTATTTTCAGCACCAGCGCTCAGAATCCTGGGCGCTTGAAGACGGCATCGTCAAAGATGCCGGCTACAGCGTCGATCGCGGCGTCGGGGTGCGCGCCATCAGTGGCGACAAGACCGGCTTCGCCTATGCCGAAGACATCCTCCTGCCGGCCCTGAGCAACGCCACCGAAGCCGCTCGCTCCATTGCCCGTCAGGGCCAGGCGCTGACCGCCAATGCCTGGCAGAAGGTGGTGGCGCCGCGCCGCTACGCGGATGCGGATCCCATCGCCAGCATGGGCGAGGCGGACAAAGTCAACCTGCTCGCTCAGGTTGACGCGGAAGCCCGCCGTCAGGATTCGCGGGTCAAAGAAGTCACCGTGCGCCTGTCGGCGAGTCACGAGTCGGTGCTGGTGATGGCCTCGGACGGAACCCTGGCAGCCGATGTGCGACCGCTGGTGCGCCTGGACGTATCGGTGATCGTCGAGCACAACGGGCGCCGCGAGCGCGGCTCCGCCGGCGGCGGCGGTCGCGGCGATCTCAGCCGGGTGGCGGGGGATTTCGCCCTGGGGCTCGCCCGCGAAGCGGTGCGCACGGCGCTGGTGAATCTGGAAGCCGAAGACGCGCCCGCTGGCGCCATGACCGTGGTGCTCGGCCCGGGTTGGCCCGGCGTGCTGCTGCACGAGGCCGTGGGCCACGGCCTCGAGGGCGATTTCAACCGCAAGGGCAGTTCCGCCTTTGCCAACCGCATGGGTCAGCAGGTGGCATCGCCGCTGTGCACCGTGGTGGACGACGGCAGCTTAATGGATCGACGCGGCTCGCTCACCGTGGATGACGAGGGCACCCCCACGGGTGAGACCGTGCTCATCGAAAACGGCATTCTCAAAGGCTATCTGCAGGACAAGCTCAACGCCCGACTCATGGGTGTGCGCCCCACGGGGAACGGCCGCCGCCAGGGCTACGCCCATCTACCGATGCCGCGCATGACCAACACCTTCATGCGCGCCGGCGATCACGACCCCCAGGAGATCATCGCCAGCGTCGACCGCGGCCTGTACGCCGTCAACTTCGGTGGTGGTCAGGTCGACATCACCTCCGGCCGCTTCGTGTTCTCCACCACCGAAGCGTACCTGATCGAGAACGGCAAGGTGACCCGGCCGATCCGCGGCGCCACGTTGATCGGTAACGGCCCGGAGGTCATGAACCGCATCTCCATGGTGGGCAACGACCTGGCGCTGGATCAGGGCGTGGGCGTCTGCGGCAAGGAGGGCCAGAGCGTGCCGGTCGGCGTGGGTCAGCCGACGCTGAAGATCGACGAGGTGACCGTGGGCGGAACTCAGTCCGGGTGAGCGGCTTGGGCGGTGTTTCAGTCGGGGTGGACGTTGTCGCGGAGGAAGCGGAACAGTGCTCGCGAAGCGGTGCGCTGCTGGGTTTCATCCCGGGCTTTGCGTACCTGCGCGATGCGGTGGCGCAACTGCTGCGCCTCCACATCCGGATGCTCGGAGAGAAACGCCGTCAACGCCTCGGGGTCGGCAAGCAGCCGCTCGCGCCAGAGTTCCAGCTGATGGAACTGGTACTGGGCCTGGGCCGACTGCCCTTGAAACGTGTCCAGCGCTTCCTGAATGGGCGCCACGTCCAGATCTCGCATCAGCCGGCCGATGAACTGCAGCTGCCGGCGCCGGGCTTCGTGGGCCGAGAACCGCTGATAGTCGAGAATGGCAGCGAGCAGCCGCTCCGGCAGGCCCAGGTCGGCCAGTTGGGCGGGCTTGAGCTCGGTAAGCTGCCGCCCCAGCGCCTGCAGGCCCAACGCCTCGCGCTTGCGCGCAGACTTGCTCACCACCTCCTGCTGCTGGAAGTCTGCGGAGGAGTCCGCAGGGTCTTGCTTGGGTACGCGTTTGGAGGGTGCCATGCACCGCAGCCTACCCGATCCCGGCCGATTTTCCAGTTCGAAAGCAGCTCCCGACGTAATGATTACCCACAGTGGCGATGGATCTCAGCATGACCAAGCTCATCGAAACCTCCCGAGGCGACGCCGATCTGCGCAATGAAGAAGCCGCGCTGAAGACCCTGGTGGCCGAAATCCTGGCGGAAGCGGCGAAGCAGGGGGTCAGCGCAGCCGAAGTCTCGGTGAGTGCCGATATCGGGCTGTCGGTTTCGGTGCGCAAGGGCAATCTGGAGACGATCGAGTTCAATCAGGATCGCGGCTTCGGCATCACCGTCTACCACGGCGCCCGCAAGGGTTCCGCCAGCACCTCGGACAGCAGCCGTCAGGCGATCCGCGAGACGGTCACTGCCGCCGCGAACATCGCTCGCTACACCCAGGAAGACCCGTGCAACGGCCTTGCCGACGCCGAGTTGATGCCGCGTTCGTTGCCCGATCTCGAGCTGTTTCACCCCTGGGACATGGAGCCGGCGAGAGCAGAGGCACTGGCGCTGGAGTGCGAGAGTGCCGGCTTCGCCTACGACGGCCGGGTGGTGAATTCGGAGGGCGCACAGGTCAGCACGCAACAATCCTGCCGGATCTACGGCAACAGCCACGGCTTCATCGGCAGTTATCTCGGTACTCGCCACGGTGTGAGCTGCGTATTCATCGCCGAGGACGACGGCGGCATGCAGCGCGATTACTGGTACACGGTAAACCGCGATCCCACCAGGCTGCAGGCGGTGACCGAGGTCGGCAAGCTGGCTGCGCAGCGGGCGGTGGCGCGGCTGTCGCCGCGGCGGGTGCAGACCGGGCGCTTTCCGGTGCTGTTCGCCCCGGAGGTGGCGTCCGGGCTGGTCAGCCATCTGCTCGGCGCCCTCGCCGGTGGCGCGCAGTATCGCCAGGCTTCGTACTTGCTCGACTCGCTTGGCGAATCCGTGGCCGCATCGCATCTGAGCCTGGTGGAGGAGCCGCATCTGCACGGCCGCATCGGCAGCGCCGCCTTCGACGGGGATGGCGTCGCCACCTGGTCGAAAGCGTTCGTGGCGGGGGGCGTGGTGGAAAACTATCTGCTCTCCAGCTACTCGGCGCGGCGGTTGGGCATGCGCACCACCGCCAACGCCGGCGGTGTCTTCAACCTCGCGGTGCGCGGCGAGACCCGGCCGGTGCCGGAGTTGCTGCGCGCCATGAGCCGCGGCCTGCTGGTGACCGAACTGATGGGGCAGGGCGTCAATGGCGTCACCGGCGACTACTCGCGAGGCGCCTCCGGCTTCTGGGTGGAAAACGGCGAGATCACCTACCCGGTGGACGAGATCACCATCGCCGGCAACCTCAAGGACATGTGGCGCAGCGTCGAGTTGCTCGGTGACGACCCCGACGAGCGCGGCAACATCCGCGCGCCGAGCATCCTCGTCGGCGCCATGACCCTCGCCGGCGACTGATCCCCCCCGGCCACACGCCCGGCGGTAGGCGGGTCAGCGCCTGTGGGAATTCGAGCCCGGGGACGGCCGAAAACCACCTGCTCGCCCTCGCTTGCCCCCTCCG
>JBLRXD010000171.1:0-9466 GCA_047920935.1 Pseudomonadales bacterium | reverse complement strand
CCTGCCGCAACCTCAGTGACCACCCGCCTGGCCCAGCTCCCCGGTAAAATACTTCCATACAGAAGCATTGAAATATCACTTTGCTTGCGAAGTATTATTCCGAGCGGTAGGATTTCCGGCGAGAGAATGACCAATCCGGATTGCTGAGGGGATGTTATGCAACGATCTAACGCTCACGGCGCACTGCTGGCGCCCCTGTTGTGCGGCCTGCTGGCAGCCAACGCCCACGCGCAAAGCGCGTCTGCGGCCGGCACGGGAGAGCGCGCCCAGCCGATGGAAGAAATCGTCGTCACAGCCCGCTACCGGCAGGAGACCCTGCAGGAGGCGCCGATGTCGGTCACGGCCTTCAGCGAGGTCATGCTCGAGAATCTGACCGCGCTGGATCTGCGCGACGTCGGCCCCGCTTCGCCCAACGTGCGCATCCAACCGGTCACCACGTTCCCCAACTCCGCCGCCATTCACATTCGCGGCATGGGCCAGCAGAACATCGAATCCACCAACGAGATGCGCGCCGGCGTTTCCGTCAACGGCGTGTTCCTGTCCCGGCCGGTGGCGTCGCTCATCGATTTCTTCGACGTCGACCGGGTGGAAGTGCTGCGTGGCCCCCAGGGCACCACCTTCGGTAAGAACTCGCTTGCCGGCGGCATCAACATCAGCACCATCAAGCCCGACGGCAGCTTCGACTACAAAGGCGAAGTCACCGCCGGCAACTACGGCCGCATGGACTTCCGCGGCGCGCTGCAGGCGCCCATCATCGCCGACAAGCTGTCCGGGCGGATCTCGGTGCTGCTGCAGAACTACGATGGTCATTTCACCAATCGCGTCAACGGCAACGACCTGGACGGCCAGGACATGGACACGGTGCGCGGCACGCTGGTGTGGACGCCCACCGAAACCGTGACGGCCACCGTCATCGGGCACCGCATGAAGGCCCGTAACGGCGCGCCCGGCGGCACCAACGACCCGGATCCGGGCCAGTTGCTGCAGTTCACCGGCCCCGACGACGGCACCTTCACCGTGGGCCGAGACGCGTTGGAGTTCCACAACACCGACCAGTCGGGCGCGACCGCCATCGTCGACTGGGACCTGGGCAACTTCGTGCTCACCTCGGTGACCGGCTTCATCAGCACCGACGATTTCACGGCCAACGACTTCGATCAAACCGAGATACCGTTCTTTCCCACGTTCCGTGAGCAGGAACACGAGCAGTTCAGTCAGGAACTGCGGTTGCAATCCAATTTCATCGGCATGGACGACTGGCGCCGTAACCTGGATCTGGTGCTCGGCCTGTACTACTTCGAGCAAGAGCACGAGTTGACCCAGGCGTTCCCCACCCTCGGGCCTTCCGCCGACTACGCCACCCAGGACAACGACAGCCGCGCCGCCTTCGGCCAGGCCATCTACGCGCTCAGCGACGACCTCAACGTCACCTTCGGCGTCCGTCACACCCGGGAGCGAAAGGATTTCGAGCGCAATCCCGGTGCATTTTTCCCCAACCTCGACGCCCAGGACGTCAGCACCATTCCACCACTGAGCCTCATGCGCACCTTGCCGCGCTCCATCGCCGGCAAACTGAGCAGCAGCAACACCTCGTTCAAACTTGGCTTCGACTACCGCTTCACCCCGGATCTCATGGCCTACGCCAGCTTCAGCCAGGGATTCAAAGCCGGCGAGTTCGGCCCGCGCGCATCTTCGAGCTTCGCGGTTGGTCCCACCGATGACGAGGAGGCCGAATCCTATGAAGTCGGCGTCAAGTCGGAGTGGCTGGAGGGGCGTCTGCGGGTCAACGCCACGGCGTTCCTGACCACGTTCGAAAACCTGCAGTTCGACGTTTTCATCCCGTCCCCCAGCAACCCCACCGGACAGGAGACCGCAACCCAGAACATCGGCGAGGCGACCAACAAAGGCATCGAACTCGAGGTCACCGCGGTGCCGATAGACGGCCTCACCCTGCGGGCGTCGCTGGGCCTGCTGGATGCCGAATACGACAAGTTCTGCGCCAGCCTGGCGGGCCCGGTCGCGGCGACTGATCCCGTGTCGGATTGCGGCAGCGTGCTCGATCTGGGCAATGGCACATTCCTGATAGAAACCGACAATAGCGACTTCGAACTGTCGCGCGCGCCGGAAGTACAGACGTACCTGGGCGCCTCCTACGAGATCCCCACGCCCATCGGCAATCTGTTCGTCAACGCCTCGGGAAACTACGAGAGCAAGTTCTTCACCGACGGCGTCACCAACAACCCGAAAGCACGCACCGGCGGCTTCTGGCTGTTCGACGGCAGCATCGGCTGGCGCAGCAACGACGAGCGCTGGCGGGTGCAGGGCTGGTGCAAGAACTGCAGCGACAAAACCTACGTCAGCGGTTTCGTGCCGACGGCCAACTTCTTCAACCAGAAGTTCTTCGGCCTGCCTCGGACCTATGGTCTGACGCTCGCACACCGCCTCTGAGGCGGCGGAGCTTCTGGTGACCGACAGCATTCCCCGGCTGAGCTTCAACCAGTTGCCCGCCGCAATTGCCGAGCGGTTGCAACCGAAGTACCAACGCCTCGGTTACCTCGGCGAGTTCTTCGCGGCAACCGCGCATCAGGCGGACGCCCTGGCGGCGTTCATCGACTTCACCGATGCGGCCAAGGGCGGCCTCGACATCCGCATCGTCGAGCTGATCGCGCTCACGGTGTCGGTTATGAAGCAGGTGGATTACGAACGCAATCAGCACGAGCGGCTCGCCGTGAAGCTGGGATTCGGCGCCGACTGGGTAGCCGAGGTGGAGCGACTGGCGCCTGACGACGCCGATCTGGGGTCCCTCGAACGAGCGGTGCAACGACTGGTAATCGCGGCGGTGCGCAACGACGGACACGGTGTCACCGCCGAACTCGAGCAGGTGGTGGACGCGCTGGGCCCGGCGGACGCCGTGGCGGTGCTGATGGTCATGGCCCGTTACACCACCCATGCCATGCTGGTGAACTGCCTGGCCATCGAAGCTCCGGTCGAGTCGATCTTCCCCCGTGATGCCGCCGCGCCCGAATCGAGGAAACCCCAATGACTGATGCCGAAGTCGTTCTGCTCGATCGCAGCGGCGCCGCGCTGACGCCATGTGCGCCCGATCGCCTCAAGCCCGCCCGGGATTGGCCGCCCGTTACGATTTCCCGGGCGCTCATCGACCAGGAGGTTGCCCGTCTCGCCGACCTGCCGCGGCCGGCCAACGGCCGACGGCAGACGCTGCTGGTGCACCCGGCCGCCCCGGATCCGGGGCGCGGTCTGACGCCTGGGGTGCAGGTGAGCATCGACGTCCTCAAGCCGGGTGAGGAAACCGCTCCCATCCGCCACAATTCCACCCAAGTCAATTTCTGCATTCGCGGTAGCGGCACCACCCGCGTCGGCGAGCGCGACGTTCACTTCAAGCAATACGACGTCTGGAACCATCCCGCCTGGTCGGTGTACCGGCATCGCAACGACGGTAACCACCTGCAGGTGCGGCTGACCTACTCCAACGCCGCACTGCTGGAGATGATGCGCGTGCACCTGGTAGAGGAAGACCCGACCGAAACAGCCGCGAGCGCCCCGACTGAACTCCATGCCGAACCCGGCGGCCGGCGCATCGCCACCCGCACCATAGGGGCCGACGGCGCGGCGCTGATGCCCTACGAAACCCTCATCAACCCGCCGGAGGTACCGTCGCGGGCGCTGCACTGGCCGTGGGAGGACGTCAAGGCCAACCTGGACGAACTCGTAGCCCTGGGCAGCGACTACGTGGGGCGGCGGCTGTACCTGCTGTACAACCCGCGCACCGACCGCTTCAACGGCACCACCCCGAACTTCTTCGCAACCATGACCATACGCCCGCCGGACATCGTCGACCGGCCCCACCGCCACGTGTCTTCGGCGATCAATTACTACTTCCATGGCAGCGGCTACAGTCGCGTGGAGGGCAAGCGCTACGAGTGGCGGGCTGGCGATCTGATGGTGTCGGCGCCCGGCTGGGCGGTGCACAATCACGCCTCCTACTCGGCGGATTCCGTCTACGAGCTGACCATTCAGGATCAGCCGCTCAACATCTTCATGGAATCCCTGTTGTGGCAGGAGGATCTCTCCAAGCCGGGCCGCATTCTCGGCAGCCACGCCGGATTCGATACCAACAGGACGAACTCATGATATCGCCGCCGGCGTCGCTGCGCGGGTCGATCACGCCGCTGATCACACCTTTCAGGAACGGCGAGGTCGATCTCGAGTGCTATGCCCGACTGGTAGAGCGTCACATCGACCACGGCGGCCATGGGGTACTGGTCAACGGCACGTCCGCCGAGCCCAGCACGCTGACGGTGGAGGAGCGCAACCGACTGGTGCAGACGGCGGTGGAGGTCTCCGCAGGCCGCACGCCCGTGGTGGCAGCCACCGGCTCGCAGTCGCTGGCGGAAACCGTGACCCTCACGGAGTTCGCTGCCCGTGCCGGCGCCGACGCCCTGCTCATCGTCACCCCATACTACATCCGGCCGCCCCAACGCGGGCTGGTGCGCTACTACCAGGAACTCGGCAGCCGCACCGACCTGCCGTTGATGATCTACCACATCCCGGGCCGTGCCGGCGTCTCCATGGAGATGGACAGCCTGCACGCCATCGCCGCGACGACCCCCACCCTGGTGGGCATGAAGCACGCGTCCACCGAACTCGCGCTGCTCAGCGATTGCCTGGCGGAATTTGGCGAAGGCTTCCGGATCTTCGTCGGCCTCGAAGAACTCAGCCTGCCCATGCTGGCGCTGGGCGCCTGCGGGGTCATGAACGCCGTGGGCAACCTGGTGCCTGGGCGCATCGCCGAACTCTGCAACGCCATGGCGGCAGGCGATCTGCCACGGGGCCGCGCACTGCACTACCAATTGCTCGAACTCAACCGCGCCGTGTTCTGGGACACCAACCCGATTCCCGTCAAGTACCTGGCCAAGCGCCTCGGCATCATCACCGACAACGAGCACCGATTGCCCATGGCGCCGGCCACACCGGAACTGGCGCAGCGCCTCGATGCCCTGCTCGAGGCATCCGGACTCGCCGAGGGCTGAGATCGTGTATTACGACCCACGCACGGACCCACGCCCGCCGCCGTTGCGTCACAACCCGCTGAACGCGCTGGTCGGGCCGCGGCCCATCGGCTGGATCGCCACCCTCGACCATCATGGCACCCCGAACCTGGCGCCGTTTTCGTACTTCAACGCCTTCTCCGCGGATCCGCCCATCGTCGGCTTCGCCCCCAACGCCCGCGGCGTGCACGGCGTGCACGGCGCGCCCAAGGATACTCTGGCGAATCTGCGGCGCCTGCCGGAATTCACCGCCAGCATCGTCTCCATGGAGCTTGCCGCAGCCATGAACGACACGTCCCGCGATCTGCCCCACGGCGTGAGCGAGTTCGATCACGCGAACGTCAATCCGCAAGCTTCCATTGCCGTTCGCCCTCCGCGGGTGCGGGAGGCACGCGCCGCGCTGGAGTGCCAGGTCTTCGACATCATCGCCTTGCCGTCGGCGGCCGATCAGCGCGGCAGCCATCTGGTGCTCGCGACGGTCATCGGCATTCACATCGACGACACGCTGATCCAGGACGGGCGCATCGACGCACTGGCGCTGGCCCAGGTTGGTCGGCTCGGCTACTTCGATTACGTGGCGGTGCGTGAGACCTTCGAGATGCTCCGGCCGGAATGAACCGCGAGATTAAGCCATCAACGGGAGTCAGGCATGAGTGAAGCCATTCTGCAGGTAGCCGGCGCGCTGTTTGCGCAGATCGAGGCCGGCAACCCGGACGGGGTCGCGGCGCTGTACGCTGACGACGTCGCCGTCTGGCACAACTTCTCCAACGTCGCCCAGAGCAAATCCGAGAACCTGCGCACCCTGGGAGGCCTGATCAACAGTACCGCCGGGATCCGCTACGAAGTCATCGAGCGTCTGGCGCTGGACGGCGAGCGGGTCATGCAACGCCACAACCTGCACTGCACCACCCGCACAGGGGAGGAATTCCTCATTCCGGCGTGCATGTTCATGATCGTGCGCGACGGTAAGATCGTCCGCATCGACGAGTACCTGGACACCGGCCAGGCCAACGCCCTGCGCGCCGCCACCGGTCGCGCCGCAGTAAACGTTCCGTAGGAGCCTTCTCCAGAAGGCGATGCCTTTGCGGCCTGGTCAGATGGGGTAGACGATGGTGTTGGGCACCAGCACCGAATCGTAGACGCATCGCTTCTCGCGGAAGCGCAACTGCCCATCGTCACTGCGGATTATCTTGTCCAGATAACGGCCGACGGACAGCACCCGGGGAAGTTCGTCGGCAAGCACCTCGAACAGGCTGTAGTTGGCGCACGCGTCGATCTCCCCCGAGCCGGCAGCGACGCTCGCCCGCACGTTGGTGATCTGGTGACGAAGGTATCTCGGCTCGTACATCATCGTCTCCTGCGACGCGCGGATGCGATCGACCAGCATGCCCCGGCTCTCGCAGCGCATGATCGCCAGCGGCAGACCCTGATCGAAGTTGTCGCGCGGTATGAGCAGGTAAAGGCATGCCTCGGTGAACAGCTCCGGCCACTCGACCAGCGGCCCATCGTCCAGCAGGCCGCCGTAGCGGCTGTACAGCTGCTCCAGCTCATGCTGCAGCACGTGATCTACTCCCGACATCAGAACTCCATGACCTCCCGGTAGTGATCGTAAAAAGCGCGCACGGCCGCCTCGGTGACCATGTGGTTCTCGTCCTGGCTGCTGCGCCCGCCCATGAGCAGCACGCCCTGTTCCTCCGCGTTCTCGCGCACGCCGTCCTGTGCCAGCTTGATCACCTCGCTGTCGTCCCCAGACACCAGCCCGGCGGCGCTCATCAGGTTCGCCTGGCGCAAGCGGCGGAGGGTCATTTCCTCGTCATCGCTGTCGTAGCCGAAGAACGTCCAGTGCAGCTCGAATTCGTTGGGGCTGCGCGGCTGAATCTGCCGCAAAGCCAGCGTGTTCGACTGCTGCTGCACGATCAGATTCGGCCAGATGGTCTGCATCACCACAGTTGCATCTCCCGGGAACTCGCGCACCGGATCGAGCAGGCGAGGATCGGTCAGGACGAAATCCTCGCGCACGTTGGCGATCTCCCGGGTGGCATCGGACTGTCCGGCCGCACCCCGCTCCGAGATCAACAGCGCGTGGCGACCGGTCGGGTCCATCCGTACCTGGGACTTCTGATCGGCACGGAACAGGCCGAAGGTAACCAGAAACACGTGCAGCAGCGAGGCGTGATACGGATCCTTGATGTTCTCGAACATCAGCTTCCAGTTGCCGGGGATGAGCTGACGCGAGTAGCCGAGCAGACGCAGGCCGCGCCCGTCGAACACTCGGTCGAAATAGGCAAGATTGGTTTCGCCGAGATACGCCTCCAACGGCGCCACGGAGTCGTCGAAGCTGGCAAAGATGACCCCGTGACGGGTGCTGATCCGCAGCCGCGGCAGGCCGTGGTCTGCGCGGCGGAAGTCCTCCGGCATGCCGCCCAACTGCTTGACGCCGTTGATGAACGGCACCCCGCGCAGGTTGCCCATGTTGTCGTACGACCACTGATGGTATGGGCACACGAAGAAGCGGGCGTTGCCGCGCTGCTGCCGGCACAATCGTACGCCGCGGTGCGAGCAACGGTTGACGAAGCCGTGGATCTCGCCATCGTCACCGCGGCTGATGACCACCGAGCGGTCGCCAATGCGGGTGACGCGATAATCTCCAGCGGCTGGAATTTCGGCCTCGAGTCCAACGTAGGCCCAACTGGCGCCACGAAAGATCCGCGCCATTTCCTCGGCGTAGATGTCAGGGTCGGTATAGATCCGGTAGGGCAGCGCAGCGCTGCCCTCCGACGGCCAGATCAAACGGGGCTTGCTCATCGTGCTGGTGATTTCTCCGTGGATTCTCTGTCATTTTGCCACGGGCCATAATACTTTGGCCCCAAAGGATGTCAATGCGGCGGCTCGCCCGGGGCCGCCGTCGAAGGGCCCTCTTCCGGGGCCGCGGCGGCCTCCTGAGGAGCCGCGGTTTTCGCTATCATGACGGTGCCGTCCCAACGCAACATGACCAGCCCCATGAGCGAGAACGATTTCGACCCCGACCCGTTGCGCAGCCCCGGATATCAGGTGCGCGCCACCCACCGCGCCTTCGACCGGCTGTTGCAGCGTCACATCCGTAAACACAAAATCACCAACGGCTTCTGGTACGTGCTGCGCGCGCTATGGCGGCGCGAGGACATGTCTCAGCGGGAGCTGGCCGACGAAGTGAACCTCATGGAATCGTCCACGGTCATCCTGCTCGACAGCATGGAGAAGGCGGGTCTGATCCGCCGCAAACGTGACACCGTGGACCGCCGCCGCATCAAGATCCATCTGACCCCGAAGGCCCGGCGGCTGGAGCAGAAGCTGCTGCCCTACGCCAAGGAAATCAACGACGTCGCCACCGCCGGCATACCGGCGGAAGATCTCGACGTATTCCTGCGCACGGCGATCCGCATGCGCGAAAACCTGACCGCCAAGCTGAAAGCAGACGCCCGCATGAAGCCAGGCACGAATCGCTAGCAGCCGGGCTCTGCCAGGTTTGCGTACATCCGGGCCAGCACCCGGCGTGTGGTGGCGCAGTCTTCGGCGCTGAGCCCGCGCATCGCCATCTCGTTGACTTCCGCCACGTAGGGCATCAGCTTCTGCTCCAGGCGTCGCGCCTTGGGCGTCAATCGGATGCGCACCTTACGGCGGTCGTCAGGGTGCGGCGTGCGCGTCACAAAGCCATCGCGGATCAGACTGCGGATGATGGGGACGGTGGTCGCTTCGGTGGCGCCGACTCTCTGGCTCAACTCCCGCTGAGTGATGTCGTCTTCCGCCCACAGCACCCGTAGCGAGCGCCACTGGCCGCTGCTCACGCCGTGCCGGGCGATGCGCCGCTCCAACTCGCGGGCGAACATGCGGAAGTTGATCCGACACAAATAGCCGATGCTCTGCAGCGGATCGGCGTACGGCGAAGGCGATTCTACCGAGGTCACAGTGCTTTCCCCGGATCAGTCGGCAAGTCGGTTCAGAAACAGCGCCAGGCTGCTGCCGACCCGGCGAACCATGGCCTGCCCAGCCGGATCGGCCAGCCCTCCCTGGGGGTCGAAGGTGGCCTCGCCAACGCCAGGTACTCCCCAGTGCTCGGGAATCACGGTGACGCCGATCCCACCGAGGATCTGCCGCAGGTGCGCCTGAGCGCGGATCCCACCCATCGGTCCGAGGGACGCCGACAGCAGCGCCGCCACGTGGCCGTTGAAGCAGGCGAGAAACGGCTCATTGGGCACCGGTCGCGTCACCCAGTCGATGGTGTTTTTCAAGACGCCGCTGATGGAGGTGTTGTATTCCGGGGTCGCGATCAGCAGCCCCCGATGTGCCTTGAACAAAGTCTTGAGCTGCAGCGCGTTGTCGGGAACGCCCTGCTCGGCTTCCAGGTCGCCGTCGTAGAC
>JBLRXD010000170.1:0-9623 GCA_047920935.1 Pseudomonadales bacterium | reverse complement strand
CGCCCTTCGAGGCGCAGACGATGTCGCCCATCACGGCGAAGCTCATGCCGACGCCGGCGGCGGCGCCGTTGACCGCGGTGACCACGGGCATGTCCAGATCCCGCAGCATCAGCAGCAGCGGGTGATAGCCGCTGCGCAGGCCGTCTCCGGCGCCACCCTTGCGCTTACCCCGGTTCTCGTCCTGCAGGTTGGCGCCGGCGCAGAACCCGCGGCCCTCCCCGGTGAGCAGCAGACAGCGCGCGCCATTGGCCGGGTCTCTCACCTCGTGTACGGCCTCGGTGAAATCGGCGAGCATCTGCGCGCCCACCGCATTCATGACCTCCGGATGATTGAATTTCAGCACCGCGACCTTACCGTCGAACTGCAGCGACATACGTTCCATGAAAATCCCCCTTAACTTCGTGTTGTCGGAACCGGTGTAATCCGCAACCATACCGGAATGAATGATGATGAAGTAGCTCGCGTTCTCGGCACCTCTCGATCCCGCGCAGCCTCGAGGTGATGATCCCCGACACAGTGGAAGGAGCGGCCCCCATGCCCCATCAGGATCCCGTTGCGCTGGCGCAGTCGTTTCACGATGAAATCCGCGACCGCGCCGCCGCCATCGAGGCGGCACGGCGCATGCCCCTCGATCTGGCGCGACGCATGGCCCAGGCAGGCATGTTCCGGTTGCTGGTGCCGGCTTGCTACGGCGGCAGTCAGGTGCATCCGCAGCAGTTCTTCGACGCGCTGCGGGCCACCGCGCGAAGCGATGGCGCGGTCGGCTGGTGCCAGATGATCGCCACCACGACGGGAATACTGTCCGCGTCGCTGCCGGAGCGCTGGGCCCAGGCTATTTACGGTGCCGACCCTGACTGCATCACCACCGGTGTCACCGCGCCGCTGGGCCGGGCCGAGCCGGTAGACGGCGGCTACCGGGTCTCAGGGCGGTGGCCGTTCGGCAGCGGCAGCCAGGTGTCCGACTGGATCTGCGGCGGCTGCCTGGTCCTGGAAGACGGCGCGCCGCGGCAAAGCGAGCGCGGCATGCCCGAGTCGCTGCTGGTGATGTTCCCCGCTGCCGAGGTCACCATCCACGACACCTGGCACACATCCGGGCTGCGCGGCACCGGCAGCCACGATATCGAGGTCACCGACCTGCTGGTGCCCGATGGTCGCTGGACGGTCCTTGGCAAGCGCGCGCGCATCGACGCGCCGCTGTACCGATTTCCCACTCTGGGATTGCTGGCCCTGGGCGTGTCCGCAGTGGCGTTGGGCATCGCCGAGCACGCCATAGAGGCATTCATCGCGCTCGCCACCGAGAAGGTGCCTACCGGCAGCCGCCGCTCGTTGGCGCAACGTTCCGGCGCGCAGCACGATCTGGCCCGCGCTCAGGCGCTGGTGGGGGCCGCCCGCGCCTACACCGGCGAGGCCATCGCCCGCGCCTGGGCCCAAGCTTCCGGCGACGGTCGGCTGGGCATGGAAGTGAAGGCCGACCTGCGGCTGGCAGCGAGCAACAACGCCTGGTCGGCTGCCGAGGCCGTCGATCTGCTCTACCACGCCGCCGGCGGCTCGGCCATCTACGACGATAGCGTGCTGCAGCGCTGCTTCCGCGACGTCCACGTCGCCACCCAGCACATCATGGTCGCCCAGCCCACTTTCGAGGTGGTCGGCAAGGTCATGCTGGGCATCGATCCGAGGACGATGCTGTGATGCAGATCGGCACTCTGGCTTCTCCTGCGCTGCTCACTTCGCCGCACGGCAGACGCGCCGAACTGGTGGCGCAGATCGTCGAGCAGGGCATCGACCACGTCTTCGTGGCCGATCACGTCAGTTTCCACGTAGGCGCCGGCATGGATGGCTTGATCAATGCCGCCACCCTGACCGCGCAGGATGCGCGCCTGAAGGTCTGCGTCGGCGTTTATCTGCTGGCGCTGCGGCATCCGCTGCCGGTGGCCCGGCAGTTGGCCACGTTGGCGGAATCCGCCCCGGGGCAACTGATCCTCGGCGTCGGCGTGGGCGGCGAAGACCGCAACGAAATCGCCATGTGCGGGGTCGACCCCCGCACTCGGGGCAGGCGCACCGACGAGTGCCTGGACGTGGTGCAGCGCCTGCTCGACGGTGAGCCGGTGGACCATCACGGTGAGTTCTTCCAGTTCGAGCGCGGCTGGATCAAGCCCGCACCGCAACCCCGCATCCCCATGATCATCGGCGGCCGTGCCGATGCGGCCCTGGCGCGGGCGGCGCGCTTCGGCGACGGCTGGCTGGCCGTGTGGACCTCGGCCGATCGCTTCGCCACCGTGGTGCGCAACATCGACGCTCAGGCCGCTGACCTGGGCCGGCCGCAACCGCAACTGCACGGGCTCCAGGTCTGGGTCGGCATCGACGACGATCCGAATCACGCCCGCGCTCGGCTGGCTCGCGGCATGGAAGACTTCTACCGGATCCCGTTCGAGCGCTTCGAGAAGTACAGCCCCTACGGCCGCGCCGCGGACATCGCAGCATTCCTTGCGCCCTACCGGGACGCGGGCTGCCGCCTGTTCAACATCATGCCCGTCGCCGCCACCGAGGAAGCCGGCATCAGCGCCGTGGCGGAAATCGCCCGCCTGCTACGGGAGTAACGCCGGTGGCGGCGCACGCCCACGCCCATCACCACGGGGCAACCCCGGCCAATCACGAGCGGGTGGTGGCGCGAGCCTTCATGCTCATCGCCGGCTTCATGCTGATCGAAGTCGTCGGCGGGCTGCTGACCAACTCGCTGACGCTGCTGGCCGATGCCGGTCACATGTTCCTCGACGCCTCGGCGCTGGGCTTTTCCTGGTACGCGCTGCGACTGTCGCGACGCGGCCACGACCACAACCTGAGCTACGGCTATCATCGCTATCAGGTACTGGCGACGTTCATCAACGGCCTGACCCTGTTCGGCCTGATCCTGTGGATCGTCACCGAAGCCTGGAGTCGGCTGCAGCAGCCGCAGGAGATGCTGCCGCTGCCAGCCCTGGCGATCGCGTCCGTGGGCCTGGTGGTCAACCTGATCGCCTTCCGCTGGCTCCACCAGGGTCAGGACAACGCCACCATTCGCAGCGCCACCTGGCACGTCATCGGCGACATTCTCGGCTCGGTGGCGGCGATCTCGGCCGCTCTGATCGTTTATCTCACCGGCTGGCTGTACGCCGATCCGCTGCTGGCCCTGGTCATCGTCGTCATCCTCGGCCGCGGCGCCTGGCGGCTGGTGCGCGACTCCACCCACATTCTGCTCGAAGGCGTGCCCGAGGACATCGACCTCGAGGAGATCCGCAACGTCCTCACCGCCCGCGTTACCGGAGTCCGCGATGTGCATCATCTGCACGCCTGGGCCCTCACTGCGGAGAAGCCCTTGCTGACGCTGCATGCCACCGTGCACGAAGACGCGGAGATCGGCAGCGTGGTGGCCGGCATCAAGTCGGTGCTGGCGGAGGATTTCGGCATCGATCACTCCACCATTCAGGTGGAGCACGGCCCGTGTCCGGACGACTGACCATCGTGGAAAAACCCAAACCTGGCGGAATGCAGCGAGCGATCAACGCAACCCGACACTCGGCCCAGGGGCTGGGCGCGGCGTGGCGGCACGAAACCGCCTTCCGCCACGAGTGCATCGTCACCCTGGTGCTGCTGCCGGTGGCATTTCTGCTGGGAGAGACCCTGCTGCAGACGGCGCTGCTGATCGGCGTCTGCCTGGTGGTGCTGATCGTGGAGCTGCTGAATTCGGCGCTGGAGGCAACCATCGACCGCTTCAGCCGGGATCACCATCCGTTGGCGGGGCGCGCCAAGGACATGAGTTCGGCCGCCGTGGCGCTGAGCCTGGTGCTGGTAGGCCTGGTCTGGGGTCTGGTCGCGCTGCAACGTTGGATCGGCATCAGCTGAGCGCCAGGCCTGAGCACCAGGCCGCGCTCACCCCGCGACCAGGCCGCTCTCCATGATGCCATCGATCATGAACTGCACCGCCAGGGCCGCCAACAGCACGCCGAACACCCGGCTCACTACGTGCAGCCCGGTGACCCCGAGATAGCGCTGCAGCTGGCTTGCCAAGAGCAGCGAGGCGAGCGTGATCAGCAACACCGCGAGCAGCATGCCGACCACCACACCCTGCCGCAGGTAGTCTCCCTGCGCATCCGCCATCAGCAGGATCACCGCGCCCATGGCGCCGGGCCCGGCGATCAGCGGCGTCGCCAGCGGAAACACCGCCACATCGCTCTTACCGGCGCCCTCGCGCAGCTCCTCCTCGGTGGTGGAAGTACCTCCGGAAGGACGCGCGAACACCATGTCGATGGCAATCAGCAGCAGCAGAATACCGCCTGCCACGCGCAACGCCGCCAGCGAGATGCCGAGGCTACCGAGCAGCAGCTCCCCGGCCAGCGCGAAGGTGAGCAGGATCACGGTGGCGATGAAGGTCCCTCGCAGCGCCATGCGGCGCCGCGCCTTGGCGCTGGCCTCCGGCGTCATGGCGGCGAACACCGCCCCCACGTCCAACGGACCAATGGTCGCGAAAAAAGTGGTAAAGGCGACCACAGCAGTTTCCAGCACCTGGGCCCTCGATCCCGGTCAATACCGGGTGTGCAGCAGCAGTTCCATGGCACCATCCCGCAGCAGCGTGCCGCGAGCGATCTCGAAGCACGAGAACACATCCGCCAGCACCGCCCGGGAGTGGGAGTAGCGAGTGGCAAGGCCGGTACTGCGGGGCCTCACGACCAGTTGGTCTGTGTTGTCGATGCCGAACTGCAGCGGAACCTCGGGCGTGTTGCCCGCCATGGCCGGCGCGCTGGCCTTGAAAGCGCCAAAGCCGTGACCGCGGGTGTCACGATGGAGAAACGGCCGCAGCGCCGCACTGAAAGCCCGCAGTGCCGGCAGCGGCAGATAGTTGGGGAAATCCCACAGCAGGCAGATATCGAATCTGGTCTCTGCGCCGAAATCGCACAACTCGGCAAAAACCTCGGCGAAGTACGCCTCGGCATCGTCACCCGGCGGCGCGCTCAACTGCGGCGCATCGAACAGATCGGCGAAGTGCAGGCGACAGCGGAAGCGCGAAAAGAATTCCACCGTTTCGGCAACGCCGGCGCCAACGTCGAGAACCACCAACGGCCGTTGCTCGTCGACCTGCTCGAACAGCAGCGGCAGCAGCAGCGTCTGCCGCGACTCCGCGGCCGCACGAGCGCCCGCGCGATCGCGCGCGGCGGGTTTCGTCACATCCGTCTCACGTTGATCGGGGGAGGACGATGCCCAGCCCCACAGCGCCCGACCGGCACCGCCGCGTGTGGGCTTCATTCGTTACTCCCCGAGGGGAAGCCTTCGACAGGCGGGACTCAGACCTTGCCGACGACCTCGCTCACCTTTTCATCCGCGGCCCTGCCGACCACCGCGGGCCTGGGCGCCTGATTGCCGACAGCTCGGTCGGCGCCGGTGGGATCCATGTCGATGCTGCCCTTGAACTTGGCGCCATCTTCCAGCGTTACCCGGGGACCAACGATGTTGCCCTGCACCTTGCCGGTCTTGGTGATCACCACTTTCTCGATGCCGACGATGTCGCCGGTTACTTCGCCGTCGATACGCACCACATTGGCCGTAACATTGGCATTGACCCTGCCGGATTGCCCGATGGTCAGGTCATTGCTCTTGAGATGAATCGTTCCATCGACCCGACCCTCGACCACCAGGTTCTCTTCACCGGTGATATCGCCCTTGATCGTTATCGTCTTGCCGATCATCGCTGTTCCTCTTGCAGACGTTTCGGTCACTTTGGCGCGCGTATCGGTAGCCGGAGCGGCGTGTGCGGACGCTTCCGTCGACACGGGCTCGGTATCCTTGCGCTTGTCGAAGATGGCCATGATCTGGTTCCCCCAGCAGCGAATTGCGCGCTGATGGTATCCACTTTGTAAGAGCGCGAACAGCAGCATCGCTTCGAGCTGTGATGCGGTCAGCGCCTCGCGCGCGCCAATCGTCAGGTTAGTTTCGCAGCGCACCCGCAGCGTCCGCTCGCGCCACAGTGGCACACGCATTGCAAGCTTGCCGCCAGAGTATATTTGCCTGCGAGTTGCCAATGATTACCAACGGCCGACGATCCCTATCGGGAAATGGATGCGATATCGGTCCGCTGCGATGTCCAGCCGGACCGCTGCAGTTGCGCCGCGAGGCGCTGGAAGTCCTCCACCTCCAGCGGGGCTGGATGTGCACTTGCGTGCACACCGTGGGTGGCGAGCGGCGCATCGTCAATCTCTACGTACCAGGTGACAGCATCTACCTGCAGGACGAGGTCCACGCCGGATACTCGCTGATCGCCCTGACCGACGTGGTGCTGCGCGCCTCGAGCACCTCTGACGCAGCCCTCGAGCAACAGCGCGCGCAGAGCCATCGAACGCTGGTGGAGCGGCTGCTCCGGATCAGCCACGGCAATGCCACCCAACGCCTGTCCTACCTGCTGGCCGAGATTCACCACCGCTTGAGCGTCAATGGATTCTGTCACTCACCTACATTCGAGTTCCCCGTGTCTCAGGCGCTGGTGGCCGACATGCTGGCGCTCAGCTCGGTGCACGTGTGCCGCACGCTGAAGCAGTTGCGCGAAGGCGGTTACGTGACGCTGCGCTCGGGGTCGGTGGAGATTCACGATCTGGAAGCGCTGTACGAGCTCGGCGAGTTCGATGCCCCGACCAAGGTACAACCTGCAGCTGCCAAGCCCGCAGCTCACCAGCCGCTGCCCTACACGCGGCGGCGGCGCGGGCCGGTCAGAGCCGGCGGAGCACTGCGATGAGATACCCGGCGGCGAAAGCCAGCCCAGCGGCGCGTAGGGGGTTGCGGCGGATATAACCGCTGGCCCGTTCGCGCGCCTGCTGCTGCAGCCGCTCGAGGTGCTGCCGCGCGTCCTCCGCCACGGCGGAAGACGCCGCGGCGCCCGCGCGCGCCTCAGCATGCGCCTCGTCCAGCCGCCGTGATGCGGCAGCCACCGCTTCCCTGGCCTTTTGCGCGGCAAGATTGGCGGCGGCCATTCCAGTTGCGGTGCGGCTATCCTCGTTCATCTGATCTCCTTCGGTTTTTGCGAGCGGACTGACAAGAAGCCCTGCAAGCGTCGGACCACATGTCATCACTGATGCAAGCCTGACCGGGGTTAATGCGGGCCGGCAGCTCGGCGGCTAACCTTGATTGAGTTTATTTTTCGCCTGCGCCTGCAATCCTTGCCGTTGCAGGCACGCTTGCCATTGACTCAATCACCGCCACGCTCCAGTGTGAACAGCAGATCGACCCCGGAGCCCTCCCCGCCGGAGCGGGTCACCAGCCGCCAGCGCCGGGAAATTTCGTACTGCAGCTGCAGCACCGAACCCGGCTCGAACAGGCCGATGCCGTAGCTGACGTAGAGCCTGGGCGACAGGTAGGTGCCCATCACCAGCGCCGCCTGACCCGGGTCGTCCTCCGCCCCCGGCTCGTCGGGGCGGGTGACGATGGCCAACTGGTCCAGGCCGATCCAGTCGCCGAGCTGCTGCGCCAGAGCATCGCCGCCGCGCAGTCCCAGAGCCAGCGCGGCCTGGCTCAGCACCGAGCCTTCGCCGCCCGGCGCCTCGTCCAGCGACCGCCCCAGCACCAGATACGCGAGCTGGTCCTGCTCGCTCATCGGCGGCTCGGAGAACAGGCTGAAGTCCGGCGCGTCCAGGGTGCCGCGAACCCGCGCGCCCACCAGGATGCCCTCCCGCGGCCGCCGCACCGCTTCGATGTCCACCGCCGGTTCGGTCACCGGACCGCCGGCAAAGAACAGGCGGCCACGCTCGATGGCGAGCACCTGACCGTAAGCCCGGTACTCTCCGTCGACGACTCGCAACTCGCCGGTGGCGGTGGGCACAGCTGTGGCCGGGGACTCGCGCACCACCACGTCGCCTTCGATGCGGGCGTCCAGACCGAAACCGACGAAATACACTTCGTCCCCCGGCACCAGTCGGATCTCGGCGTACAACTCCCGGGGCGGCGCGGGCTCCTCCTCCACCTCGTCCACCAGCACCTGATCCGCCGAGGGCAACGCAGCACCCGGCTCCGGAATCACCGGGGTGAGCTCGGCCCGGGGCACGGCGACCACGCCCGACACCAGGATGCGTTGCTGGTCGGCTTCCATGGTCAGGTCGGGAGACGCCAGGATGCGCGCGTCCTCGGTATTCATGATCTCGAACTCGGCGCCCTGAATGGCAAGCGCCGCGGACGGCACGTCGCCGAAAAGCCGCAGGATGCCGTCCACCGTCAGCCGGCCGGGGCCGGACGCCGCCACCGCCTCGACGTGGATACCCTCGGGGCCGCGACCCTCCAGGGTGGCGGCGAAGACGGTGATCCGCACGCCGGCCATCGGCATGGTAGCGGCGCCATCGCGCAGCACCACGCTGCCGCTGGAAATCGGCTGCTGCAGCGTTCCGTCCAGTTGCAGCCGGCCGGCCAGCGTACCCTCGGTGCGCGCCAGCGCCGGCAGCAATTCGGGAAGAAACGCCAGATCGGGCACATCGACCTCGAGCATGCCGGTGACCTCCTGCTCACCCAGGGGCGGCCCGGGGCCGTCGGCGCCGATCATCACGCCCGCCGGTGTCATCGCCTCAAAGCGAATCCGCCCGTAGTCCAGGTTGACAGCCGCCGATACCCGGGCCTGGTCGGTCTCCAGAACCGCCGACACCTGACTCGGCTCGAAGCGCAGTCTTGGCGGCAAACCAGCATCCACCACGTGCGCGTCCGCCAACGGCGGCAGCACCACCTGTCCCGGAGAGGTATTCATACGGAACTCGCCAACGAGCAGCCCGTCGGGCGCCAGATCGAAGTGGGCCCGCGCCGTCACCGCGCCCGCCAACTGCGTCGCTTCCGGCGCCAGCGGTAGGAAGTACTCGAGCGCCAACTCGCTCAGATCCGCACGGACCATGGCGCCCTGTGGACCCGCGGCGGCTGCCAGGCAGAGGTCGGCATCCGCCGCCGTCCAGCAATGCCGTTCGATCCGCACGGCGTCCGGGCCAAGCACGCCGGAGGCGCTGCCATCGAGACGCCAGGGGGCCAGGGCGGCATAGCGCAACAGCGCCTCATCGATGACGAAGTTCCAGCGCTGGGTTTCGTCCCACGGTTCGGCGAGGCTGCCGGTCAGCCCGGCCGCGACGTCGACGTCGTCCGCTGCCAGCGAAATCTGCAGACGATGATCGACCGGCGTACCGTCGGCGTTCGCGACCACCTGCTGCACCTCCATCTCCGCCAGCAATCCCTCCCTGGCGACGAGTTCGAACGTCGACTCGGACACGCCGCTGAGGTCCACATCGGCAACCAGCAGCAGCTCGCCGATCCGCTGATCGCCATAAGCCAGATCGCGGCCGTCCAGCTCGGCATCAACCCGCAACTGCGGATAGCGGCCGGCGACGTTGCCGCTGCTGCGCAGCCGACCTGCGGCCTCCGGCAGCAGTTCCGACAGATCCGTGCTGCTCACATCCCAACGCACGTCGACCTGCTCGCCCACCCGGCCGTTGACCGCAACCGCGGTGCTGCCGAGCTGCATGGTGAAACGCTCGATCCGGGCGGTGTGCTCGGCATCGACCTGGGTGTAGCTCCCAGCCGCGGCCAGCGACAGCGACTCGCCGCGCAGACGGCCTTCGGCCTGGAGCCCATCGATGCGC